>JAKSIM010000007.1 GCA_024398845.1 Fibrobacter sp. | reverse complement strand
AGCAATGCTTGTCGTAGTCGCCGGTGCCGTTCACAAATTCTACGCACTTTTCAACAGCAACAACAGTCTTTTCGGAGCTGGAGGATTCCACAACAGAGCTGGAGCTTTCTTCGACGGAGCTAGAAGATTCTTCAACAGAGCTGGAGCTTTCTTCTTCGCTGCTGGAGGATTCCACAACAGCGCTGGAGCTTTCAACTTCACTGCTGGAGGATTCTTCAACGGAGCTGGAGCTCACAACATCTTCGCTGCTGGAGCTTTCGACAGTAGCTTCAACGCAAGCAACCTTCGTCCACCACCAGGATTCCGAAGCCATGTTGTTAATCCAAACCGGAGCCTGACCACGGTCTTCATTCATTGTATAGCAAGCCCCTTCTTCCATATTCAAAAGGCCGGAATTATAACAATGCTTGTCATAATCACCGGTTCCATTCACAAACGGAATGCAAGAGCTATTTTGAGCAAATACAGCTGTAGCGAGAGCAGCTGCAAGAATCGAAGTAGAGATTACTTTGTTCATTACCTAGCCTTTGTTAATTGGTGCTTTCCAAATATAGTAAAAGGATATTGCAACAAACTAAAATCCGCAAAATATTTATACTTAATTTTTAACAAATAAAACAACTTTGGAGACAATATTCCAAACAACGTCATACACAAGCGACATAACCAAAATTTTACAAAAATCATACCTTGACAAATTCACTACTTTACACAAAAAAAGAGCCTCAACAAAGCAAGACTCTTTCCAAAATTTTCGAAGCTATATTTTATTCAAAAAAAAATAAATAAATAAAAACCCTCGGGTGTTAACCGAGGGCTTTTAGGAAAAAGAATGCCAACAAGAGGCCTCCGCCTCATATTAGCACGAGTTTTCTTACGTATTGGCGTCAACCCAGTCAGCGTTCTTCTGGCAAGCAGCAACAGAATTAGCGAAAGCAGCCTTTTCTGCATCGTTCATGCTGGAGCTCAAGTCGAAGATCTTTTCTACGCCGTTTGCGCCAATCACGCAAGGAACGCCGCAGTAGAGACCCTTAACACCGTATTCACCGTCAAGCTTCACAGCGCAGGTGAGAACACTCTTCTTGTCGAGGAGGTAGGCTTCAGCCATCTTGATGGCAGAGTTGGCCGGGCTGTAGAAAGCGGAACCGCGAACAAGGAGGTTCACAATTTCGGTACCAGCTTCAGCAGTACGATGAGCAAGTTCGTCGAACTTTTCCTTGGTCATGAGGCGAGACAGCGGAATGCCACCGACACTCACGCAGTCATAGAGGCTAACCATGGACGGACCGTGGCCACCCATAACGATTGCCTTGACATCTTCGGCAGAAACGCCAAGTTCCATAGCAACGAAGCAAGCGAGACGGGAAGAATCGAGCACGCCAGCCATACCGATCACCTTGTTGGACGGGAAGCCGGTAACCTTCTGCATGTTGTAAACCATGGCATCGAGCGGGTTCGTAATAACGATAACGAAAGCGTTCGGAGCAGTATTCTTGATGGCTTCGCCAACAGTCTTGATCACGCCGCAGTTGATGTTGAGGAGGTCATCACGAGTCATGCCTTCCTTACGCGGAACACCAGCGGTAACGATTACAACGTCCGCACCAGCGATGTCGGCGTAATCCGTAGAACCAGTGAGATTGCAAGAGGTGCCCATGACAGAGCGGCCTTCCATGATATCAAGAGCCTTGCCCTTCGGCATGCCTGCTGTCTGCGGAATATCAATGAGAACAACGTCGCCAAGTTGCTTTTGAGCGAGTACGAGAGCCATAGTGCCACCGATTTGGCCAGCGCCAACCAGTGCAATCTTCTTTCTAGCCATTATAGACCTTCCTTTTTGAGGTTTAAAATTTTCAACAAAAATATAGCATTATTTAAAATCCGCGACAAGGCGAACCGGCCAAGCCAGTCAGAAATGTTTAAAAATATATGCAAACGCCTTATTCCGACAAGATTGTCTTTTTTTAATTCATTAGCCAACGCTCTTTTTGTTGCCTATTCCGATGACCAAAAAATCTTGTTCTTTAACCCCCAAAGTCGCCTTTTTCTACATTTGTGCCCACTATGAGTATTGCAATTCCTCAGTTGCCCAAGGGCACACGCGATTTTTACCCGGAAGCCGAGCGCATCCAAAACTACATTTTTGACACCTGGCGTAAAACTGCCGAAAGTTTCGCCTACGAAGAATACGAAGGCCCGATGTTTGAACATCTGGAACTGTACACCGGAAAGTCCGGCGAAGAAATCGTAAGCCAGCTTTACAATTTCGTGGACAAGGGAGACCGCGCCATCGCACTCCGTCCCGAAATGACGCCTACCCTCGCCCGTCTCGTAATTCAAAAAGCCCGCGAACTCAAGAAGCCGTTCAAGTGGTTCAGCATGCCGCGCCTGTTCCGTTACGAAAAAGCTCAAAAGGGCCGCCTCCGCGAGTTCTTCCAGCTGAACATGGATATCATCGGCACCGAAAGCATCTACGCCGAGGCTGACCTGATGGCAGCCATAGCAACGATGCTCCGCAAGTTCGGCCTCAAGGACGGCGAGTTCGCAATTGGCGTTTCTAGCCGCAAGTTGCTCGCCACCTACCTCGAAGAAATCGGCGCCCCGAATCCCTCCCTCGTCTACCCGGTGCTTGACCGCCGTTTAAAAATCGGTCCGGAAGCTTTCGCAAAGGCCCTCACCGACGCAGGCCTCACCGAAGACCAGATTGCTAAACTCGACGCCTTTATGAGTTGCAAGAGCATCGAAGAAGTTCAGGCCTCCGTTCATAGCGAAGCTGCGACCGCAGCCTTGGCCGAAATCCAGGACCTGTTCGCTACTTTGCAGGCCGCAGGCTTTGGCGAATGCGTGAACCTTGACCTGAGCATTGTTCGCGGACTCGCCTACTACACGGGTATCGTTTTTGAAGTATTCGACAAGGGCAAATCCATGCGCGCCATCGCCGGCGGTGGACGTTACGACAGCCTCACCGAAAAGCTCGGAGGCGACCGCATTCCGGGTGTTGGCTTTGGCATGGGCGACGTGGTTCTCGCAGACCTGCTCCGCGAACACAACCTGCTTCCGAGCCCTAAACAGAGTGTGGACTTCTACATTGCAAGCTTCACAAACGACATGAAGAAGGTCTTTGAAACGGCCCAGCTGTTCCGCGCAGGTTCTGCTGCAGAGAACGACGCCAACCACACCGTGTCCCATCCGCTCGCCCCAATGAAAATGGGCAAGCAGTTGGAACAGGCGAACTACCAGGGCGCAAAAATCGTAATCTACGTCGATGGCGACAAGGCCAAGGACGGAGAATTCGAATTCAAGGACTTGCGCGACGGAACCATGCATGTGGGTAACGTCGAAGCAATCGTTGCAAAACTGTAATTTAATCGTTCATTGTTCATTATTAGTTGCAAATGTCCCCTTTAAAAACTTTAATTAGCATCATAAGCCTCTTCGTGGTACTCGCCCTCATTGCGGTCGTCTACCCAGAAGGGGGAATTCACGTTGGCGACAAAACGTTCCGGTACCCCAAGTTGACGGACATTTTTGTGAAGGCTCAAGCAGACTCCACAGGAGACTCAGCCGCGGTCGACCCCGAAGAAGCCATTCGTGAAATGATGGAAGCGACTCAACGAAAGGAATTCGCCGCATTTACGGACTCGCTAAAGTTTTACGAGGACTTTTTTAAAAAAGGGAAAACACGATTCGACCTGCCGAACAACGACCCTACGTGGTTTGATCGATTCTTTTTGCATTTACAACTCGCAGAATTGGATTCAAACGTAGTCCACATAGTGCATTACGGAGATTCCCAACTTGAAGAAGACCGCATTTCGGCAACAATCCGCGAAGACCTGCAAGAGGAATTTGGCGGAGCAGGACCAGGCATGATGCCACCCATCATGGCGGTTCCCTCACAAACCACAAGCCACTGGAATGACGGTGACCTCAAACGCTACATTCTATTTGGCCCCAAGGATGAGGAAGCCGACCACAACCGCTATGGCCCGCTAGCCCAGTTCGCCGATCTCGAAGGTAACGCCGTCATTGGATTCAAAAAACGCAATGAACGCAAAAAATCCTTTGCCCACGTAGGCGGCTACTCCGTTATTAAAGTTCTCGCAGGCAAGCGCGGGAACCTCAAGCTCAAGTTGAACTACGATCGCACCATTATAGACACCGTAGGCGTCAACGAAGACAGCACCGCCAAAACAAAGCGCCGTCTAAAAACCGTTGAAGCCGCCGCCCCAGAAATAACCAAGATGAAGCGTTTGAACGTTTACACTTGGAAATTGCCCGACACCACCAGCAGTGCCAAAATTTACCTGAGCGGAAATGCCGAAATCTACGCGGTCTCGGCCGATGGAGCCTACGGCGTTGCTGTTGACAATATCGCCATGCGTGGTAGTTCCGGCACAATTTTCCACCGCATTGACTCGGAGCTCTTGGCCGAAAGTTACAGCGCCATGAACGCCCGTCTCATTATCATGGAATACGGTGGCAACCTAGTGCCAAGCATCAACAGAGGGAATGTTGACTGGACTAAAAAGATTATCACCCGTCAAATACAAGCCATTCAAAAGGCCAACCCGGACGCAGATATTCTCTTTATTGGTCCAGCCGATATGGCAAAGCAAATTGACGGAACATGGCAAACCTACCCTGGCCTCGCAATCACCATCAAAGCTTTACGCGAAGTCGCCCTTGACAATGGCGCCGCCTACTGGGACATGCACCGCGTAATGGGCGGCAACGGCTCAATGATCAAATGGGTTAACAAGGAACCTTCCCTTGGCTTTACCGACCATATCCACTTTACCCGCCGTGGAGCAGCCTACATGGGAGACCTCTTCTGTGCAGCGCTCCGCATGCACTACGATTACTTTAAGTTCCGCGATCGCCATAACATTACCGACGAAAAACTCAGTAAAATTCACGAATTCGCCCAAAACCAAAAAAAGAACGCTTCCAAAAGCGTTTCTCCTAAAAAATCCAAAGCAGCACCAAAGGCTTCTTCCAAAGCAGCCTCCAGTGCCGCAAACAAAAACAAGAAAAAGAAATCAACGGAGGCTAAAAAGTGAAGGTTTTCTCATTAATTAGCATCCTTGTCGCAGGCGCCTTTGCAGCGAGCCCAATGCCCGCTCCAGGGAATTACAGTCTGGACCTGTCAAAATACACCTTTATTGATACAACCGCAAACACGATTCAATTTCCCAAGGGAAATGCCAGTTTCGAGACATTCTTCAAAAAACTGGACACCCTCATTTTTGAAAATCGTGGACAAGTTCGAATTTTGCATATCGGAGGATCCCATCTCCAAGCCGACGTCATTTCGAGCCGCATCCGTGAGCACCTTATTAAAGAATACCCGGGGGCCAGCGCCGGTCGTGGTTTTATATTCCCGTTCTCCGCAGCAAGGACGAACACACCTGCCAGTTACGCAAGCGCATACCAAGGCATTTGGGACAAAAGCAAAAACGTCCAAAAGGAAGTCACCAAGCCGCTTGGTCTTTTGGGCATCGCCGTAAGTACCAGCGACCCCCGCGCAGAATTTACGCTTCTCTTGGATAAGTACAACAGCGAACCCATGTGGGGCGAAACAAAATTCCGTCTGTTCGGCTACAGTGACAACAACGACATCGTTCCTGTTTTACGAGTGGATTCTACCGACATTCAAGGTAAATTTGATGCCAAGAGCCAAAGCTACGTATTTACAAGTCCGCGGCCCATTGACACCATTCAATTTCAATTCCGTTGGCTTGACTCGTTAAAGCAAGCCACCGTGGCGCAGTTCATTACGGACTCACTCATTCAGGATTCCATTATGCGAGCTCAAATGGATTCCACCCGATTAGATTCCGCAAAAAAAGCCGCCGATTCCACAAAAGCTGTTATTCCGCAAAACGTGGCCCTCCCGCTAGATTCTATGTTCCAAGGCGAATGCGACGTTTTAGACACAGCCTGTCTTGCCAAAGAAGAACAAAAAGACGCTAAATCAGCAGTTGCAGACAAAGGTCCTCGCAAATGCAGCGTCGCAATCAAAAAGCCTGCACCTAACTACGCCGAAGGCGAATTGGACGAGACGAACGACGCCGACGAGCATTGCATTTCCGAAGCCGAAGTGGTACCGGACTCTGTAAAAAAGAACGCCCGTCCAAGATTTACGCTTACAGGCATTCTCACAGAAACCGACAATCCTGGCATTACCTACACAAACGTAGGCATCAACGGCGCAAGAGTCCGCGATTATTTTGAAGACATTTGCCCACTCTTTGAACAAGAGATGGCCTTCTACAAGCCCGATCTCGTCATTCTCGCTATTGGCATTAACGACGCCAACGTCCAAAAATTCAATGACAAGCGTTTCCGCGAAGATTACGACAAACTGTTGGAACGCATTAAAAGAGTGAGTCCCAACACGGCCATTATCTTTGAAACCAACAACGATAGTTTCCGCAAAATAAAGAAGAAACGCTTTGTGCAACATCCAAACGGCGAAGTCGCACGCAAAAGCTTCTTTATGCTCGCCGAAAAGTATAGCGCCGGCGTCTGGGACAAGTTCAGCATTATGGGCGGTCTCGGCTCCATGGCCAAATGGGAAAAGGCCGATTTGGCCAAACCCGACCGAGTTCACTTTAAATTGACCGGTTACCATCTATTAGGCGATTTGTTCTACAAGGCAATCATCAAAAGCTATCAAGAACACATTTCCAACCTGCCAGCCCAGGAGCCTAAGGCACCAGGCCCCGCCCCCGCCACAAAGGCCTCTGCAGCAAAACAACCCTAAAGTTTCATTATTCATCGTTTATTTTAATAATTCATGCTCGATTACGTAATTCCATACTTGACCAGAACATTCGCGTTCGACCCAAACTCGCCGCTACTGTTCACTCAGTTCTACTTCTGGGGATTCTTTGCCGTCGTCTTTGCGATTTTTTCACTAATCCACAACCGCTTACTTCTTCGCAACGCCTTCCTGTTCGCAACGAGCATGTTCTTCTACTACAAGACCAGCGGAAGTTACGTTTGCATTCTCATCTTTTGCGTTATCGCGAATTTCTTTATTGGCAAGTGGATTGAATCAGCCGAAGAAAAATGGAAAAGAAAGCTCTGGATGATAATAATCGTCATCATAGACCTTCTCGTCCTTTGCTACTACAAGTATTCGTACTTCTTCCTGGACGCTCTCTACGACTTTACGGGCATCGAGCTTCATGTTTACAACTTCTTTGCCGCTGCAAGCAACTCCATGTTCGGCACGCACTCGCTTGTCGACCAGATTATTTTGCCGGTAGGCATTTCGTTCTTCACGTTCCAAGCCATGAGTTACTGCATCGACATCTACCGCGGTAAAATCAAGGCCGTCTCGAATATTCTAGATTTCGGTTTCTACCTCACATTCTTCCCGCAGCTCGTCGCGGGTCCGATTGTGCGCGCAGACAAGTTCGTCCCGCAACTCTACAAAAAATATTTCCTCCCCCGCCGAGCCTTTGGCATGGCCGTATTCTGGATTCTGAACGGGCTTGCCAAAAAGATTATTTTGAGCGACTACCTCGCCACAAACTTTGTGGACCGAGTCTTTGATACGCCGCTCCTGTTTACAGGCCTCGAAAACCTCATAGCACTTTTCGCCTACTCCCTGCAGGTCTACGCCGACTTCTCCGGCTATACGGATATCGCGATTGGCGTAGCCCTTCTTATGGGCTTCCGCCTGCCGCAGAACTTCAACAGTCCATATAAGGCGCTCAGCCCCACGGAATTCTGGCGTCGCTGGCACATCAGCCTTTCCAGTTGGTGGCGCGACTACCTCTACATTCCTCTTGGCGGAAACCGCAACGCGACCATCGGAACCTACTTTTGGATGGGCTTCTTGAGCCTCGTCGCCATTCTCCTTTCGGGAAGCGTTTTCGTCGGAATCGCCCTCGGGCTTTTCTTCCTCTACATCGCCATTTATGCATATTTCAAGCCAGACTCCCGCAAATTCATTACCACCAATATGAACGCCATGGCAACCCAGATTGTGGGAGGATGGTGGCACGGCGCCAGCTGGAACTTTATCATTTGGGGCGGTCTCAACGGTTTTGGCCAGGTATTCAACAAAATCTGGGTCAAACGCAGTCCAAAATTCCGCGCAGGAGCGTCCCTCCTCCTCTTCGCCATCAGCGCCATCGTATACAAAAACTACGGCACGCCGATTTGCGCCATTACCGCCGTATGGTTCGGCGTCCTTTTTGTAGGTATTTACAGCGTAATAATTTTCCGTCTGTTCTCGCAAAAAACGTACCACTGGCTGTACACTGCCTGGAACGTGACACTCACTTTCGTGTTCATTACTTTCACGCGACTCTTCTTCCGTGCAGGTTCGAACCTCGACCCAGCCGAAGCAAACGAAGTCGCCTGGAATACCGCAAAGAACATGGTGAACCAAATGGGCACCGCATGGAAGTGGGATACAATTCTCCCTATCGCCTGGGAACACATCAACATTATCCTGGTGTTCGTTGCGGGCATGCTCATCCACTGGATTCCAAAGAAATTCAAAAGTCGCTACCGCATCACTTTTGCAAGCCTTCCGATTCCCGCCATGGTTGCAGCAACCGCATTTATCATCTTTATCATTTACCAGTTCATGAGCGCAGATTCCTGCCCGTTCATCTACTTCCAATTCTAAAAATTCGCGGCATTTTGCGGCCTTTCGCGGTCTTTTTGCCATCTTTTGGGTATAAAACACTTTTTTGTCAATGTTTTATACCCATTTTCATTAGTTTATACTAACTAAATTTTGGTGAAATGGGTATAAAGCAGCTGTAAGGATTCTATTTATACCCAAAATGACACACATACTTTTGCGGTTCCTATTTTTATTATTTAAAATGAGAGAAAAATGGGTATAAACAACCCCAAAAAGCCTCAATTTATACCCAAATTCGCTCAAAAGAACAAAAAAAGCTCTCTCAAAAAGTACTTTATAATATTTCTATATTTCAAAACATGGATGCAGCCCTCGAAAAACGAATCAAGCGGCAAATTATCGGAAAACCACACCGTTTTTTGGCTGTGGCTCCGCTCGGCTTTGAGCAAACGCTGGCGAACGAGCTAAAGCATATCGGGGTGGAAACCGCAAGTGACGATAGCATAAAAGTCGCAGGCGACGGCAAAGTTGAATTTACTGCAAAAATTACAGAAGCTTGGAAAGCGGTCGCCTACAGCCGTATAGCGAACCGCGTGCTCATGGAAATCGCAAGTTTCAAGGCCGAAAACTTCGGGCAGCTAGAAAAACATACCGCCGAAATTCCGTGGGAACTGTATTTAGACGAGAGACGAGAGAGAAAAACGCCCCCCGGAGTCATTGCGAGCCCGTCAGGGCGTGGCAATCCAAAAGACGAGAGAGGTTTGGGGGTCGAGGCTTTGGGTCACGCGGGAATTATGCTGCATACGAGTTGCAAACATTCGCGTTTGTACCATAGCGACGCTGTGGAAGAACGCATCCTGAAAATCATCACGGAAAAAACAAGCGCCCAATTTCAGAAAAATTCCAACAGTCAATCTCAACTGCCCGCCAATTGTCATCCCCGACTTGATCAAGAATCCAACGCAGGCCACACGCAACATCTCTACATCAATTTGCAAAGCGACCGTTGCACCATCTGGCAGGACCTCGCCGGCGAAGAACTCTACAAGCGCGGACACGACCGCTTTGTAGCAGAAGCCCCGCTCAAGGAAACCATCGCCGCCGCCATGATTTTTGAGTCTCTGCAACGAATCACAAACAAATCACTAACCACTAACCACCAACCACTAACCACTATTATAGATCCCATGGCCGGCAGCGGCACGTTCAGTCTCGAAGCAGCCTACATCGCAAACGGCCTCATTCCCGGCAAGTGCAGGGACTTCGCCTTGAAACACCAACCCGCTTTTAAAGAAGGCACCTGGAACTTTATTTTAAAAGGAACCCCAGCTGTCATAGCGAGCGAAGCGAAACAATCAACGCAATCCGGTCCAGCAATAACAATTATTACCTCCGACATTTCGGAACGTCCCATCAACATCATCAAGCATAACGTAGAAGCAAGCCCTCTCGCAGAAATCGCCAAGAACCGCCCGGACGCAGTTTCCATCAATCCGCAACTGAGAGATTTTTTCAGCTACACCGTCAAGGATTTTTTCTCCGAAAACAAGTCAGAAAATCAAAACGTAATTATCCTTTTGAACCCACCTTACGGCAAACGTCTTAATTTCGATGCGCCCAAGCTCTATGAAAAAATCGGGAAATTTTTGCAAAAAGAATTCTGCGAAGGCAATCAATTCAAAGCACAAATTCATGTGGCCATTCTAATCCCCAAAGGGCCTTGTTACGACAAGTTTATCCAAAATTGCACAGCACTCAACATGCGCAAAAATCCAAACATAACCGAGATAAATACAAGCCATGGTGGCTTTAGTCTATCTTGCATAATTGCATAATTTAAGCGTTAAATAAAGCATAAAGTAAACCTTTATAAACACCGTCGTTTTCAAAATTTAACATTTCTCGTTGTAGGGAACACTGCGAGAACATTTTCTTTGACCAAGGTCACGCAAACTAATTTTTTACAAGGAAAAAAAATGCCCTTTATATAGATTATGCGAAAAAATAAAGATGCACCAAAGGTTCTTATGAAATCAGCAATTATCAAAGGATTAATCGTATCCGGCGTTCTTTTGGGCGCCTGGAACTGCTCTGTCGAAGAAACCTCAACCGGATCCGCAACTCCAGTTGTTGCACAAACCTATCCTACCGTTGCCATAGACACATGGATTTTTGACAACGGCAGCGATCGCTATTTTATTACACCCGGCGCAGTTCCGTTCGCCGTAACGCTCGCCGACAACACCCCGGTCGGCTTCTACGACCCTGCTACCGGAAACATAACTAACATGGAAGGTGCAGTTCTCTACGCAACCGTAGACTTGTCGTTGCTTCCTGTTTTAACCACGGCACAAACCATCAAATACGCCGATGGTTCAGTAACCGATTTAAACGGCAATCCCGTAATCCAAGATCCAGTCATCGACGTTCCGGTGAATCCAACATCTGCAGCGGCCCCCGCATCTTCTGCGAGCGTCACTCCGGTTGCAAGTTCCGAAACGGTCGTAGTCACTTCTAGCACGAACCAACCCGTTGCAACATCCAGCGCCGCTGAACCAACGGCCAAGAGTTCCTCCTCTAAAAAAGAAGAAGCCAAAAGTTCCTCCTCTAAAAAGCAAGAAGAATCGCAAAATCAAACCTCCGGTTCCATTACGGCAACCGGCAACCTGAACCAAACAGTTGCTAAAAACAGCGCCATTACTCCGGTTGTTTTCAACAACGTGACCCAGGAACCGCAAAGAGAATGGAACATTTATTTTGTAACCGGCACTTACGATAAAGAAGCCAAGACTTACACCATAAGCGGAACGGTCCCCGATCATATGAGTGACGGTGCCAAACTTTCGGATAAATACACATTTGCAGACGGCAGTTTCACCTTTACCCTCACTATCGGCAAGGGCGGAAATCAGGAACAACAAACCAAGTCATCGAGCAGCCAGCAACAACAGCAAGCAAAGTCCTCGAGCAGTCAGCAACAACAAGCCAAGTCTTCTAGCAGCGTAAAATCTAGTTCCAGCGTAAAGTCTTCTAGCAGCCAGCAACAGCAGCAAAGCGGTGGCGGCAATCTGTTACCCAAGATTCTTGACAACAACAAGAAGAATGGCTACGCAACCCGCTATTGGGATAGCTGCAAACCTCATTGCGCATGGGAAGGCAAGGGCGGTCCTGTCGCTAGAACTTGCAATGCGGACGGTACAAGCAGAGCTAGCTCCGACGCATCCTCCGTTTGTGACGGCGGTAACGCAGGAACCTGCTTTGACCAGACCCCACAAATTGTGAACGATACTATAGCCTATGCATTCGCAGCCACTCCGGGTGGCGGCAACGACTGCGGTAAATGCTATATGCTCACATTCACGGGAACCGGAGCTTCGGCTACAAACACGCCAACCGACGATCACCACAGGGCTATCAAAGGCAAGCACCTCATCGTTATGTCCAGCAACGTTGGTTATGACGTAAGCCACAACCAGTTTGACTTGATGATTCCGGGAGGTGGTCCGGGTGCATTCAACGGCTGCGGCAAAATGGGCATTTCTTGTGCAGGCGCACAATATGGCGGATTCCTCTCATCTTGTAACTACGATAAGGGTTGCCTCATCGATATGTGCAAAAAGGAATACTCTAACCCCAGTCTGCAGCAAGGTTGCTTGTTCCTTGCAAACTGGATGGATGCAGCCAACAACCCCGAAGTTGAATTTGTTCAAGTGGAATGCCCGCAAGCCCTTAAGGATAAGTACTAACGTTTGGGCTTTTCCGAACCACGTTATCAAGAATAACAAAGTTATTAATTGGTATCCAAAATAAAACAAGGCCCCATAGCATTGCGCTATGGGCCTTTTACTTATAATATTTTACAAGACAAATTGAATAATTAATAGTATCTTTTGGGTGGGATGTTGAGTGCGATTAAGAGGTATACCATGAAATTTTCTTATTTCAAATTTTTGGCCGTAGCAAGCGCATTAACATTTGCGTGGAGCTGTACCGATGAATCTACTACCAGTTCCGAAGCAATGCCGGTACAGCAGGAAAGGGACTACAGCAACATCCAAGTCCGTGTAGACAGCTACGCATTCCAAGAAGGCGACAAACTCTATTTGATCGCATCCGACAACTTCATCGCTTACGACTCTCTTGGCAGAGCTCTCGGTGCATTCGACGTTAATACGAATGCACTTCTAGATCTTGCCGGCAATGCCATTGTAATCGGTCTGGACCTCTCAACTCTTCCTGTTGTTCCAGCAACAATTGTTCCAGCATCTTCTAGCGAAGCCGTCCCGCTTACTCCATCATCCGAAACGGTTCTCCCACCGCAATCCTCTTCCGAATTAGTGGCCATCAGTTCCGAAGCTTTGTCTAGCAGTGTTCCGCCATCATCCAGCTCCAAAGCAAAGTCTTCTTCTTCCATAATGTCCTCTAGTTCCAAGGCAAAATCTTCTTCTTCCGTAAAATCCTCTAGCTCCAAGGCAAAATCTTCTTCTTCCATCAAGGAAACCACCGAAATCAAGTACATCCAAGGTGGCAAGCAGGGCTGGGGCTGGGCTAGCCGTTACTGGGATTGCTGCAAACCAAGTTGCGCCTGGGACGCCAATGCGGGCAAAAAGGGTCCGGCACTCACCTGCGACGCCGACACCAAGGAACCACTTGCCGTTTCATCTATCCAGAGCGTTTGCGACGGGGGTTACGCCATGACCTGCACAAGCCAGGCTCCATGGGCTGTCAACGACACACTCGCTTACGGTTTTGCCGCAGTTCCAGCCTTCGATGGCAATAATTGTGGCAAGTGCTTTGCGCTCAAGTTCAACGGCGAAGGCAATAATGGAGGCGACCAGTCCGGCGTCAGAGGCAAGACCCTCATCGTCATCGCTTCTAACATTGGCGGCGACGTTGGTGGCGGTCAGTTCGACGTGATGATTCCGGGTGGCGGCGTAGGTATGTTCAATGGTTGCTCAAAAATGGGCTGGGGCAACATGGGCCAGCAGTATGGCGGCCTCCTCGCTGACTGCGGTACCGAAAACGACATCAACTCTCGCAAGTCCTGCCTGACGCAAAAGTGCAACAGTACGTTCTCGAACGATACCGAAGCCAAAAACGGATGCTTGTTCCTCGCCAACTGGATGGGCGGCGCCAACAACCCCAAACTTGAATACAAGGAAGTGGAGTGCCCGGCAGCCCTTGAAGCCAAGTATTACTATTAATCAATCATAAAAGTTTAGAACGCTCCGAGAAATCGGGGCGTTTTTTTTATTTCATTTTACTACATTATAATTGTTCAAATTTTATGGTAACGGCGCGATCTGCCAAGCATTACAGAACGCGCATTTTATGAGGTAATATAATGCCGAAACTTCGTTCGTTGAAGACTATGGAAGGCCGCGAAATGGCCGGTGCACGTGCCCTTTGGCACGCAACAGGTACCAAGGTGGAAGACTTTGGCAAGCCGGTGGTTTGCGTCGTCAACAGTTACACCCAGTTCGTTCCGGGTCACGTCCATCTGAAGGACGTGGGCCAGATTGTCGCCCGCGCCATTGAAGCCGCTGGTGGTGTCGCCAAGGAAATGAGCACCATCGCCGTGGACGACGGTATCGCCATGGGCCACGACGGCATGCTCTACAGCCTCCCCAGCCGCGACCTCATTGCCGACTCTACCGAATACATGGCAAACGCCCACCGCGCCGACGCCCTCGTTTGCATCAGTAACTGCGACAAGGTGACCCCGGGTATGCTCATGGCCGCCATGCGCCTCAACATCCCCGCCATCTTCGTTTCCGGTGGCCCCATGGAAGCAGGCCACGTCACCACAAAGGACGGCAAGGACCGCGCCCTCGACCTGATTGACGCCATGATTGATTCTGCCGACAACTCCGTCAGTGACGAAGAAGTTGCCGCTATCGAAGCGAACTCCTGCCCCACTTGCGGTTCCTGCTCCGGCATGTTCACAGCAAACTCCATGAACTCCCTCACGGAAGCCCTCGGCCTTTCTCTCCCGGGCAACGGCTCCATCGTCGCCACCCACTCCGAACGCAAAAAACTGTTCGAAGCCGCCGGCAAGCGCATCGTGGAACTTTGCCACAAGTATTACGACGAAGGCGATGAAAGCATCCTCCCGCGTAGCATCGCTACCATGGACGCCTTCGAAAACGCCATGCGCCTTGACATCGCCATGGGCGGTTCCTCCAACACGGTGCTCCACTTGCTCGCCGTCGCCCAGGAAGCCGGCGTCAACTTCACCATGAAGGACATCAACCGTCTTTCCCTCAACACGCCCTGCATCTGCAAGGTGGCCCCGACCGTCCACAACATCCATGTGGAAAACGTGAACCGCGCCGGTGGCATCATGGGCATTCTCGGTGAACTCGACCGCATGGGCCTCATCCACAAGGATGTGAAGACTGTTCACGCCAACACCATGGGCGAAGCCCTCGAAGCAAACGACATCATGCGCGGACACGCCACCGAAGAAGTGAAGAAGCGCTACCTCGCAGGCCCCGGCCGCAAGTACAATATCGTAGCCTTCAGCCAGAGCACCTACTACGATTCCCTGGACACCAACCGCGCTACTGGCGCCATCCGCGACGGCGCACACGCCTACACCAAGGACGGCGGTCTCGCTGTTCTTTACGGTAACTTGGCTCAGGACGGCTGCATCGTGAAGACCGCTGGCGTCGACGAATCCATCTGGAAGTTCACAGGCCCAGCCATCGTGTTTGAATCTCAGGAAGACGCCGTGAACGGCATTCTCGGCAACAAGGTGAAGGCCGGCGACGTTGTCGTCATCCGCTACGAAGGCCCGAAGGGCGGCCCGGGCATGCAGGAAATGCTCTACCCGACCAGCTACCTCAAGAGCCGTCACCTCGGTAAGAGTTGCGCACTCCTCACCGACGGTCGTTTCTCCGGCGGTACGAGCGGTCTTTCCATCGGTCACGCTTCTCCGGAAGCAGCCAACAAGGGTAACATCGGCCTCGTGGAAACGGGCGACGTTATTGAAATCGACATTCCGAACCGCACCATCAACGTGCAGCTCACCGACGACGAACTCGCCGCACGCCGCAAGGCCATGGAAGCCCGTGGTGAAAAAGCATGGCAGCCAGTTAACCGCGACCGCGTGGTAAGCAAGGCCCTCCAGGCCTACGCCGCCATGGCAACATCTGCAGATAAAGGCGCCGTTCGCGACTTGAGCCTCATCGGCGTGAAGTAATCAACCTTCTTTACCCATAAAAAAAACGACGGATTTAAAATCCGTCGTTTTTTTTCAAAAATTTAATCTGTTAAAACAATCAAATAAGATTAAACAATAGTAAGAATATCCGAGAAGCCAGTCACTTCCAGAATGTCCTTGATTTCAGGACAAACGTTTTGGACAATCATCCGACCCTGCTTGTTCATAATCTTTTGCGCCGTCAACAATACGCGGAGACCAGCAGACGATATATATGTCAGCTTCACAAAGTCAAAGCGCAAATCTGTAATACCATCCAATTTCCCCATAATTTCTGTTTCAAGCTGAGGAGCCGTCATCGTATCCAGCCTTCCGTCCAATGCAATTTCCATAACGGCATTTTCAACTTTCTTTTCGATTAGCATAAAAACCTCGGTGCAAATTTAGAAAATTAACTTAATTTCTTTATGACTTTAAGGATGTTTCTGTTACCTTCACGCTTATATTCCAGGTTGTCCATCGTTTTTTTCACCAAAAAGATGCCCAATCCTCCAATTTCACGTTCATCGGCCGGCAAAGAAACGTCCGGATCCATTTTTCCCAGAGGGTCATAAGCCACGCCCTCATCAATAAAAGTAAGCGTAGCCGTTAAAATATCCTGATTTACCTCCAAAATAAGAGTCATGGTATCAGACCCTGAATAATGCACAACATTGCTGAACAGTTCGTCTACAGCCACATTTATCTGCATTTGTGCCTTTGCCGTCGGACCATAAGGTTCAATAGCCTTTTCCACAAAAGCAGTCAGTTTTTCCACCTGCTCTATCTTGGAATCAACTGTAATTGTCTTTCTCAGGTCTTGCATTTGTTACGCATCCCCCTTCTTTTCAACTCCATTATATTTTACCGCAAGCATCGTAATATCGTCAAATTGCGGTGCATTGCCAACAAACTCATCCAATTTAGCCTTTACTAAGCGACAAAGATCGTTTGTCAACGTATTCTTAGCCTCTTCTATGGTCATAAGCAAACGATTATCGCCAAAGAACAGGTTTTCTTCATTCGAAGCTTCCGTAACACCATCTGTATACAGGAACAACCTTTCTCCGGGCTTCAAATCTACAGAATGAACTTGATAATGCATATCAGGCATACCAGCCAGCACCAGGCCCGGTTTAATCTTTAAAAATTCCACGGTTCCATCGGTATGGCACAAGACCGGAGGATTATGACCGGCACTGCAAAAATCCATATGTCCCGTATTCAAATCCAGAACGCCCATCCACACCGTTACAAACATATTGGATTCATTTTTATGACAAAGGCGTTCATTTGTCTCATCCAGGACCTGGGCCACCTGATGCCCCGCCAAAGCAAGGCTCTTGAGCTGCGTACGAACGGACATCATAAAGAGCGCTGCGGGAATTCCCTTACCCGAAACATCGGCAATGGCCACTACAATGCGGTTTTTGTCCAGCGGGTAAAAGTCATAGAAGTCGCCGCCAACGCCTCTAGCCGGTTGAAGGAACGCCGTCAATTCATGGCGTTCATCGCGCATGCGTTCTTCATCCTCATCCTTCGGAAGCACACCAAGCTGAATGTCGCGAGCCACCTTGAGTTCACCTTCCATGCGAAGTTTCTGGTTCGTGACATTCTTTAAGTTGTCAATATATTCCACCAAGGATTCGCGCATCTTGTTAAAAGCCTGGGCGAACTGAGCCACCTCGTCCTTACCGGGAATCCTTGGGATTTTCACATTGAAATCACCCTTACCCAAATCGTGCGCTATGCGAGACATCTTGTTAAGCGGGCGCGCCACGCGGAATGACACCAGCAAGACCAAGATGAGCAAGAACAAATACCCCACCACCAGAGAAATACCAAAATAGCGAACCATGGTACGTTGGCGTTCAAAGAAGCTGTCCGCCGGCCAAACAATTCCAAATGTCCAACCTTCCATAATCATGGGCGTGTAATATATGCAAGCCGTTTCACCGCGCATAGTAACACCCACAAAAACGCCACTACTTTTTTTGTCAATGGCTTCGTTTATAGCTTTAATATTGGAATTTTCCGCCTTGAGTTTTTCAAAGTACAACGTATTCATCAACGATTTATTTGGGTGCGCCACAAAATTCTTTTTGGGCGAAAGCACAAACGCATAGCCCTTATTCTCCACACGAATATTCGATACCGTTTCCTGCAAGAACGCAATGGAAATATCCACACAAATAACGCCAAGGAATTGTTCGCTTCCATCCTTTTTAGGAATAAATAAAGGAATGGTATAAACGGCAATCGGCTCCTTTACAAAATCCCCTATAAACGGTTCCTGCCACATAGGCTTCCCCGCCTTTTTAGCATTTTGATACCACGCCTTGTTCATGTAGCCTTTACCTTCAAGAATGGCGACACTATCGCCCTCCACGTGCACCAAGCGCATGTATTCCGGATAAGACGAAGTATCCGTTGCAAGCGCTAAAGCCACCGTTTCGGGAACCTTTTCGCGAGCATTCATCAACAAGCGTTTCATAATCTCAGGAAAATTTTTTGCATCAGGTCGTTCCTTTCCCAATTGGGCTCGAACATTCTGCCCTATCAGCTCAGCATCCGAGAATATGCGGTTAATGAGGTTAACGTTCTTCTCACTTATCTCAGCACCACGTTCCATCAAAATCTCAGAGAACCGGTTATTAAGCTGATGGCGAAGAAGACCAAATAAAAAAGCAAAAACTATCGTGAACCCCAACAGGACCACGACGCATTGCTTAAACACCAAACTATGTATACCATACTTCATGCCATAATTATACTTTTTTTTACGTTCATCGATAAGACGATTTCACCATTCAAGCAAAAATATTCCCATTTGGAATGATTTAGAACAAATTAAAATTGCCTAGATAGTCATTTCAAGCTCATTTTTTACCCCTAAGTACAGTCATTTTCGTTAAACAAATCAAGCAAAAGCACCTAAGTTTCTATATTTACGCGCGAAAATTAATATCCAAAAAGGATTAAAAATGAAAGTTTCTTTGAATTGGCTCAGACGTCACGTTGACCTTCCGGAATCTGCGGAAGATGTTGCAAAGGCTCTCACCTCCATAGGCCTCGAAGTCGAAGGCATGGAAGAACCGGGCAAAGTCTATGACAAGCTGATTGTGGCAAAGGTTTTGACCTGCGAAGCCCACCCGGACAGCGACCACCTGCACATCACGACCGTCAATAACGGCAAGGAAACCATCCAGGTCGTTTGCGGCGCCCCGAACGTGGCCGCAGGCCAGACCGTGGTTTTGGCCCCGATCGGTGCCGAACTTCCGCTCCCCGACGGCACGATGCTCAAGATGAAGAAGTCGAAAATTCGCGGCGTCGAAAGCTTCGGCATGATTTGCGCCGAAGACGAAATCGGCCTCAGTGACGACCACGGCGGAATCATGGTTTTGGACGATTCCATTCCGGCAGGCACCCCGTTCGTAAGCCTCGGCTTGTACGACGTTTGCTTCGAACTGAACGTGACTCCGAACCGCCCGGATGCTTTAAGCCACCGCGGTGTCGCTCGCGAACTCGCCGCCAAGTTCAACCGCCCCCTGAAGCCCCTCGCCTACAACTACGAAGAAGACGCTGAAGAATGCAGCAAGGCTGCAAGCCTCGAAGTCGTTCCGGGTTGCGGTTGCTCCCGCTACGTGGGCCGCGTCATCAAAGGCGTGAAGGTCGAAAAGTCCCCGTCCTGGCTCGCCAAGCTTTTGCACGCCGTTGGCATGAACAGCATCAACAACGTCGTCGATGTCACGAACTTTATTCTGATGGACGTGGGCCAGCCGCTCCACAGCTTCGACATGGACCAGCTCAAGGGCAATACCATCAAGGTCCGCAAGGCCGCCAAGGGCGAAAAGATTGAAACCATCGACCACACCGCACACGAACTCACCGAAAACGATCTCGTCATTTGCGACGGCGACCGTCCGGCATGCGTTGCCGGCGTGATGGGCGGTGTCGAATCCGAAATCGTCGATGCCACCAAGAACGTATTCCTCGAAAGCGCCTGGTTCAACCCGACCGTCGTGCGCAAGCAGGCCAAGCGCCTCTGCATCTCCACGGACTCCAGCTACCGCTTCGAACGCGAAATCGATTTCCGCACACAGGACGAATACAGCAAGTACGCCTGCGCCCTCATCAAGGAAGTGGCCGGCGGCCGCATTCTCAAAGGCAGCGTCGAATACACCGGCGAAGACCACAAGAAGGAATGCAACCAGGTAACGCTCCGCGTCGCTCGCGCCGTAAAGGTCATCGGCATGGAAGTTTCCGCCGAACAGATTGAAAAGTTCCTCACAGGAATCGCCCTCGAAGTCGTTTCCAAGACGGCAGACGCCATCACGTTCAAGATTCCGAGCTTCCGCCCCGACCTCGAACGCGAAGTGGACCTTATCGAAGAAGTCGCCCGCCTCATCGGTTTCGACAACATTCCGTACACGCTCCCGAGCTTCAAGATGCAGCCGAACGAGCTCCCGCCAATTGAAGTTTTGAACCGCAAGATTCGCAAGACTCTCTCGGCCATGGGCCTCCACGAATGCCTTTCCCTCCGCTTTACGAGCAAGGCACGCACAGAAGCCATCTTCGGCGCCGAAAGCGACGACCGCAGAAGCAAGCCTGCAGCCCTCCTAAACCCACTTTCCGACGAACTCGGCGTCGTGCCGACGTCTCTCCTTCCGAACCTTCTCAAGAGTGTTGCCGAAAACGAAAAGAACCGTCCAGGAAGCATTCGCTTGTTCGAAGTCGCCAAGGGCCAGTTCAAGCGCGATAGAAAAGATGTGCGCGACCCGGGATTCGATGAATCGAACCTCGTCGCCCTCACTATCGCCGGCAATTTTGACGTGGATCCGCTCGCCGACAAGCCAAAGCGCATTGACTTTGCCGCCTTCAAGGGCTTTGTACAAAGTTTCTTCAAGCGCCTTGGCCTTGTGGTTGAATTCCGCGCACCGGCAAAGGCAGAACTTTTCCTCCATCCGGGTAAGCAGGCAGAAATCGTCTGCAACGGAACTGTCCTCGGCACAATGGGCGACCTCCACCCGAACGTTCTCAAGGCATTCGACATCACGTACGACACCTTCGTGATGGAAGCAGACATGGACAAGATGGAAAAGGAAAGCCACAAGAAGATTGTGTTCCAAGCCTTCAGCCGCCAAGTGCCGTCGAGCCGCGACATCTCCATCGAAGTCGCGAAGGGCATGACCCACGAAGAAATCCTCGGCCGCATCAAGGGTATGAACCCGAAGAACCTCGCGAAGATTACCCTCAAGAGCATCTACGAAGGCGACAAGATTGAAGCCGGCAAGAAGAACATGGTCTACAGCCTCACCTACCAGGCCATGGACCGCACCCTCACCGACGACGAAGTCAACAAGGCTCACAACAAGCTCCGCGACAAGCTCGTCGCTAATGGAGATATAACGCTCCGCTAATGGGCGACATCGTGTTGCGCTAGTGCAAAATAAGTGCCACGCGGCCCAAAGTCAGCACAGAGCGACTCCGCGTCAAAATAAAGGCAAACCATTAAATACGAAAAATCCCCGCCGATGCGGGGATTTTTTCATTAATTTCCTTTTGAGTTTTTAATTCTGCCAGCACGTAGGCTTGCCTAGAAAAATCGGAATTCCACCCGAAGCAAAAACATCCATCAGTTGAGCAGCCGTTCCTACAGCGCAGCCCCCATTCTCAACTTTTTCCGCGACATCCTCATTTCGAGATGCCGGTTTCAAATCGGACGGAATCTGAGCATCAAGCGATTGGTCAGCCTTCGCTTGCGGCTTTTGTTCATCAAGTTCCGCTAGCTCCGCATTGTTCCGCGTAGGGTGATAAACAAGAACGTTCTTATCAATCGCAGGAACCGCTTCGGCTTTGTTAGCCTTTGCCGCAGAAGGCATCATCTGCGCGCTACACAAACACGCACTAGCCACAAAAAAGAGCACAGCAATCTTTACATTCATAAGAACCTCCAACACTTCCTACAGTCTACTTCCTACTGTCTACTGTCTACTAATATCACCTCAGTCCAAGTGCGGCGCGGACTTCTTCGATATAGCGGCGTTCGTCCGGAGATACGTTATCCAAGTTGTCTTCTTCGCGGCTTGCAGCGGCGATTCGCGTCATGCAGTCCAAAACCTTCTGCTTAAATTCACGGGACTCTTGATTCACCACTTCGACGCAAGCGTCGGTACGGGCCTTTGCACTGTTGAAACCGCCATAGATATCGTTGAAATCATCCCAGTCCACTTCCGGGGTCACTTCGTCATGGATCTTATCAAGTTCATCGCTTTCCGCCTGCGTTGCAGAAGTTGCACCCGGCAGAAGTTTTTCAACTTCCTTTTCGTGGTACAAGCAAGCAGTCTGCCAAGAGAGAACCAGGAGAGCCATATTCGATTTCATAAAAACCTCGTCTTAAAATTTCGCGCGATTAAACCGCAATATACACAATATACTTTTTTATAAGGCAAAACAACCAGTTGAATCAGGAGTTCACCCTTTTTTAGCGCAAATGACGCCAAATTTTCCTTTGGCGTACACACACTCCACGGATTCAAAACCGGCCCCTTTCAGCCAGGCGGTTTCAGCCGCAATGGAACATTCGCGGTCCAGTTTCTTGCGTTCCTGCCAGCGGTTGAGCTCCAAGTCCGAAAGCCCGCTCGCAAGGATTTCCTTGAGCCAATAGTCGTTGACGGCCGAATCCAAGGTAGCGTCATCCAGGCAGAACTGGTCATAATTTACGAACAACCCACCACTCGGGAGCACCGCATAGATTTTTTTGAACAAACTTTTCTTCTGTTCATGTTCCAGATGGTGTATCGAAAGCGCAGACATCACCACGTCAGGCACCCCTTCCGGCAAGGCCTCCGAATAATCGCAAGTACGATATTCCACGTTCGAAAGTCCATCAAAACGCTTTTTGGCGACAGCAAGCATTTCTTCTGCAACATCCACAAGTACGTAATTCGCCTTCGGGAAATGCTCATACCAGAAGCCCGCCAAAAGCCCCGTTCCAGAACCCAGGTCGTAAATCAGGCATGGTCCGGCACCACCGTTCGCCGTTCCAAACACGCTTTTCGCAATAAAATCCGTCGTCCCTATATAGTAGTCGTCAAAACACGAAATAAACTTGCGCCTGTTTTCGTCGTATTCACGCGCCACACGATTGAACTGAACTTTTACAGAATCATCCATAGGGGCCTCTAAATCCATGCACAAATATAATACAAAACTTCCACCGGTCTCCAATCGCAATCTGCCGATTTTTACTATATTCAGCACATGGCATACGTAGCAATGGCGCGTAAATGGCGCCCAAAGTCTTTTTCCGACATGGTCGGTCAGGAACATATTGCAAAAACCCTTCAAAACGCTATTGAAGGGGATCGTCTTCATCGTGCATTCTTGTTTACCGGCACTCGAGGCGTAGGTAAAACCACCAGCGCCCGTATTTTGGCAAGAACCCTCAACTGCAAGGGCGGCGACCCGCTGCACCCCTGTGGAGAATGCGATAGCTGCAAGGATATTGACGGCGGAAACCCGATGGACGTCCTCGAAATAGACGCCGCCTCCAATACCGGTGTCGATAACATCCGTGACGTGATTGACCGCGTCCAGTACCCGCCCGTTATTGGCAAGTACAAGGTGTTCATCATCGACGAAGTCCACATGCTCTCGACGGGCGCATTCAACGCGCTCCTCAAAACGCTCGAGGAACCGCCCGAACACGTGATTTTCATTTTTGCGACGACCGAAGTGAACAAGGTCCCGCAGACTATTCTCAGCCGTGTGCAGCGTTTTGACTTTAAGCGCCTCACCATGGACCAGATTCGCGGCCGTTTGCGTTATATTTGCGAACAAGAGGGCATCAATGCGACCGACGAAGCCCTCGACATTTTTGCCGAAAAAGCCGATGGTTCCATGCGCGACGGCCTTACCTACTTTGACCAGGCCTACGCCTTTACCGGAAGCGAAATGACGGCCGACGCCGTCCGCAGCATCCTCGGAATCCCGCCGGTAGAGCTGTTCTTTAGCCTCATTAACGCCATCGAAGGCCACGAACTCAAGGGCGTTTTCAAGATGGTCGACGACGCATGCACTCGCGGCATTGAATTTACCCCGCTTTTGGACGGTTTTGGCAAGTTTTTGCGCAATTTGCTCTATACCCGCATAGACGCCTTTACGGCCGACGACCTGAGCATTACAGACGAACTTTACTCAAAATTCAAAAACACCGGGCTCAATTTAAGCAATGGAGACCTGCTCCGCATTTCAAAAATGCTCACAGACCTGCAAGGACAGCTCCGTTACAGCACCAATCCACGCCTGCTGGTCGAGACAACTTTTGCCCGAATGGCCTGGCTAGACCGACTGGTTGAGCTCCGAAAAGTTTTAAACAACGTCAACAAGCTCAATGGCGCCTCCGACGAGGCGTTAAAAAAAAAAGTAACTGAAGTCGCCGCGGCACTTAACGAAAGTTTCCCGCCAACAGTCGATTCCGGCGAATCGGTCACCGACATTCCTTATAGCGACCCCTTCGCCGGCTATTCCGACAGTTCCGCCGGAACGTACTCTCGCTATGAACTCGCAGCCGCATGGCCCACTATCTGCGCTAATTTCGCCGATGACGGAGACCTCATGTTCTCGGCAGCCATGGCAGGAACCGTCCTCGAAACAGGCGATGTAAAGGCAAATCCATTCCCGGTCGCCCTCACCTACGTTGGCGAAACAGAGAATAACGATTCCTGGAACTACCAGAGCATCAAGGAACACCCGGAGTTCGTCACACGCCTCCAAACCATCCTTGAAGACAAACTCCAGACCAAAATCGAGCTATCCATTAAAACGCGCGCCTACACCGAAGAGGAACGCCACATTCGCGAAACCGCGAAAATGAGCCCATACGAACTAGACATGCAAAAAGAGCCCGGATTCGCAAAACTCCAAGAAATTTTCGCTGCAGAATTGGTATATTCTGTGCCGTTAAAAAAGGCTACAGTGACCTCTGCAGCTGACGAAAATGAAGAAAACGACAACTAAAAGGAATATCCACTATGGACATGAGTAAAATGCTTAAGGACCTTCAAAAAATGCAAAGCAAAATGATGAAGGCCCAAAATGACCTCAAAACCCAAAGTTTCGAAGCCGAAGCCGGTGGTGGTATGGTCAAGGTTGCCATGAACGGTCATGGGGTGCTCACCATGATTAAAATCAACCCGGATGCCGTTGATAAAGATGACGTGGAAGCCCTCGAAGACCTCGTGATGGCCGCCGTCAATTCCGCCGTGAAAAAGAAGGATGACGCCGCTCAATCTAGTTTGAACGACATCACCGGCGGCATGAAAATTCCCGGCTTGATGTAATCTCCATCACACTTTGTAAAGTTCGTTCATCAACGAGCTTTCCATTCATCCCCCTATTTGGGCTTTTTGTCTTAAAAATGGCAAAAAGCCCTTATTTATATGGTCATATTTTTTTACATTTGGCCTGTCCAACTATATAGGAGAACGAATGTCAAGACACTTCGCAATTCTTTCAGTTCTCGCCTTGAGTCTTACCCTACCCACATGGGCAGGCAAGACCTATACCCGCGACGAGGCTGTAAAAATAGCTCTAGAAAACTCTCCGGACGTCAAGACTGCCGAAGAAGCGGTCGTAAGCGCCAACTCTCAAGTTGATGGTGGTTACGGAAACGCTTACCCGTCCGTAGACTTAAGCGCCAAAATTACGCGCATTTTCGGTTTGGATGACGTCAAGAGTTCATCCGTTTTCAGTGACGCAGCCTCTACCATGTCGCTCGTCGACGATAAAAACGGGCATCCAAGCGCCAACGCCTATGACACCGATGTCATTGGCCCAGCTCTTGACGGCCTCATGAACAACATGGCAAAGCAAGGCTACCGTTGGCAATCCACCGTAGACCTGACCGTGACCCAAATTCTTTACGCGGCCGGCCAGGTAGGCACGGGCATTGACATCGCTAAAGCTTACAAGCGCTTGTCCGAAGTCAGCCTCGAAAATACGAAATCCACGGTCCGTTATGCAGTTGACAATTCTTTTGACCAGCTCATTTACCTGGATTCTGCGGTCGCAATTTACGAAGCAAGCATCGCACAGACCCAAGATCATATCAATTACGTAAAACAGGCCTTTGAAAGCGGTCTCGTTGGCGAACTTGACATGATTCGAGCACAGCTCCAGCTTGACGAGCTTCAATCTGGACTTGAAAACATGAAAAAGAGCCAGATTCTCGCCCGCAACGCACTTTTGAACACCATGGGCATGGAATATGACGCCGAAGTCCAGTTCCAGGGCGATTTGCGCAACCCCGACAACGGAGTTGCCTACCCCGACACCTCCATGGCCAACGTCAAAAAGCGCCGTAAGGAACTGGCTATTCTCAATGAAACCGAAACCATGATGGAAAAGAAGATCGATATTTCTTCTGCCGGCTACAAGCCGACCATCGCAATCGGGGGCATGCTCGAATATGCCAACAAGCAGAACGAGTTTTACAAGTGGGACGCTCCGGATTGGGACAAGAACATCAACAAAGCCATATTCCTGAGCTTCAGCATGAACCTCTTTAACGGCATGAAGACCCGCGAAAGCGTTACCCAGGCAAAATCCGACCTCCGCACAACGCAAATTCAAAAGGAAACGGCCGAACGCGGCTTCCGTCTGCAAATTGAATCCTGCGCAAATACTCTCAGCGACGCAGAATCCCAGCTTACCCTCAAAAAGCGTTCCGTGGAACTCGCCCAAAAGAATTTGGATTTAACAGAAGCCGCCTACAAAGTCGGACGCGAAACCCAGCTTAACTATTTGGACGCCACCATGAGCCTGCGCCAGGCAAAGCTCAACTACATGCAGGCAGTACTCAACTGGAACAGTGCTTACAACGCCCTATTGCAGGCAACCGGAGAATATTAATAGGAAGAAGAACATGAACAAGATCGCAAAAACAATCCTCACCATTTCTGCTATTTCGCTTCTCCTAGTTGGCTGCGAAAGCAAAGACAAAAAAGATGCTAACACAAGCACCAAGGCTACGACCATTGAGCAAATCCAGGCCGAAAAAGGCAAGCCCGCTCGCGTCGTGAAGGCCGGCAAGGCAAAGCTTAGCGATGTCCGCAAATTCACCGGCACGGTCGAAGGTATGCAGCAGACCAGCGCCATCGCCAAGTTGGGCGATCCGCTCGCCAAGATTAACGTTCAAATCGGAAGTTCCGTACAAAAGGACCAGGTTCTCGCCGAATTCCTCTTTACGGGCGACAACACCAGCTACCAGCAGTCCGAGGAACAAGTCAAGCTTTTGGAAGCCGCGACCCAGCGTATGCGCGAAGTCAAGGAAAAAGGCGGACTTTCCCAGCAAGAAATGGACACCCAGGAAATGCAATTGAGAATTGCCAAGATGAACCTGGAAACCGCCCGCCGCGCAACCAAGATTCTCGCCCCCGCTTCCGGTGTGGTGACCGAACTCAACTACAAGGTGGGCCAGGTTCCAGGAGCCAACAACGTGTTCTGCACCATCGCCAAGCTTGACCAGGTTATCTTGAAACTCAACGTCACGAGCCAGGAAGTTGGTTTCTTTAAGAAGGGTGCCGAAGCAAAGGTCACCTTGAACGGTGAAGTGCTCAAGGGCAAGGTAAGCCTCATCCCGCTCGCCGCAAACCCGACCACGCGTTTCTTCCCGGTCGAAGTCACGTTCAACAACAAAGGCAAAAAGCTCCTCCCGGGCATGTTTGTTACCGCCGAACTTGACACCCGTCAGGTCGAAGGTGTTGTTCTCCCGAGCGAGGCCGTCGTTTACCGCAACGGCGTGAACATCGTTTGGGTTGTCAAAGAAGACGGCACCGCCAAACGCAAGGTCGTAAAGACCGGCGTCATGACGAAGAACGATGTTCAAATTCTGGATGGCATTGAAGAAGGCGAAACAGTCATGGTAGAAGGCATGTCCCGCATGAATGACGGCGACAAGGTCCTCATTGTGGAATAAAGTAAGCTGGAGATTTTAGTGAATGATTAAAGCCAGTATTTACAAACCAATTACCATGCTCATGGTCATTTTGACCGTGGTGGTATTCGGTATCTACACCTACACCATGATGGTGGTGGACTTGATGCCGAAATTCGACGTGCCTGTGGTGACGGGTACTATCGTTTACGCCGGTGCTAACCCGGAAGAAATCGAAACAACCATCATCAAGCCTGTTGAAGAACAGGTGGAATTGGTGGACGGTATCGACTACGTGCAGTCCATTTGTATGGAAAACTACGGCATTGTTGTCGCCATGTTCAACATGGGTGTCAACGTGGACGTGGCAGCAAACGACGTTCGTGCAAAAATCGAACAGGTGGCAGCCGACTTCCCGGATGCCGTGGAAGCCCCGATTATTTCGAAGGTCGATATTAACGCCTCCGCTATTATGAGTTTCTCCTTCACGGGTCCGGTGGGCCCGACGGAACTCCGCCAAAAGGCAGAAGACGAAATCGAACCGCTGCTCACCTCAGTTTCCGGCGTGGCTAGCGTCGACATCTTTGGTGGTACGACCCGCCAGATTTCCATTGAACTCGACAAGGAAATGCTCAAGTCCCGTGGCGTAGACATGACGACCATGATGGGCGTTTTCCAAGCTTCGAACCTCAACTACCCGGTTGGTGAAGTCATTGGCAAGCACAAGAACACCAGTATTCGTACCAGCGGTAAGTTCGAAACGCTAGACCAGATTCGAGACCTTGACATTCCGACCTCCTCTGGAGCAGTTGTCAAGCTCGGCGAACTCGCCCTCGTCAAAGATACTGTCGCAACGGTGACCTCCGCTTCTCGCTATAACGGCATCAACTCCGTTTCGTTGGATATCAAAAAACGTTCTGACGCTAACGTGGTGGAAGTGGCCAACGCCGCTTTAAAACGCGCCGAAGAAATCAACAAGACGCTCCCCGAAGGTTATGAACTCCACCTGGTGTACGACAAGTCTGACGCTGTGGAAGAATCCATCGAGAACGTGATTTCGAACATTATTATCGCCATTATCCTCACTTCCATTTTGTTGCTCCTGTTCCTCGGCAAGCTCTCCACGATGCTTATCGCGGCTCTCACCATGCCGATTTCCGTGATTGGTGCTTTCACGTTCATGTACTTCGCCGGTTTCGGCATCAACATGATGTCGTTGATGGCACTTTCTTCTGCCGTGGGTCTCTTGGTGACGAACTCCATCGTGGTGCTCGAAAACATCAACACCAAGTTGCTGGACGGCCTCGATCCTAAGGAAGCCGCCCTCAAGGGTACAAGCGAAATCATGGTGGCCATTATGGCTTCTACCTTGACAAACGTTTGCGTGTTCGTGCCAATTGCCTTCATGAAATCCATCGTGGGTATTTTCTTCCGTACTTACGGTATGACCATGGTGTTCGCAACGTTCGTGTCACTCCTCGTGACCTTCACGCTCACGCCGCTCATGGCCGCCTACCTGTTCAAGGGCAAAAAGAAAGATGAGAATGGCAATATCATCGAAGAGAAGCCTGGTATTATTGAACGCATCACTAGTTTCTTCCCCAAGTGCTTGAACGGCATTCGCTGGGTTTACCTGAAGACTCTCAGTTTCTGCCTTTCTATTCCGGGAGTTATTTTCCAGGTGGGCGCTCTGGTCGCCATGATTTACGGCGTTTACATTATGGCAACGAACTTCCTCACTGTGGAACTCATGCCTAAGCAAGACCAAGGTATGATGAGCATTACTTTGGAAATGCCCGTGGGTACAAACATTGAAACGACCGATAGCGTTGCGAAGATTATCGAGTCCCGCATCAAGAACATTCCAGAAATCGAACGTTACAGCGTGACCGTCGGTGGCGAAAACGGCTTTACCGGCGTGAACCAGGCAACACTCCGCGTGAAGATGATCAAACGCGAACAAGGCCGTATGCGCAGTACCGACCAGATTGTGGACTCCATCCGTCCGTACCTCGCCAATATTCCAGACGCCTACATCGCCGTCAAGAGCACCTCCGCTTCTGAAATGAGCAACAACAGCGCTGGTGACGTGGTGCTTGAAGTGTACAGCCTCAAACCGGATTCCGCCATCAAGGCCTCCCAAATTCTCTTGGACAAGGCCCGCGACATTCCGGGCGTTGTTGATGTGAAAACAAGCTATGAAGCCGGTAAACCCGAAATCAAGCTCATTCCGAACCGCCAGGCAATTGCCGATTACGGTGCAACCCTCCAGAGCCTCGCCACGGTGAACTACATCGCCGTAAGTGGCTATGAAGCCGGTACGTTTACCGAAGACGGCGAAGAATACGACGTTTACGTGCGCATGCAAGAAAAGGACCGTCAGAGCCACGCCGACATCGAAGACCTCCCGATGCTCACGCCCAAGGGATACGTCTCGGCAAGCACGCTCTTCTATGTGGAAGATGGCGCCGGTCCTACAAAGATTAACCGTAAGCGCAAGCAGACTCGCGTGGACGTTTCCATGAACTTGCTCCCGGGTCACACCACTGGTGAAATCATGGGCAAGCTCGGCGCCCTCTCTGCAGAATTGCAAAAGAGCGGCGAACTTCCCGAAGGCGTCACAACGGGCTTCGGTGGTAACGCCGACATGCAAAATGACATGATCAAGGAATTCATCGCCGCAATCATCATGGCAATCCTCCTCACCTACATTTTGCTCGTTGCCCTCCTCGAAAGTTTCGCCCAGCCGTTCATTATTATGTCGACCATCCCGATGGGTGCCATCGGTGTGATCCTCTCCCTCGTGGTTACCGGCAAGGCACTTTCCATGATTGCCTTCATGGCCATCGTGATGCTTATCGGTGTGGTGGTGAACAACGCTATTCTATTGCTTGACGAAGCAAACAGACTGTTCCGAAGCGGAAGCATGGGACGACGTTCTGCGGTGATGACCGCGGGCAAGACCAAGTTCCAGGCTATCGCACTTGCCACCTTCGCATCCATTGTGGCCCAGCTCCCGCTCGCCTTTGGTATCGGTGGTGACGTGGCAGCCATGACGCAGCCGATGGGTATCGCCTCTGTGGGTGGTCTCGCCATTTCCGCAATCCTTACCATGTACCTTATTCCAACATTCTTCTGGCTCCCGAACGCCATATTCAGCAAGGCCAAGAAAGGTGTACAAAAGGTTAAGGCCAAGAGAGCCGCAAGAACCTAAACTACAATAAGGCTGAAAGAGTTCCTTACTCAGTCTTATAAAAGAAAAGTCCCCGCCACAAGCTGGCGAGGATTTTTTGTTTTTTACAAATTTTGCAAACTAAAAGTTGACCGCAGAATTCCCTTTCGTTTATAAATTTCATTTTATGAAAAACTTTATTTATTGGGGAGAGGCGCTCGGTCTCGATGCGCTACGTGTCGCCGTCCCAAACATTTACGATGAACTCGCCTTAGAACGCCTTCGGGTCGAAACGGGGCTTCGCCTAGAACCCGTAGAACACTCAGAAGCAGAAATCAGGCAGATGATTCGAAATCACGCTACGCGCAATTCCGACGAGATTCTGGAATCCCTGCAAGCAACAAACGACACTGGGCGCACAAACACGTGGGAGTCCGAACCCATAATAAACCTCGTCGATTCCCTGATTGATACAGCCCTGAAAGAGCAAGTCACCGACATTCATTTGGAACCGAACGGCAACGCCTTACAAATACGGTTCCGCAAAGATGGACTTTTGCAAAACTACCGGATGCTCCCCGGCTGGATTACAGAGCCCGTATCGATTCGTCTCAAGCTACTCGCGAACGTAGATATCATCGAACGAAGGCTCCCCCACGACGGTTCTTTTGCATTTGAGGGCACCTACGGAAAAGCAAACATTCGCCTGAGTACCATTCCCGTTCAAATTGGCGAAACCTCCCTTGAAAAATGCGTTTTGCGACTACTCCCTGCACAAGACGAGGGCGAGACTCTCGAAAGCCTTCATTTTAGCGAGACCATTCTCAAGGAACTGCGCCACATCTTTGAATCCCCACAAGGTCTGTTCCTCATTACGGGACCAACCGGAAGCGGCAAGACTACCACACTTTATGCCGGCCTACGCGAAATACTCTCGCGCAAAATAAACGTCACCACCATAGAGGACCCCGTAGAATACATGCTCCAAGGCGCAAATCAAGTTCAGGTCAACGAAAAGTGCGGTTTCACCTTCGGTGAGGCTCTCCGGTCCATTTTGCGTCAAGACCCCGACGTGATTCTCGTGGGAGAAATTCGCGACACTGAAACCGCGCAAATCGCCATACGCGCAGCGCAAACAGGGCATTTGGTCCTAGCGACACTCCATACAAACAGTGCGAAAGCCGCCGAAACGCGACTCGCCGATTTAGGCATTTCGCGCATACTGTTAAAGGATTCTCTGCTCGGAGTGGTGGCACAACGTCTTGTACGCAAAAGCGATACACACGGCGGGTACAAAGGGCGAACCGCCGTTATCGAGTTCCTAAAGCCCGACGGAACATACGTTGATGGCGACTTACGACAAAACGCCAAGCGTCTTGTCCAAGCGCACATTACCGATGAAAACGAAATAAGGAGAGCGCTCGGCTAGTGTTTTGCCGTTGCGGCCTTCTTGCCACTTTCAGCGTGCTTCTTAGCACGTTCAAGTTTCTTTTCGAGCCTTTTGAGACTATCCGCAGCCTTTTGGGCACTATCGGGCGGAGCCATCAGCTGGCGCAAGGAATCCACGAGCACGCTATCTTTTTTAGGGAACATATTCTGGTAAATAACAGCGCGGCGCTGCTGCATAAACCGGCTTTCCCTCATGTTCGGGTGATGTTTCCCTGGACTTGCGAGCATGGCGGCCAAATTAATGGCCTGGTCCAAACTCACCTTACTGCAACTCTTTTTATAATAAGTGAGGCAAGCTTCCTGGCATCCAAAAATATCCTTGCCCCATTGAGCGTAGTTCAAATAAAGTTCTAGAATACGATCCTTGCCGAGTTCGTGTTCCATCAAAAGGGCGTAGGCGAGCTCCTTGAACTTGCGCTCCCAGCTACGCTCCCCACTCAAAAAGAGATTCTTGGCAAGCTGCTGCGTAATGGTAGAGCCTCCAAACTTGGTCTTACCCGAAATGCGGTTTGCATTTAGAGCTTCGGCAATGGCGTAAACGTCAAAACCCGGGTGGAAGTAAAAACCGGCGTCTTCGCTTGCAATCACGGCCTTTTGCAAATTCGGGCTAATGGAATCGAGCGGCACAAACGTATGCTTGATTTCGACACTTGGGTTGGAATCCACGAGAGCTTCCATGTACTTGCTCATTTCGGGCTGACTATCCTTAAGGACTTCGACGCTATCGTAAAGATCGTACACGTAAACAAAGCCCTTGTACAAGACAATGGACGCCACAATGGTAAACGCCGCCGAATAAAGGATTAAAGCGAGAACAGCGATTCTCAACCAAAAATTTATAAAGCTGTAAATCCAGCCGATAATCCTTACGATTATATTACTTCGAAAGGCATTCCAAAAGTTTTTTACTTTCAACCAACTCATCGACAAATAAGATAGATAAAATTTTTCCGTTTCCAATTTTTTTACAAATTAACCCTTACCATTTTACGCTAAAAAAATCAATATTATAGGCATGACTACGACTCCGTACTTTGATAAGTATTCGAGAACTAAAATACAAATTCAGGACCTGGAAACCTACATCGGGGCCCTTCCCAAAAATTCACCTGCCAGAACCAGCCTTAGCAGAGCCATCAACACCCTCCAAAAAGAGGCCGACAAGATTCGCAACCAGATTGCCGAACTTGAAACGGATTTTTTGAAGCGAATCGTGTCTAAATACCATAACGAAAGGCTTGAAAAGCAGGACTTATTCCAAGAAGGCTACCAAGCTCTGCTCAAGTCCATAGACACCTACGACCCCACGTTCGGCGTACCCTTTGAAGCCTACGCCTACATTTGGATTCGCAAGAGCCTTAGCCAAATGGTGGAAACTCAAACAGGGCCGGTCCGCATTCCAGATAGCGTTGTCCGAGCAAACCGCAAAGCAAACGCACCGGTCCACGGATGTTCCTTTGAGCCTTACGAAGACACGTATATAATTGACGAACCTAATGCCGAGGAACTGCACATTTGTCGCGAGACCAAGCGCTTTTTAACGTGTTGCATTGACAATTTAGACAACACACGTCGCAAGATTCTACTCAAGCGATATTTTACAAATAAACTAATTCCACTGGAAGAGGTCGCCCAGGAGTATGGAATTTCTAGGGAACAAACGCGCCTGCTCGAAAAAAGCGCTTTGCAAGACATAAAGAAAAAGCTCTATTACAGCAAGGCTACTTCTTTCCGCCGAACCATTCATTAATATCTTGCCCCTCAGAAATAACGCCCTTGATATTATCAAGGCCTTCCCCGAGGATAATGGTGCGAATTCCCGCCTGGGCAAAAACGCCCTGTAGGTAATCCATCCCGCTTCGACCAGCGTCGTCCTTATCGAGGCAAAGCACCACATTCTTGTTTTTAAAGAGCGGGAGCCACTCCACCTTAAAATTGCGAACTCCAGGAATGCCCACCGCATCGAATTTTTGATTCAAAAGCGTAAGCGTATCCACCGCGCCCTCGCAAAGATAAATCCAACCAGCCTTTTGATCCAGGGCAGAAACATTATATGGGTACGGGACAGTCCCCTTGAGGTTCAGTTCCTTGGGCACCACGGTCTTATCGAGAGAGCGCGCCTGAAAATAAAACGCGCGTCGACCGGAATCCAGATACGGGAAAATCAGCGGATGCTTGTAATACTTGAGGTTTCCTTTATCGTTAAACAACCCCACGTATTTTAGGATTTCCACATCGTACGTATCTCTCAAGCGTTGGTTCAATTCCTGATAATTCACGATGGTCCGCAAAAGCATTTTGTCCCATACGGGTTTGTATATGCGGCGACGTGCAAGCCAAGCCCCCGCCGGAGTATTATCGACTGGCGAGAGCATTTTCAAGAACGACAAAATGATTTTTTTCTTTTCGTCATCCGAAACCAGCTTGTCTTTTTCGGAATCCTCCGAAGGACGTTCCTGCGGAAAAGAGTTCGGAGCCAAACGCCCTGCAAACGTTTCGCGGCGGCCATTTTGCACCAAAAAAGGAAACGTCTCCGCAAGCCAGTTAAGCGCCTCTACAAAATTGCAATTCTTTACGATTTGCACAAGCGAAATCACATCGCCGCGCACATCGTCACAGACCCAACAACGAAAACTCCCGCGTTCCTCGGAAATCGAAACCGAGGGCGTGCGATCGCCATGAACATGGCGCTGCGGGTAAAAGCAGCGGCATCGTCCGCGCACCACATCAATCCCCAGGGCCTGGGCGACCGTGGTAATAGAAAGCGATGCCTTGAATTGTTTCAGTTCGTCGTTTGTCATTCTTGAAACAATATATAATTATATTTTGGCTATGGAAATTCTTGAAAACGAACCGATGAGCAGGCACACATCCTTCAAGGTTGGAGGTCCAGCCAAATTTTTTGCGAAAGTGGAAAATACAAGCGAACTTGTTGAAGTGTACCGCAAAGCGCAAGAATCGGGCCTCCCCAGCTTTTTGCTCGGCAAGGGAACGAACCTGCTCGTAAGCGACAAAGGGTTCGACGGCTACATCATCCAACTCGGCAAATCGTTTTCGGAAATCGAGATTTTGGAAGGCGGCAAAATCCGCGCAGGGGCCGCAACACCGCTCGCCCGCCTCGCCCGCACAAGCATTACACAAGGCTTGGAGGGCATGCACAAACTCGCAGGAATTCCCGGAAGCCTCGGCGGCGCCATCTATATGAATGCAGGCGCTTACGGCCAGGAAATTGGCAACACCTGCGTAGAAGTCGTTTCTGCAGACTCCGCTGGCGCTTTGCACACAAGAACCGCCGCCGAATGCAAGTTCAGTTATCGCCATAGTTTATTTCAGGAATTGAACGCGATGCCACCGAGTGTCGCAGAAAAATGCGCGGGTTCCTGCAAAAATCATGCCGAAGTCGTTCTTTCCGCTACGTTCCAGTTAATGCCCGCAGCAAGCCTCGGCAAAACCACCGCACAAGCCGTCCCAAGAACCGCCGCCGACCTCGAACGCGAAATGCAGGAATGCATGGAAAAACGCCGCAAGTCGCAACCGCTCAGCATGCCAAACGCAGGCTCCACCTTCAAACGCCTCGCCGCAGGAGCCGCCGACACGCCCACGCAAATCGCCCCGGGCTATTACATCGAGCAAGCGGGCCTCAAAGGCTACCGCATCGGCGGCGCCGAAGTGAGCCAAGTCCACGCGAACTTCATCGTGAATGCAGGCAACGCCACCGCAAGCGACATCAAGACCTTAAGTGAATTTGTACAAAACGCCGTTTTCGAGAAATTCGGCATAAAGCTGCAACGCGAAATTATACTGCTTGGTAAATTCTAATTTTCTTCTTTAGGTGCATCAGGTGGCATCGGGTCATACTTGTTCAAAAGTTTGCAGATAAGCGCATAGACGGTTCCGCCGATAAGGCCGCCGAGAGTATCGGCCACAAGGTCCATGGCGTCGCAACTGCGGCCTTCCACAAAACGCTGGTGATATTCGTCGGTGCAGCCGTAAGCAAGTGTCAGCCCCACCACGACGAGTACGCGCAGCCACTGGCGCTTAGACCATTCGTTGCGGGTCCACCACATGGCAAAGCATCCGCAAAGCGTTGCATATTCGCACGTATGCGCAAGTTTATCCCACACATGCGGAAAATCCTTCAGGTCATCGCCCGTCATGGAAGAAAGCTTGAAAATGACGGCCATGCAAAGAATCGCTGGAACGGCACGGAAGAACGGATACTTGTTAAAGAGGGATTCGAGCATGATTAGTAAGCAGTGGTTGGTAAGCAGGATGAAGTTTGGCGCTTCGCGCGGTTTTATGAGGTGTAGCAAAAGCACGCAGAAAGATAGTAAAAAGTGATTAGTATGCAGTGCTTGGTAAACAGTGGTTGGGTTTTATAGTTATGCGGCGTAGCCGCCACACTTTTCCCTAGCCTCTAGCCCCTAAAACCTAACCACCAACCACTAACCACTAACCACTAACCACCAACCACTATTTCTATATTTCCCTGCATGAAAGCGATTACCCTCAAAGCCGGACGCGAGAAGTCCGCTCTCCGCTACCATCCGTGGATTTTCAGCGGAGCCATCGACGAAGTTGTTGGCGACCCCAAGCTAGGGGACGTCGTAGAAGTTTACAGCTACCACAGCGATTTTCTAGGTCTTGCGGCGTACTCGCCCAAGTCCCAGATCCGCGGGCGTTTCTGGACCTTCGGGAGCGAAGGAAAGAACACGCAGATTGACCGCGAATTTTTCAGCGACATTCTGGACCGCGCCATCGCCGCCCGCAAGAGCCGCGGCTTTGACATTGCGAACAAAGAAATTGCATTCCGCTTGATCAACGCCGAAAACGACGGCATTCCGGGCTGCATCATCGACAAGTACGCCGACATCTACTCGGTGGAAATCCTTGCCGCGGGCGCCGAAGTGAACCGCCAAGTGATTTACGAACTGCTCGCCGAAAAAACGGGCTGCCGCGGCATCTACGAACGCTGCGATTCCGACGTACGCCAAAAGGAAGGCCTCCCGCTCCGCACAGGAACCGTATTCGGCGAAGTCCCAGACGAACCCGTCATCATCAACGAAAACGGGATCCTCTTCCCCATCGACGTGAAGAACGGCCACAAGACGGGCTACTACCTAGACCAGCGCGACGCTCGCCGCCGCATCGGTGAACTCGCCGCAGGCAAAAAGATGCTCAACTGCTTCTGCTATACAGGCGGTTTCGGACTTTACGCACTCCGTGGCGGTTGCGACCACGTTTATCAAGTGGACGTTTCCAAGGATGCACTGAAACTTGCAAAAGAAGGCATCATGCGTAACAAGCTCGCTACGGCAAAGGCGACGCACGTAGAAGCGGACGTTTTCCAGTACCTGCGCAAGTGCCGCGACAAGGCGGAAACATTCGACTTCATCGTCCTCGACCCGCCTAAATTTGTAGAAAGCAAGGACAACCTGCAAAAGGGCTGCCGCGGCTACAAGGACATCAACCTGCTTGCCATGAAGCTATTGGCCGAAGGCGGCATGCTCGCCACGTTCAGCTGTTCAGGCCTCATGGAAATGGACTTGTTCCAAAAGATTATCGCGGATGCCGCCGCCGATGCGAAACGGCGCGTTCAAATCATTGAACGCTTCGGCCAACCCGCCGACCACCCCGTGAATACAGCCTTCCCCGAGGGCCAGTACCTCAAGGGACTTCTGTTGCAAGTGATTTAAGGCCCCCTCTAATTTTGCATAAAGCAATTATTAGAGGAGCACTTAAGTTATAAGTATATAATCTTTACTTTTTAAAGCGGAGCATTTCGATGTTCTTGCCCTCGCCCATCAGCACCTGATAAATACCGGCAGGTAAGTTTGTCACATCCATAATAGCGTATTGGTGCACCCTTTGACGCATCAGTTCTTTGCCATGTACATTGAAGATTCTCACTAAGGCATTATCACCAAGCAAACTTGCCGGAACAACATACAAACTATTATTTCGATAGCGCACATCGCTTATCCAGCCAGTCGTTTCGCTACCCACACCACGTTTCACATAAGTTTTTGAGGTGTCTGTAACAGAAGTGTCCTTCGTAGCACCCGTCGTATCTTTCGCAGTCGTATCCTTGACCGGAATTTTTTCGTTCGCCCCAAAGAGTCGCCACTTCTGGTTCCATTCCCAATCATCGGCCCAACTCTGCACAACGCGCTCGCCATCGGTAGTCGCACGCAGGTACATATCGCTATGCGACATCTTCATGCGCACCACGGTTCCGTCATAGCCGGACTGCTTTTCCATGAGAACCTTCTGGTGCGCCTTTCCGTTCCACTCATATACACCGGCAGTCAAGCCAGCATCCGTCTTCTCGTTCGGGATTTCGACAACCACGTCGCCAAAGTTGATGCGATAAGTCGACCCGCTAAGAGGCTGGACAATTGCGACGGCGGCATCGTTTTCGCAATCGCCAAGTGCCAATTGCTTATCGGCATTCGGCTGCATGCAAGTTCCAAATGCCATGGAGTAAATACGCACCGTATCGGGCTTCGCCGGCTTTGCCTGCCACACGCGCACCCAATCACTTTCAAAATATGCAGGCTTATCCGCCGTAATCTCAATATCGTCTCCAGCCCAGCCGCCAATGGCGAGATTGATGATAATGTACTGGGCGCTCAACTGCTTAAGTTCCGTCGGACGGTTGAAGCTCGCAAACTTCTTGTCGTCAAAGTAGAACGACATCGTACTTTCATCCCACTCCACACCGTAATTGTGGAAACCCGCCGAACGGTCCGTATTGTCGTCCTTGTGACCGCCGAACGAAGCCTCGTGATCCCACGCCGAGCCATGACTGTTATACCAGCTCGGATCCGTGTAATGCATGTAATAGTGGTGCTGCTTGCGAGAAGCGGGAATCTCGAGGATGTCAATTTCCGGAGGCCAACCGTCTTGCAAGGTCCAGAACGCAGGCCACGTTCCCTTTTGCCACGGAGCCTTGAATCGACCTTCAATGTAGCCGTACTTCACTTCAAAATGGCCCTTGGTGTCAATGGCCGCCGAAGTGTAATCCACAGGAACTTTTTTGCCGCTGAATTCCGCCGTCGCGGGAGCGTTCGGGTTCTTCTTCTTTTCACCCTTGAGCTTGAGCGTGCCGTCCGAGACAATGACGTTTTCCTCGACGCAATAGGCACGATGGTTATGCGTGTGGCCCCAATTGTACGTTGGGTTCCACTTGCTCTTGTCAAGGGAGGTTCCGTCGAAGTTGTCCTCGAAAACCTTTTCCCAACCACTGAAATTTGAAGGCGGATCCGCAAAAGAAGAACCCACTAAGCCAATTAAGCCGACCGCAGCCGACATTGCCACACTACGCGAAAAAATCATACCAAAACCATTCCTCGTCCAAGCCAGTGCAATGTGCGTAACTCAACTTGGGCACTCTAAATATATACTCAAAACACACAAATTCAAAATCCGGCAAAGGGCAATAACGGCATTTTGGGGATTTTGATGGACCAAACACTTAAATTTTTCAATTTAGTCCATCAAATATTACTTTATTCGTAATCAGTCAAAGGGAATTCGGCAAAATTGATGGACCAAACGCACAAAAAACGCAATTTGGTCCATCATTTTCACAAAAACAGACCCTAAAACGAGGATTCGCAATATTCACGGCATTTGGCGAGCGTCAACAGGCGCGGCATTTGGCGAACGTCAACAGGCGCGGCATTTGGCGAACGTCAACAGGCACGGCATTTGGCGAACGTCAACAGGCACGGCATTTGGCGAACGTCAACAGGCACGGCATTTAATGAAAGCCAGCAAACGAGTCGTTTTTAGCGTTTGCGAGCCGGCAAATCCTTGCTGTGCTTTTCGAGCCACACGGCATCTTCCAACGCACGCTCTGCCTCAGTCGCCCAGTCGGAGTCCGGGAACTGCTGCACCACCTCGCGGTAGCGTGTCACGGCGCTGTGGAAGTCGCGCATTTCGCGATAAATGTTGCCCATCTGGAGCATGGCAAAATAGCGCTCGTCCGGAGTAATTTCCGTTTCCAGCAAAGCCTTGTACATTTGCAAGGCAGTTTCGAAATCGCCCACCTTAAAGAGCGTATTCGCCTTGGTAATGGAATTTCCTTCGACCTCAGTCTCAGGAACCTTCGCCGCCTTTTTTGGTGCAGCGACAGCAGCCGCAGTTTCGGCCGGAGCAGTCTTTACTTCTGGAGTTTCTACCGGAGCTTCTTCGGCAACCGTTTCCTTTGCTGCGGGGGCGTTAATCTCGGCCATGCGGTCTTCCGCCGCCTTGCGGAAGTTTGCATCCGGAGCAGCCTTCTTCAAGAATGCAGCCAAGGACTTCTTTTCTAGTTCCGGGCGATTTGTCTTCTGATAAATCAAAGCCAAATAGTAATTGGCTTCATTACCCTTTCCGGCGTACGAAAGTCCTTTCTTCAAATTAAACTCAGCCTTGTCGAACTCACCCATTTCATAGCGAGTCACACCGGCATAAAAATACGCACCGGCATCACCAGGCTTTTTGGCAAGGACTTCGCGCCACATCGGAGCGGCTTCCTTATACTTACCCTCGGCAAGCAAGGCCTTGCCCTTTTCAAACGGATCTTCAGCAGCAGGAGCATCAACCGCCTTTTCTTCCTTGACGGGCTCTGCCTTCGGCGCTTCCGCAATCTTTCTTGTTGGCACAGCAGGCTCTGCAGCAGGTTCCTGGGTCTTGGCAACTTCCTTGACAGGGGCGGCAGCAGAAACTTCGGCAGCAGGCGCTTCAGCCGAAACCGCAGGTGCAGTTTCAGCAGCCGGAGTTTCGACAGCAGAATCGGCAACTTCTTCGGCAGGTCTGTTCTTCGGGTCCTTCATGCGTTCGGCATCGGCCTTCGCCTTTTGGCCCAAAGCCTCGTAAACCTTCGCAGCTCCTTCGTAGGCGACGCTCATGGTCGGTTCGAACTTGTAAGCCAAGCGGTAGTTTGCCAAGGCGCCACTGTAGTCCTTCATTTTCATGCGAACTTCGGCAGCCGCAAAATACGCTTCAGAATTCCTAGGGTCTTCCGCCAAAACAGAACGATACTCCCCTAGAGCTTTGTCGAATTCGCCTTTGGCCTCAAAACGGGCCCCCTGCTCAATACGCGGGTCCGAAGCCACGGAATTTGAAAATCCAATGAGACAAGCTAAAGCAATCGCAGAAATCCGAATATTCATACTTTAAATGTAGAAAAAACAAAATTAAAATTTGGGCGTTCCAAAAAAACACCCCGCTAAAAAGCGAGGTATTTGATTTAGGATTTATTCAATAAGAAGCGGCGTATTTTCTAGCATATTTTTAGCCATCTCCTTTACGGCGTTTTCCCAATCGCTCTTTGTCAGTGCGAAATGAAAAGTTTGCGCGCTGGAAATGTCTCCATAGGCGAGAATCTTTTTGGTCGAAATGTCTAAAACGGTAAATTGACCGCTCATAATAAATGCATTATTCGGAAGACTATTGCATCGCGACCTGTAGCAAGCGTCCATGTAACGGTTTGTACGTATTGGGTGTATGTAGAAGACAATGCCTTGGAAATTTTCTGCAAATCTGGGGAACGGGACATTGATAGTCTCGTTTGAATAGTACTCCATGGCAACCGTTGCAAGCGAATCTTCTGCGATGATTTGCATTTGCGGCTGTATGCCTGAGAGCTTTGTCAAATTGGTAGAAAGCTCCCTAGCAAACCATTGCGCGAAACCTTCCTTGTCATCGAAAAAGTCATCATCAAAATCGCTTTGGTTCACAATATAGGGTTCAGTGTAAACAACGGTGTAGCTTGAGGCCTTAGAGGTCCATTCCGGATTGACCAAAGTTCTTGGAGCGCGGGAGCACGACGCTAAAAGAAGCAGTACCAACGTTAAAATCAGTACGTTAAAATTTTTCATATCGTCCATTGCTTGATGAATGTTTGATATTGGGTATCCGGATACTTCGTCAGGAACAAATCCGTTTCTTCGGCCAACCATTCTTTTTTATTTCTGTACTGTATTTGGGCAAGCTCGGCGCTTTGGTGGTTGAAGCCGTACTTGATCAATAGGTATTTAGAATAAAGGATCATCATCTCCTTGTTTTCGCGGCTTGTGTTCAATTGCGAAATAAAGGCGATAGCCCGATCGTAGCTGGTAGCCTGCGCAAGGACCTTTTCCTCATAATTGACGTTGGGAGCTATTTCGTCAAATTTCTTCATTTCAGTTTCAAGCGAATCGTGCTTTTGAATCGAGTAAAGGAAGAACGCATATGCGTCTTCTTCGCCTAAAAATGTCGCGGTGAACAAGGACAACAGGTCTGTTTCTTCGAGATTGATGAGAGTTGTATTGGGGACGGTCGCCTCGAGTTTGTCCTTAAGTTTTTTCAAATCTTGTGCAAGTTCAGATACGCAATCTACCTGGTCTTTCGCCCAAGGTGCATCTAAATGGATATTCTTATGAAATTTTGCAAAGGCATCGTGTTTCGCCGCTTCAAAATCACTTTTGGTTTGAATTGCGTCTAAATCGATTTGCTTCGTGTTGACGCAGGCTGCAAGAAAAAGTAAGGATAAGAGAACAAGATATCGCATCATGGGGAAAAAATAATTTATTCAAATAAAAAATGCAAATGCAAAAATCCACGGCCCAGCGAAGGTCCGTGGATTTTTTGTGGAGTATAGAATTACTCTTCAGGATTACATCATGCCACCCATGCCCATGGACGGATCCATAGCAGGAGCTGCGGCCGGCTTCGGTTCCTTCTTCTCAACAACCACGCAGTCGGTGGTGAGAATCATGGAAGCGATGGAGGCTGCGTTCTTGAGAGCCGTGCGGGTCACCTTGGCCGGGTCAATCACACCAGCCTTGATGAGGTCTTCGTAGGTGTCGGTCTTGGCGTTGTAACCAAAGCCGTCCTTGCCTTCCTTGACCTTGTTCACGACCACAGAACCTTCGAGGCCAGCGTTCGTCACAATCTGGCGGAGCGGTTCTTCGATGGCGCGCTTGATGATGGCGGCACCCGTCTTCTGGTCATCATTTGTGAGCTTGAGGGCGTCGATAGCCTTGGCTGCACGGATGAGGGCAACGCCACCACCCGGAACAATACCTTCTTCGACAGCGGCGCGAGTGGCGTGCATAGCGTCGTCCACGCGGTCCTTCTTTTCCTTCATTTCAACTTCAGTTGCGGCACCGACCTTGATCACGGCAACGCCACCGGCGAGTTTGGCCAGGCGTTCCTGGAGCTTTTCGCGGTCGTAATCGCTGGTGGTGGTTTCAATCTGCTTACGAATTTGGCCAATGCGAGCCTTGATGCTTGCAGCGTCACCAGCACCTTCGACAATCGTGGTGTTGTCCTTGGTGATGGTGATGGACTTGGCGTGGCCAAGAACCGTGACCGGAGCATCTTCCAGCTTTGCACCGGTATCTTCGGAAACGAGCATACCACCAGTGAGGATGGCGATGTCTTCGAGCATGGCCTTGCGACGGTCACCAAAGCCCGGAGCCTTGACGGCTGCGACCTTCAAGGTACCGCGCATCTTGTTCACGACGAGCGTTGCAAGAGCTTCGCCATCGACGTCTTCGGCGATGATGAGGAGGGACTTGCCCTGCTTTGCGACGTGTTCGAGCATCGGGAGCAAATCCTTCATGGTGCTGATCTTCTTGTCGTAGAGGAGGATCATCGGATTTTCGAGGGAGACTTCCATGCTGTCCGTGTTCGTGACAAAGTACGGAGAGAGGTAGCCGCGGTCGAACTGCATACCTTCGACAACGTCGAGGATGGTATCGGCAGTCTTGGATTCTTCGATGGTGATAACGCCATCGTTACCGACCTTTTCCATAGCGTTTGCGAGGAGGTCACCGATTTCAGCATCGTTGTTTGCAGAAATCGTAGCCACCTGAGCAATGTGTTCCTTGCCGTTGATTTTCACGGCCATCTTGCCGACTTCGGCAATCACAGCTTCAACAGCAGCGTCCATACCGCGCTTGATATCCATCGGGTTAGCACCGGCGGCCACGTTCTTGAGGCCTTCGCGGGTAATCGCCTGAGCAAGCACCGTGGCGGTCGTGGTACCGTCACCGGCAGCGTCGCTCGTCTTGTTTGCGACTTCTTTCGCCATCTGGGCGCCGAGGTTTTCGTAAGAATCTTCGAGTTCAATTTCCTTCGCGACAGAGACGCCGTCCTTCGTCACGTTCGGGGCGCCAAAGGCCTTTGCGAGCATAACGTTACGACCCTTCGGGCCGAGAGTCACTTTAACTGCGTTGGCGAGCTTGTCCACACCCTTCATGAGAGCTTCGCGAGCGGCCACATCAAACTTAAGTTGTTTTGCCATTTTTGTATTTCCTTGTTTTTAAAAAGTGGTTAGTGGTTAGTGGTTGGTGGTTAGGATTTTTTTTACAAAGTGTTGATCCTTTTCCCAATCACAAATCACTTTTTGAGAGTGGTTGAATTTTTTGTGGTTGATAACGTGCGATTTTTCTTTTGCAGTCCTGTTTACCAACCACTGTTTACTAACCACTACTAAAGAGTTGCGAAGATGTCGGATTCCTTCACGATGAGGTAGGATTCGCCATCGACGGTCACTTCGGTGCCGCTGTACTTGCCGTACAGAACCACGTCGCCCACCTTGACTTCCATGGCAACGAGTTCACCCTTGTCGTTACGGCGACCCGGGCCAACGGCCACGACCTTACCCTGCATGGGCTTTTCCTTGGCGTTATCCGGAATGAAGAGACCAGAAGAAGTCTTCTGTTCGGCTTCGGCCGGCTTGACAACGATTCGATCTGCTAAAGGCTTGATCATCTTATTTTCCTCATTTTTGCGGGCTCCGGAGTGCCGGGCCCATTGTTTAAACCTTGGTCCAAATTGGACTATATTGTTTTCGCAGCAAAAATAGCAAAAGCCGTGCCAAAGTGGACAATTGGCAAGCTTTTTGCAAAGGAACAGACAAAACACCCTAAAAAAAGGTGAATCAATATAAACAGACGAATTCGCGTTTCCTTAAGCAGACGAGTTTACGTTTCAAAACGAAACATAACAACGTTTTTTTTGTTTCAAAATGAAACGTAATCAAGAAAAAGCACCGCCCTCGACGAAGACGGCCGCACCGCAAAAAATCGCTTTCTTTTTTTAATCGAACCTTTTTGCTTCGTGAAAATCCGCAGCAATCAGCCGCACAGTACCTTCGTCTAAGGGCAATTGCGAAGAGCCGCATTTCTCCGCCCGGCATTCCGATTTCCACACGGCTGCGTACCTTCGAAGAAATTCTTCCATTGACCAATTTTTTAAATCAGCCAATCGACAAAGAAGTTCAAAGGAAATACTTCGTCGCCCCGATTCTACAAGAGAAATGAATTGGCGAGATACCCCCAAAAGAGCCGCCAACTGTTTTTGTGAGATCGAGTACTCCCGCCTAAATTGAAGCAGCATACTCCGACCCACCCTAGAAAAAACATCGTATCCATACCACATATTTCAATTTTAGTAAATGCAAATGTATGACAACGCCACCAGATGTTTGCATAGCAAAGGAATTATCGTAATATTTTGTAAAGCTTCGTACACGCCCGTAAACAAGACAAACTAATCAAAAAATACTTATGGTCAAATCACATGTTTTTTCGCCTAATTTTCCATAATCACAAACAAAAGAATTACACACTACAAACAAATTCGTACAGTGCCCAAAAACAAGACAATTTTTGAAAAATTTTATCAACATTCGGGTTTGTCAAGATTTTTGTCAGCAAGTTCACCATATAAATCTGCATTTTTTTCAAATCTGGGTATAAATCAACATCATAAGAGACTCTTATACCCACATCATTCATCACAACTGCATTTCAAAAGAACACTTTCGCTTCTCAAAAAGTACGAATGGGTATAAACACAAGAAAGTACTTTGGTTTATACCCAAACAGGCAGCAAGTCATACCAAACTGCGCCCACTTTAGTACAAACAAATTAATAATGGTGGGTATAAGGGCGCGATTACGCCTCTTTTTATACCCTATTTCCGCCATCAGTCCTCTTGCAAAACAAAAAAAGCCCGGTTCAAAAGAACCGAGTTTTTTTTCTGCGGGTGCCAGGACTCGAACCTGGAGCCTTTTGGTTCGTAGCCAAACGCTCTATCCAGTTGGGCTACATCCGCGAAGTGACCCCAAATATAGCATTTGCAGAGCCTATGTCAAGGGGAAATCTAAAAAAAAATTATTTATTCTCTGAACAGGCTTTTCCAAACGCATTCAAAACGGTTCGGCCAGGTCATTTTGCGATGAAGGCGGTCAAAGTTGAACTTGACGGCTGTCGCGATTCTCGCCTTTTTCTAAATTTGCATCATTGTTGTTTATCCCCTATTTAAATAAGATGGACAAGTTCAAAAATTACCTATTTATTTGCCTCGACGCCCTCAAAGGCGTTTTTACCGACAAGAAAGTCATCAAGTGGCTCATCATTTTTGCTATTCCCGTTGTCGCAGGAATAGTCGCAGTTGTAGCCACCTATATACACTTCTCGCCGGAGCTCCCATCCCTTTCTCAGTTGGAGCAAATCAACCCGAAGCTCGTGACGAACATCTACGACATGAACGGGAAGATTGCCCACGAGTACTTCGTGGAACGTCGCGAATGGACTCCGTACGATTCCATTCCGATTAACGCAATCCACGCCGTTATGGCGACCGAAGACCGAGCATTCTTTGACCACTGGGGCATGAACGTCTGGGCGATTCCGAGTGCCATCATGGAGAGCATCTCCAGCGGGAAAAAGCTCCGCGGCGCATCCACCCTCACCCAGCAGTTGACCAAGCTTTTGTTCCTTACGCCAGAACGCTCCATTTCGCGTAAAATCAAGGAAGCCATGACGGCTATCCGCATTGAACAGACCTACACCAAGCAAGAAATTCTTGAATTCTACATGAACGAGGTGTACCTGTCCGGCGGCAATTACGGTTTCCAGGCCGCAGGCAAGTTCTACTTTGGTCACGCACTCGACAGTCTTTCTATTCCGGAATACGCTGTACTTGCCGGCATGTTGCAACGCCCCGAGGCTTACCGTCCGGACCGCCACCCCGAGGCCAGCCTCGAACGTCGCAATACAGTACTTTACGCCATGTACGATGCTGGATACATCACCAAGGAACAGTACCACGAATATGTAAATACGCCAATCAAGCTTGCCGAAAAAGAAGAAGATAAGGGCGCTGGTCTATATTTTTACGAAGAAATCCGCAAGTACATGGAGAAGAAGTACGGCGAAAATTCTCTCTACGCCGATGGTGTTTCCATCAACTCGACCATCGATCCAGAAATCCAGGCATTTGCCGATAGCGTCGCCCGCGTGCAGGTCGAAAAAGTTCGTCGCCGCGTCAAGTACCGCGCCACACGCAGACTGCTTCTTACCAAAAAGTATGGTATGCCCGAAGACAGCGTCGTCGCCCACTTTGACAGCATCTACGCTGATTTTAAAAAGAACTACCTGGCCAAGGATACAAATCCTGATTTGACCAAGCGCAGATTCCCCGACAGTATTCAATACCATCACCCCGAAGTGGCCGCCATCATCATTGAAAACGAGACTGGCGCCATTCGCGCCATGGTGGGAGGAAGCGACTTTAACAAGTCCCGTTGGAACCGCGCAGTACAATCGCTCCGCCAGCCTGGGTCCAGTTTTAAACCAATCGTTTACGCAACGGCCATGGATAACGGCGCAAGCCCCTGCGACTCCGTGAACGATCAACCGGTAACCATCCCAGACCCAGACGACAAGAACCCAAACAAGGTCTGGAGACCGGGTAACTTTGAACACGACTTTGAAGGCATGATGACGCTACGTCGCGCCCTCTACCGTTCCAAGAACCTCCCCGCCATTTTGACGGGCATGAAGTATGGTTTAAACAACGTTGTCAACTACGCTCGTAAGTTCGGCATCCAAAGGGCACCGCTCCTTCCGGTACCGAGCCTCGCTCTAGGTTCTGTCGGCGCAACCCTCATGGAAATGACCTCCGCCTACACAGTATTCCCGAACGGCGGCAACCGCATTGAACCATACATGATCGAATCCATTGTCGATAGAAACGGAGAGGTCATCGAAAGGAATTCAAAGGTAGAACACGAAGTGCTCCGCCCGGCTTCGGCCTACATCATGGTCGACATGCTCAAGGACGTGAACATTCGCGGTACGGCAGCTCGCGTTTGGGCAAGCGGATTTACGCACCCGAGCGGTGGTAAAACGGGAACGACCAACGATTACACCGACTGCTGGTACATTGGCTTTACCAAGCAGTACACCATGGGCGTTTGGGTCGGTTCCGACAGCCCGGGTACTTTGGGCGCAGGCCATACCGGCACCGAAGACGCTCTCCCCGTTTGGATGGCTGTGATGAAGGAACTTCACAAGAATCTTCCGCGCAAGCCGTTCCCTGTTCCGGGCGGTGTTGTAAGCCGAGGCGTTTGCAACCACACCGGCAAAATCGCAGGCGAATTCTGTAACGAAAAAACCTACTGTCTTTATACGGCAGGTTACGCACCCGAAGAGACTTGCGATGGAAACCACTTCGAAGTGAAGACAAAATCCGTTGACGACGCCACCCTGTTTAGCAACAAGGGCGCCAGCGAAAGTAAAAACTCTGGAAGCGCCTCTAGCGGTCCTAAGAAAACAAGAAAAATGTTCTAAAACCCTTGAATTATAAAGGGTTGGCTCACTTTTGAGCCCTTAACAAAAACATATTTTTTTGCTATCTTTGCACCACTATGGAATGGCCGCGCAACATAAAAACTTTAACGACAGACGAGCTCAAGGCTTGGCTTCGCGACGTGAACGAAAAACAGTACCGCGCGGACCAAATCCAGAAGTGGCTCTTTTGCCAGCAGGTGCGCACCTGGGACGAAATGGTTAACGTACCGCCCGCACTCCGCGAAAAACTCGCCCAGCAGTTCAGCCTTTGCGCACTCAAGGAAGACCAGCACCTGGTTTCCGTCGATGGCACCATCAAGTGGCTTTTCGAGACGCACGACGGGCACCATATCGAGACGGTGATGATTCCGGCGAACGGTCGCTATTCCGTGTGCGTCTCGACGCAGATTGGCTGCGCCCAGAACTGCGCTTTTTGCCGTACCGCCAAGATGGGCTTCACCAGGAACCTCGAAGCGGGCGAAATCCTTGAAGAAATTCTTTCCGTGAACTGGTACCTGAAGGATAACGGCCTCCTCGACGAAGAAGGAAAAATTGCACAGGTCACGAACATCATCTTCATGGGAATGGGCGAACCGCTCAACAACCTGGAGCAGGTTCACCGCGTATGCTGCACGCTCCACAACCAGAAGCTCTTCAACATGGGCGCAAAGCGCATGACGGTGAGCACTTCGGGCGTTGTCCCGAAAATCAAGGAACTGGTGGACCGCAATACGCCGTGCTGCCTCGCCGTGAGCCTCAACAGCACGAACAACGAGTACCGTTCGTCCGTGATGCCCGTGAACAGGGTCTGGCCCATCGAAAAACTTTTGGAAGCGGTCGATGAATACATCCGCCGCACCGACAACTACGTCACATTCGAATTTGTACTGATTCAGGATATCACCTGCACGCCCAAAGCAGCCAAGGAGCTGATTCGCATTTGCGCCCCGCGCCGTGTCAAGGTGAACGCCATCGTCTTGAACGACGGTGACGATCCGACGCTCCACGCCCCGACGCCCGAAGAAGTGGAAGATTTCCTCGCCGCCGTACGAGCTGCCGAAATTCAAATAACGATCCGCAATCCCCGCGGCAGGGACATCCTCGCCGCTTGTGGACAACTTGCGTACAAAAAGGAAGGTAAAACATGTTAACGCAAAACCTCCCGGAATTCTGGGATAACCTCTATGCCGACGGCAAGGATTACTGGAATTTCAAGAAGGCGACACCTGCCCTGCTTGAGTTTTTCAAGCACCCCTCGTGCCCTGCGACCGGCTCCGTATTGATTCCAGGCGCCGGCTTTGGATACGATGCCGAAGCGTGGGCCATGCGCGGACACGATGTACTCGCAGTCGATTTTGCCCCGACCGCCGTGGACGAACTTGACCACCTTAGCCGCAAGCACAAGAACCTGCGTTCACTTGACCTCGACCTGTTCACACTTTCCCCGAAGGATGCAAAGCGCGGCGGTCAGCTGTTCGACATCATTTACGACTACGGCACGTTCTCGGCCATCCATCCGGGTCGCCGCGACGAGTTCTTCGAAGTCTGCTACAAGATGCTCAAGGACGACGGTATTTTCGTTTGCCTTATGTACCCGCTCATGAACGGCAAGACCTTGCAAGGTCCTCCGCACTGCACGAGCGAAGGCGAACTCATGGCTCGCCTGGACGGCGTCTTCGACATCGTCGAGCGCATCAAGCCAGCCACCAGCATTCCTGGCCGCGAAGGCAAGGAAGAATTCTGGCTCATGAAGAAGGTCGTGTAACAATTACTACTTTAAAAAAACAACGAGGAAGGTATAGAAGTTAAAAAGAGGTTAAACCAAAAATTTCACCTCAGAGCGAGCAACGCGAACGACCTCATACCCCAAAGCACACAACGTGTGCGACCTCACAACTAAAAGGATTTTACCATGGCAAAAGATTTATGTCCCTGCGGAAGCGGTAAAGAATACTGCGAATGCTGCGAACCGATCATCAAGGGTACGGCCCTCGCTGCTTCTCCGGAAGCTTTGATGCGTTCCCGCTATACCGCCTACGCGAAGCACGAAATCAAGTGGCTCAAGGATTCCCTCGAAGCTACCCAGCGCGACGACTTCGACGAACCGAGCGTTGACGCATGGAGCCGCGAATCCGAATGGCTCGGCATCGAAATCAAGCAGACCAAGACCGAAGAAGAAAAGAACATCGGTTGGGTTGAATTCAACGCCCGCTTCAAGCAAGGCAATATCACAAGGAACCACCACGAACTTGGCGAATTCCACAAGGTCGGTGGTGCTTGGTTCTTCTACGATGGCCGTGCCGTGAAGCAGGAAACAGTCCGTAACGAAGGTCCGGTTGTCGGCCGTAACGACCCGTGCCCATGCGGAAGCGGCAAGAAGTACAAGAAGTGCTGCGGCGCAAATAAGTAATATTAGTGGCTAGTGATTAGTGATTAGGGCGCCGAAGGCGTTTTAATTTGGCGGCAAAGCCGCGATTATTTTGAAACTAACCACTGTTTACTAACCACTAAGCACTATTTTTTCCGAAGGAAAAACATATGTTCAAGATTTTTGTAGATGGTGAAGCAGGTACGACGGGTCTCCAGATTCGTGAGCGCCTTGAAAAGCGTAACGATCTCGAAATTTTAAAGATTGACCCGGAACTCCGCAAAGACGTGAACGAACGCCAGAGGCTCATCAACGCCTCCGACGTGACCTTCCTTTGCCTCCCGGATGCAGCCGCCGTCGAAAGCGCCGCCCTCTGCACGAATCCGAACACCTGCGTGATCGACGCCTCCACGGCCCACCGCACGAACCCCGCCTGGACCTACGGCATGCCGGAACTTTCCAAGGCGCAGCGCGAAGCCATCAGCAAGGCAAAGCGCATCGCGAACCCGGGCTGCCACGCCTCGGGCTTCATACTCGGTGTGTACCCGCTCGTCGAAAGCGGCATCCTTCCGCGCACGGCGAACCTCGCCGCCTACAGCATCACGGGTTACAGCGGCGGCGGCAAGAAGCTCATCGCCGAATACGAAGAAGCCGCCAACATGGCTCACGCCGCAGGCGAATCCAAGGCCATCATGGCACCGGCCCCGTACGCCCTCGCCCTCGCCCACAAGCACCTTCCCGAAATGAAGAAGATTTGCGGCCTCGAGAACACGCCGTTCTTCAACCCGGTGCTCGGCCCCTACTACAAGGGCATGGCCGTGACCGTCGCCATCTTCCCGAGCATGCTCACGAAGAAGGTCACTCCCGAAGACCTCACCGAAATCCTCACGAAGCACTACGAAGGTTCCCGCTTTGTGAAGGTTATGCCCTACGAAGCCGCCCCGACGCTCTTCAACGGCCGCCTTGACGCAACAGTCTGCAACGACACGAACAACGCCCGCATCCAGGTTTTCGGAAACGAGAACATCATGCAGGTGACGACCATCATCGACAACCTCGGCAAGGGCGCAAGCGGTGCCGCTGTCCAGAACATGAACATCGCCCTCGGCCTCGACGAAGGGATAAGCCTGTAAGAAGTGGTTAGTAAGAAGTGGTTGGTAAACAGGATTTATAATGGCGCCGAAGGCGCATCTTATAACGTAGCGTAACCGCCAAACATTCCGCTAGTCCCTAACCACCAACCACTAACCACTAACCACTAACCACTAACCACTAACCACTAACCACCAACCACCAACCACTAATATGTTCCTAGACGAAAAATCCATTGAAGTGCGCTCCGGCAAGGGCGGTGACGGCATCTGCAGCTTTCACCGTGAAAAGTTCGTCCCCCTCGGTGGACCCGATGGTGGCGACGGCGGTCGCGGTGGCCACGTCATTTTACAGGTGAACGAGCAATATTCCACCCTCCTCGACATGGGCAACGCCCGCGTGTACAAGGCTGAGAACGGTCAGCCCGGCGGCGCAAAGCGCTGTTCCGGTGCCTCCGCCGACGACCTTATTGTAGGCGTTCCTCGCGGTACAATCGTAAAGGACCGCGATGGCAGAATTCTCGCCGACCTCACGGAAATCGGTCAAAAGTGGATTGCCGCTCGTGGCGGTAAAGGCGGCATGGGAAACCAGCACTTTGCCACCCCAAAAATTCAGGCCCCGCGCAAGTGCACGCCTGGCGAAAAAGGGGAAACCCGAGAACTTTTCCTCGAGCTCAAACTCATGGCAGACGTAGGCCTCGTCGGTTTCCCGAACGCAGGCAAGTCGAGCCTAGTCAACAAGATTTCTAGCGGTCGTCCCAAGGTCGGTGACTACCCGTTCACGACTCTCGAACCCGTACTCGGCATTGTGCAAACCAACGGCCACAGCTTTGTGGTCGCCGATATTCCGGGGCTTTTGGAAGGAGCAAGCGAAGGCAAGGGCCTTGGCCACCAGTTCCTCAAGCACATCGAACGCACAAACACTCTCTTGTTCGTCATTGACGGTTTTGCCGAAAACGCCTACGAACAGTTCAAGATTCTAAAGGACGAACTCAAGGCGTTCCACCCGAAACTCGCCGAAAAACCGTTCGTCGTCGCCCTCAACAAGAACGACCTTGGTATCGAAAACGCCATCAAGGAATTCAAGAAGCATCGTCAAAAAGTCATCATCACTTCGGCGATGACCGGCGAAGGATGCCTTGAATTACAGCAAAAACTTGACGAAATGGTGCCCCATGTGCAAAAAAAGAGCACTGGATGGGGTAAGAAGGGCTAACCCCCTTGCAAAATTTTTTATAGTTTTAAAAAGTATGGCTGATAAGGGCAACATTACAAAAAAGGATCTCGTCGAAGAAATCTCCGAGCGCACCGGGCAAACCCAGGTGCAGGTTAAAACTATTGTCGAAACTTTTTTGAATTCCCTTGCCACCAGTCTTTTGGAAGGCAGTAATATAGAAATCCGTGGATTCGGTCGTTTCAAGTTAAAGGAACGCAAGAAACGCGTTGCAAGAAACCCGCGCACCGGAGAAACAGTTTTGATTGAGGCTGGCACAAAACCCGTTTTTGAGCCGAGCAAAGACCTCATCAAGTCATTAAACGATGTGCTCATTGCCGCCGAAGAGGCTTCTGCACCGGTCAAGAGCGATGCCTAAAAAAGAACAGAACACTCCCGTCATTCAAAACCGCAAGGCAAACCACCTCTACTTCGTTGATGAAACGTTCGAAGTAGGCGTTATGCTTATTGGCAGCGAAGTCAAGTCTATCCGCGATGGCAAGTGCACCCTGGGAGAAGCCTGGGTCGACATCGACGAAAACAAGGATGAACTTTGGCTCGTGGGCGCACACATTGACGAATACCTTTTTGCGAACCGATTCAACCACTTTCCCGCCCGCAGGCGCAAGCTCCTCGCCCACACGCACGAGATTCAAAAAATGCGCAAGGCCAAGGAACTCAAAGGTTGCACCATCGTTCCGCTCAAACTTTACTTTAAGAACCGTTACGCTAAACTCGAAATTGGAATATGCCGAGGCAAGGATCAAAAAGACAAACGCCAGGATATAATCAACCGCGAAGCGAAGCTCGAAATTGCACGCATCGCCAAAGCCAATCGTTGATTATCGCCCTGATTTTGATTGTCGGCTGGGCCCTCAGTTTTGCCGACGTCAACGCCGTGGACGCCGAAGCCTTCGCCAAAAAGGTCGGCGCCGCCTTTCACTGGTTTCCCGTACAAAAATCCTTTATCCTCGTCACGCAAAAGGATACCGCTAAATTCGCAGTGGGTATTCCCTACGCTGCAGTGAACGGCAAATCCATGGATTTGCTTGCAAGCCCCGCTCTTGAAGACGGCCACCTCTGGATTGCCGAAGACGACGCCAACAAGATTTTTGCAACAAAGCCAGAGAACAAAAAAACAAGTCAAGCCTCCGGTACTGCGGTTTCTAGCGCCATTGCATTTTCCAGCAGTTCCAAGACGGTTTCTTCCAGCTCAAGGGCAACCTCATCGAGCGCAGTCGCGGTATCTGCTCCCAAAAAAGAAACCGCCGGCACCCGAGAAGTCAAGACCATCGTGATTGACCCGGGCCACGGCGGCAAGGACACAGGCGCCATTGGCAAAAAGGCTCTAGAAAAAGATATTGTACTCGCCGTTTCCAAGCTCCTGAAAAAGGAACTCGAAAAGGAGGGCTTCAACGTGAAGCTCACGCGCGACAAGGACGTGTTCATTGAACTCGGCGAGCGCGCCAACCTCGCGAACAAGTGGGACGGAGACCTCTTTATGAGCATCCACTGCAACGCCATTGACGCAACCCCCGAGCGCAAAAAGCAGATCCAGGGTTATCACTTCTACGTGCTGCGTGCCCCCGAAAGCGAAGAAGACAAGGCCATAGCCCGTCGAGAAAACAAGGTGGCCACGCTCTATGGCGAAAAAAACGCCAAGGAAGAACTCTCCCCGCTCGAATGGTTCAAACTTGAAGCTCGCCTCGAAAAATACAAGCAAAACAGCTACATGTACACCGAAGAACTCTTGAAGAGTTTTAACGGCGGCAAGATTCGCAAACAAGCGAACGGCGTTGGCGGCGCCGGATTCATGGTGCTCGTCGGCGCGATGATGCCCGCCGTGCTCATTGAGCTCGGGTTCATCAGCAACCTCGACGACGAAGCCTACATGATGACGGACAAAGGCCAAAAGGACCTGGCCGAACGCATTTCCAAGGCCGTCGCAAGCTATAAGGAAGCAGTCCACAACTACCGCGAAACACTCGGAAGATGAAAAAAGAACCACCCCGAAAGGTGGTTCCTTCAATTTGCAATGTTCGTGCAGTTCTTGGTCAGCAATCCTGTTTACTAATCACCAACCACTAACCACTACTCAGCGTCCATGTCTTCTTCGGCGATTTCGGCGTTGTGGTAAACGTCCTGAACATCGTCGTGATCTTCGAACTTGTCAATGAGCTTGAGGAGCTTCACGGCATCGTCGTGTTCAAGCTTGACCGGATCGTTAGCAACGTAGCTGAGTTCAGCGCTCATCATTTCGATGTTCGCACCTTCGAGAGCCTTGGACACAGCGTCAAAAGCTTCCGGAGAGGTGGAAATTTCATGAACGCCGTCTTCCGTGCTCATGTCATCGGCACCAGCTTCGAGAACGAGGTCCATCACCTGGTCTTCCGGGTACTTTTCGGCATCAACGATGATAACGCCCTTGTACGTGAAGGCCCAGGACACGGAACCGGATTCACCCATGGAACCATTGTTCTTGTTGAAGATGTTGCGGATTTCGGCAACCGTACGAACCTTGTTGTCAGTGAGGCACTGCACCATAATGGCAATGCCACCCGGGCCGCGTCCTTCATACAACGGCTCCGTCATTTCGGTACCGGAGTTGGCACCGGTGCCTTTAGCAATTGCACTTTCAATATTCTTAGTCGGAAGGCTCTGGCTCTTGGACTTAAGGATAGCAGCACGGAGACGCGGGTTTGCATCAGGGTTGCCACCGCCGAGCTTAGCGGCGATGGAGATTTCCTTAATCAGCTTGTTCCAAGCCTTGGCACGAGCAACGTCGGTTTTGGCTTTCTTGCGTTTGGTGGTGGCCCATTTGGAGTGACCGGACATATGTACCTCTATAAGTTACAACGTTTTGATAAAATTTAATAAAATTTTGGTTCTGTTTAAAGAAAGAATTACTTATTCCTCATCCTGCAACGTTTCTTTTCCTTGACGCTCAGGCTTGGATCATCGCATTCATCCTGCTCTACTTTTTTTTTCTTCTTCTTTTTCTTTGGCATTTCCTCTTCTTCGTCAAAAGACTTTTTCTTCTTTTTCTTTTTGACGGAGCCTTCATCGGAAGCCTTAGCCTTCATACGTTCGCGGCGATCGTCCCTACCCGACATAGCTTCTTCAGCGGAGTTCTGCTTCAAAGACTTGAGTTTTTGCTTGTCAATCGGGTTTGCCGAAGCTCTAGTGATATCACTATCGAACTTGCCGCCCCAAACGTTTCCGAGCAAAGATCTAGAAGACAACGCGTCACTCAAGATTCCCTGAGCCCAATCGTCATTCGCCGGAGGCAAAAGTTTGAACTTCAAGTTACGGACAGACGTCGCTTCATCTTCAAAGTAAAGCATGATTTCAAAGAGACCTACGTTATACTCCTTGCCATCCGTTCCCGTCGCGGGTTGATCAATGTAGGCGAGCACTGCGTAAACGTCGCCATCAAAGAGCCCGTTAATCAACAATTCGGAATCCCCGTTAGGAGCACGAACTTCACCAATGGCCTGGAACGCCCACGGTGCAGCCTCCACCTTCAGGGAGAATTTGTGAAAACCTTTTTCGGCGGGCTTCAACTTAAGAAGGCCTCCGGCAAAGGCTTGAAACTTAGGCTTAAGATTGCCCTCTTGCGCATAGCCAACCATGGCCAGCGCAAGGACGAGCATCATAAGAATCTTTTTCATTTTTTCATTCCCTTAAACAACAAACACCGATTTAGTTTTTAAAGAACAAAGCCTTGGCAGCTTCGAACATCGGGTCCTTTTCATCCGGGTTGCGGCATTCCGTATAAATACGAACCTTGGGTTCCGTACCAGACGGACGCACGAGCATCCAGGAATCATCCTCGAAGATAATCTTCACGCCATCGAGCGTAAGGAGCTGTTTCACGGTCTTTTCGTTTGTTCCAACCATGACCTTTGCACCCGGCTTTGCGATAGTGGCAATAGCGTCGACCTTAGCCTTCAAGGGAGCTCCCACGAGAGACTTGTCCACTTCGAAACCAGAACGAGTCGGGTAGAAACGGCCATATTCTTCGTAAAGGGCGTCAAGGTATTCACCGAGATTCTTGCCCGTTGTAGCAAGAATTTCGAGAGCCATGAGAAGGCCGAACTGGGCATCCTTTTCGAGAGTATTGTTGAGACCAGAAATACCATCGGATTCTTCGAAAGCTACGAGAGCCTTGTCCTTTGCGTTTCGGCTGAGCCACGGGCGGAAGTTCTTGAATCCGACCGGAGTTTCCATAACAGGCACGCCGAGTTTTTCGGCAATGATGTTCACAAAGTTCGAAGTCGCAACAGACTTTGCAACGACACCCTTTTCCTTGCGCCAGGTAGCCATGTAATGGAATGCGATAGCACCAAACTGGTTCATGTCGATTTCGCGAGAACCATCGTAGAAGCGAATACGGTCACCATCCGGGTCAAAGATGCAGCCCAGACGGAACCAGGACTTGCTCTCGTCCAAAACCTTGCGGACCTTTTCGAGGTTCTTGCTGGACGGTTCCGGAGCGATACCACCAAAGAGGCTATCGTCTTCGTTGCGAATCGTTACAAGGCATTCCGGATTGTCAAGAAGCGCAGCCGGACGGCGACGGGTGGACCCGTGCACGTGGTCGCACACAAGCGTGAGGCGTCCCTTCTTGATAAATTCCTTGATGCGGTCGAACTTGATGGTTCCCTGCTTCACGAGGAATTCCTTGTAAATCTTGAGGGAATCGATAATTTCCCAGTCGACCTTGGATACCGGTTCAAACTTCCAGGTAGCCATCATTTCGTTAGAGAGCTTGGTAATCACGTTCGTGATTTCCGGACCGGCAGGACCGCCATCGGCCGGATTGAACTTGATGCCGTTGTAGTGGCTCGGGTTGTGGCTCGGAGTCATGTTGATGGAGCATGCAGCGCCAAGCATTTCAATAGAGGCGGAGAATTCCGGAGTCGGCATTTCGCCACCGTAATAAACCTTCACGCCAGCCTTAGCAAACTGGTCAGCCACTGCTTCGCAGAATTCGTGACCGAGCAAACGGTTGTCGTGACCAACGACCACACCGCGTTTCTGGAGTTCGGCGAAGTCCTTCACGCCAAGGGCCTTAAAGAGTTCCGGAGTAGCTTCACGATAAAGGCGAACGATTGCAGCGCCCACCACCTGAAGGTTGCGGAGAGTGAATTCGGAGCCGATTTCGCCGCGCCAGCCAGACGTACCAAAGCTAACCTTGGCGGGTTCCTGAGAGGTAAGAGCAACCTGCTTCACTTGTTCAACCAAGCCCATATCGGTAGCCGGGTTAAATTCGGGAGCCTGAATCTTTTTCCAAATCTGAGTAATGTTTTCCATAAGGGGTCCTTTTTAGTTTCAACGCGGATAATTTAGAAAAATTACTTTACCAAGTGGACTCTTCCACAAACTAGAAAGGGATATTTGGCATTCCCCGAATCAACAAACACTCATTCCCGACAACAAACCTTTTCAACTTTTCCTCTATTTTTTTGTTATAATCCCTTGACTTTTATATATTTTAGGCACTATGCAGATAACAAACGCTTCTCAACTTACTGGTGTATTCCCCGCGTTGTTCACTCCTTTGAAGAACGACGACCCCAAGAACCTTCGCAATTCCATCGACTACAAGAAATTTGGTCAGATGATCGACGACGTCATTGCTGCCGGCGCAAGTGGCGTACTCCCCGCCGTGACTACAGGCCAGAGCGCAACTGTTTCGCCGCAGCAGCATCTTGATATTATTAAGTTCACCCTGGACTACGTGGATGGCCGCGTTCCCGTGATTGCAGGCGCAGGCAGCAACTGCACCCGCGAATCCATTGAAATGATTGAAAACGTCCAGAAGATTGCCCCTGTCGCAGTCCTCTGCGTTACAGGCTATTACAACAACCCGCCGCAAGAAGGCTTGCTCAAGCACTTCCAGACGCTCAGTAGCGAAACCGGCGCCAAGATCGTTATATACAACGTTCCGGGCCGCACCTCCAGCTACGTGCATCCGGACACACTCATCGCCCTCGCCGAAGACAAGAACATCATCGGCTTAAAGCAGGCCGTGGAATTCGGTTTCGGTGAAAAGTTCCACGAAGACACCATGCGCGTCATCAAGGAAACCAAGGGCAAGGACTTCGCCGTCATGAGCGGTGAAGACGGACTCTTCGCAGACCTCCTTGAAATGGGCGGCACAGGCATTGTGAGCGCATCCGGCAACATCCCGGAAGCCTGCAAGATTTTTGTGGACCTCTACAAGTCCTTCCAGGCAGGCGACAAGGAAAAGGCTCACGAGCTGCAAAAGGCCGTTCGCGACTACGTGGACATCACGTTCTGCCGCAAGAACCCGATTCCTCTTGGCACGCTCTTCAACAGCCCACTGTTCCAGCCGCTCGTAAGCGTAAAGGATACGGCAAACGGCGCTGAAGCCGTAGCCCGCATCATGAAGCTCATTGACGAAAAGGCCCAAAGCTTAAAGAAGTATCACGTGTAGGTAGTGGCTAGTAGTTAGTGGTTAGTGGTTAGGGGCGCTTTGCGCCATCATATCGTGCGGCAACGCCGCCATTATAGATCCTGCCTACTGCTTACTGTTTACTGCTTACTGTTTACAAACACCTCTCAAGGAGATTAACCATGGCAAAGAACCAGAAAGCGCAAAAATCCATTACCGATATTGTGTGCGAACACATCAAGAAGCAAAAGCTTCTCCCCATTCCGGTTCAGACACTGAACGAAGACGCCGAAGCCACCCGCTATTTTGGCGGTGACCTCAAGGAATTTCTCGCCGCAGCAAAGACGCTCGGCGCAAAGGGCATTTTCATTGAAACCCTTTACCTCGAAGACGACGAATTCTACTACGATAGTGGCATGGACGACGAAGAATACATGGCCACCTACGGCAACGAATGCTGCTGCAACGGTGAATGCACTTGCGGCAAGAGCGACAAGAAATCCAAGAAGAACGTCAAGGTCGAAGAAGAAGCCGACGGCGTTTGGCTGGAACCCGAAGACCTCGAAGGTTTGGACCTTTCCCTCTTGAAGCCCGAAATTGCAAAGTTCCAGGATCGCATTGGCGAAGCCTGCGGCGTGCGCCTCACGGTGCCAGGAGTCGACCACCTCGAAGTGGAACTCTTTGCCGACTGGTACGACAAATTCGCCGAACTCGTCGACGAAGCCTCTGACATCATCGAATGCGACCCGAACGGCGCCCTCGCCGACATGGAAGCCATGTACAGGGCCGAGGAAGCCGCAGCCAAGGCCGCAGCCGCAAAGGATAAGAGCGTCAAAAAGATCGCCGCTCACCCGCCTAAAAAGTCTAAGTAAGCCTTAGCCTTATGCACATTTAAAAAGCCCTTGGTTCGTTCCAAGGACTTTTTTTTAAACCAAAAAAGGTATTCCGATTCCGGAATACCTTTCTTAACATAGGAGTAATTATTAGAAGATTTTAGTGAGAAACCTTTACAGGCATCGTTCTGGAGCCGGCCTTGACCATGTACACACCAGTCTTGCCAAACTTGGCAAAGAGAGCGTCCTTGAGAGAAGTTCCCGGCTGGAGTTCCACGTTGCCCAGGAAGCGACCCTTAACACTAAACACGCGGAGAGTCTTGGCAGAGTTCATTTGAACCTTGGAAACAATAGCCTGGCCGCCAATATCATTACCGCCGATATTGAAATCGCCGCCACCCATGTTGCCCCAGTCAAAGCCGCCGTTACCACCCTGGCCTGCGTCTCCACCGCCCATGTTGCCCCAGTCCATGTTACCCCAGTCCATGTTGCCCCAGTCAAAGCCGCCGTTGCCACCCTGGCCAGCGTCTCCACCGCCCATGTTGCCCCAATCCATGTTACCGAAGTCCATGTTACCGAAGTCCATGTTACCCCAGTCAAAGCCGCCGTTGCCACCCTGGCCAGCGTCTCCACCGCCCATGTTGCCCCAATCCATGTTACCGAAGTCCATGTTACCCCAGTCCATGTTGCCACCCTGACCAGCGTCTCCGCCGCCAACAGGAGTCGAAGCATTGTTGTCGTTACCACCAGTAGTCGTCGTGGAGCCAGCGCTGCTATTGCCTTGAGAACCACTTACGTAAACCTTAGCATACGGGAAGTCCATGTGACTGCCAGACACACTGGCACTGGTATTACCGGCTTCACCCAGCACCTTGGCTTCGTAGAGTTTGCCCATCTTGAGGCCTTTCTTTTCCCACTGCCTCATGTGCTCGGAAATATTGATGGTACCGCAGTCGCGCATAGACTTGCGGACGCTGAAATACTGATAGAACTGGCCATTGCCAATCGTGATAGCCGGACCATTACGGGTATTACGGTAAACAGTATATTGAGCACCATCTACAGTAATGTCTCCCAATTTCGTGTCGCCAATCCAGTCGCTCGGCATATATTGGGAAAGCGTATTGTCAATAACGTAGTATTCCACCAATCCGTTAGGCGCACCGGGAACATTTTCCATCCAGCCATAGACGCCGATATAAGAATATTGTACGTTATTGCCGGGAGTCTTTATAAGTTTGAACTCGGCAATCATATCTCCGCCAAGCTGGTCGTAAGTTTGACTACTACCGAGGGAAAGACCCGCACGGCAAAGGTAGTCCTTTGCATTGGTGATGTTACAGTCCATGGAACCGTCATCATAGAAGGTAGCGTTACCGCCACCATTGCCGTTTTCATCCCAGAGTTCGTAACCGATATTGCCTATTTTACCGGTCTTATTCGAGGTAATCGTCACCTTATTCGAGGACGAATGCGTTGTTACGCTGCAGAAGCTTTCCGACTGAGCAGAAGCCGCAACCGCGAAACCCATTGTCAAAACCAATGCACTTTTGAAGACACTTTGTAACTGATGATTCATCTTTTTTTTATCTCCCATCTGATTATCCCCCAAATGTGAAATTAATCACTTAGTGTATAAAAATTTCCTTGATTTGTTGTAATACGTTGTCAAACATTACAACGCCAAAATTCGTTTAAAAAGAGCAAAATAAAGGGTTTCAGCGATACATACAAAATATCACACGCAAACAAACGTGTAAAATTTTTTTCTCTAAAAAAGCGTGTAAAAAGTGCTCACTTTATAAAAAAGCCCTAAAAAAAATAAAACACAAACAAAGTAATTCAATAAAGAGCGATTATACGCAAAGACGGCCCCTGGTATTGACCAGGGGTCGGCAAAGACACCTCACGGAGCAAAGATGAGCGAGCAGAACCGGAGCGTTTTACACACGCAGATCCGGAACACACACCATCGCAGAACCGCGAGCGATATTAAAAACGCCTCCGCAGTAGCGGAGACGTTTTTTGGAGTGTATGGAGGAAATCCAATAAGTTCGGATTACTTCACAGCGACACGCTGCATGAAGCTACCGCACTTGATCATGTAAATTCCAGACTTATGGAACTTTGCCATCAAGACGTCGTTCATAGAGGAGCCAGCAGCCACGTCAACCTTGCCGAGGAACTTGCCCTGCATGTCGAACACCTGGAACGTCTTGGCACCCTGAACCATGAACTGACCAGCAATGAACTGACCCGGATCAGAAGCGCTAGAACCCGGTTCAACAGAGGCACTGGAGCCCGGTTCAACAGAAGCGCTGGAAGTCGGGTTTTCGCCACCTTCGGAACCCGGTTCAGCAGTGGTGAAGACCAGCTTGACGTCACTAATCTTAACAGCACCTGTAGCTTGTCCCAAATTGAAGGCAAACTGAGCGGCATCATCAGAATCTTCTTCCATAGCAAAGATAAATGAGTATTCCTGTTCCGTAGTGGTGATGTCAAATTCCTTAGTGGCGTATGCACCCCACGGGTCTACGGATTGCTGGAAAGAAGCTTCAATCTTGCGATCTGCATCAGCGCTAGCCTTAAAGGACAACTTGTACTTCATGCCCTTATCAAGAGCCATATTGTACTGAACAAGCTGCGGCTGGTAAGTTTCAGAACCAATAGTGGTTACGTCAACCGTAGCCGTGCCACCAGCAACAGAAGTCTTTGCAGCAGAGTTACCCCAGTTTGTACCCTGACCCAGGAACCAAGATGCATCTTGGCTTGTAGAAATCACGCTGCCGCTGGGGAAATCACCATCCTTAAAAAGGTTCACTGTGGTTTCGCCTACCAATTCAAACTTGGCGACCACAGACTTTTCCTTGTCCATGGTTACAGAAATGGTTTCGGTAGAGCCGGTAGCATCACCTTCCCAACCCACAAACTTCCAGCCTTCGTTGGCTTTGGCGGTGAGCTGTACATTTGTTTTCGGAGCATAATAGTTAGCGCTGGGGCTCTTTGTCACAGTACCTGCAGCAGCCGGAGATGCAGTTACATTGAGGGCAAGTTCATCGGCACTGCCACCGATTTTCAGCAGGTTCTTCTTAACTTTAGCATAACCCTTTGCAGTACCCGTATTTCCAGTGTAGGATTCAATTTTCATGGAAGCAACTTCATACAGCTTACCCATCTTCATACCAGCTTTAGCCCATTCGCTGAAGTGCTTGGAAATAGAAATGGTACCCTTGGTACGATGCTGGCTCGTATTCGACGGGATGGACCAATACTGCTTAAAGGTGCTGGTACCCGAAAGAGAAGGTTGATTAATACGGTCGGTAGTATAGAAATCGTAGCTAATACCATCGATAACGGCAGAACCCCACTTTTTACCGCCCGAGGTAGGATTGTAGCTTCCGCGATCCTGGACAATGTAGTATTCAATTTCATTGCTGAAGCCACTGGGTTCGTCCCCTCTGTCGTAATAGCCCCAGCCATAGACACTGACATACTTCACGTTGTCGGTGGAGCTCCATTCCACTTCAAATTCAGAGGTAATATTACCCACATTCTGTACGGTAACATTGGAATTAGACCCCCAACGCTTTCCGGTACGGGCCAACATGTTGATAGTACCCTGCCATTCAACTTCGAAAGCACCACCATTTTCGGCGCTTACGTTAAGCTTCATAGTTGCGGAACCGGCACCTTGCTGGCTCCAGAGTTCGTAATCATAGCCACCGGTGCTACCCATTTGCTGCTCTTTGCCACCAGAGCAAGTAAGGGTTTGCCCCCAGGAAATGGATGACGAAATTGCCGCCACGGCAAAGGCTGTTGTTAAAATTTTTTTGATACTCATACTTTTCCTCTCAGGGGGTTATTTGTACTCTGTTTTAATTTAACTATTCTACACAAGTTGTTAAGCACTACTGAATCAATTCAGTTGTAAACTTTTTGCAACCGCAAACCCCATTTTCAAAAACATAGCGCTTTTGACGAAGCTCTTTATTTTTTTTATCCATAATTAACTCCTATGGGGTTCATACCTCACCCTAGTCCATAAATTAAATTCAAAGACCACAAACATAGCCCGAACAAGCAAGAATGCGTTGTTACGAAAAACAACATTTAGATGTAAAAAAAACGAAAAAAAATCCAAAACAAGGGTGTTTTTCGGGAGTTTACATCCCGTTTACCCCTTCAACAATACAAAAAATCCCTTCCGTATTTTTTCGAAAGGGATTTTCATTTCGTAAATTTAAAATTTACCGTTAAATATCACCGTCATCGGCGCTTTTAGCGTCCTTTTCAGGATCATCTTTCACAACGGAATCGTCATCCACTTCGACGCCTTCCACGTGGTCGAACGTTTCCTTCGCCTCGGCGCTATCCTGTTCGATGTCTTCCACGCTCGGGAGAGCCGTAGCATCCTGAACCAAGTCGCCCTCGCGAAGCGTAATCGCCTTGACGCCCTGAGCGTTACGGCCCGTGAGGCGGATATCGGCAGCCTTGATGCGAATGACCTGACCTTCCTTACTGGTAATAATCAAATCATAGTCATCGGCAACGCTATCAACAAATACTGCGGAACCGATCTTGTCCGTCACGTTCAAGTTGCGAACGCCCTTGCTGCCACGGCGGGTTACGCGGTAAGTGCCCGGTTCAGAACGCTTGCCAAAGCCCTTTTCGGTAATGGTAAGAATCTTGTTGCCGGCCTTGAGCCAGAGAAGGGAAATCACCTCGTCGCCTTCGGCAAGGGTAATGCCCTTCACGCCGTGAGTTCCACGGCCCATGGAGCGGAAGCAACTTATCGGGAACGTTACAGCCTGGCCGTTACGGGTCGCAAGCATCAACAAATCCTTCGCAATAGGCTGTGCAGCCAAATCGTCCACATCGCCTTCTTCGGATTCCTCTGCAATCTGGGTTTCCGTAGCCTCGACGGCATCATCGGCTTCGGCGCCTTCAGCGGCTTCGCTCGCGGCAAATTCCTCGGCGCTCATGCCAACGAGTTGCACCTTCACGAGTTCGTCGTCTTCGTCCAGGCTAATGGCGTTCACGCCTGCCTTGCGCGGACGGCTAAACAGCGTGAGGTCCATCTTGTTAATAACGCCCTTCTTTGTAGCAAATACGAGGCAGAAATAACCGCCGAACTTGCGAACAGGAACAATGGCCTGAACCTTTTCACCTTCGGTAAGTCCAACAAAATTGACAATTGGGCGGCCCTTGCCGTTGCGGGTGCCTTCGGGCAGGCGGTAAACCTTAGTCCAGTAAGCGCGGCCCTTGTTGGTGAACACGAGCAAGTAACTATGCGTACTAGCCGTAAAGATTTGTTCAACGTTATCCTCGTCCTTGAGACCCGCGCCAATGATACCCTTGCCACCGCGGTTCTGGGCCTTGAACGTATCAATCGGCAAGCGACGAATATAGCCTTCCTTGCTAAGCGTAATCACCTGTTCTTCTTCGGCAATCAGGTCTTCGTCATCGCTATCGTCAATGGCGTCGCCAATGGTAGTACGGCGTTCGTCACCAAACTTCGCCACAATAGCGTCAAGCTTTTCGAGCATAATGGCAATGCGGCGTTCACGCTTTTCTAAAATGTCCTTCAAATCGGCAACAGTCGCCAACAGCTCGTTGTATTCGGCTTCCAACTTTTCCAAGTTAAGGCCGGTGAGCTGAGCCAAGCGCATATCCACAATGGCCTGCGACTGAATTTCGTCGAGGTTAAAGCGGTTCTGCAAAGTGAGCTTGGCGTCATCCGTAGTCTTGCTAGCCTTGATGATTTGCACCACTTCGTCAATATTCTGCGTAGCGATGCGCAAACCTTCAATAATATGGAGGCGAGCTTCAGCCTTTTTCAAGTCAAACTGCGTAGCTCGTGTAATCACATCGAGGCGGTGGTCAATATAAATTTGCACCAAATCCTTAAGCGTAAGGAGCTTTGGCAAATTATTGACAAGAGCCAAGTTGTAAATGCTAAACGTTGTCTGCAATTGAGTGTACTTGAACAAATTATTCAAGACAACTTCACCCACGGCATCGCGGCGAAGTTCAATCACAATGCGAATATCGCGGCTAGATTCATCGCGAATATCGGTAATACCGTCAATGCGCTTTTCACGAACCAAGTCCGCAATCTTTTTGCAGAGTTCCGACTTGTTCACCATGTACGGAATTTCCGTTACAATGATGCGCGGCTTGCCCTTAGCATCAGTCTCAATTTCGGTACGGGCGCGCACACGCACACGACCATGACCTGTGAGGTAAGCATCGCGAATACCCGCACGGCCACAAATAATGGCCCCCGTCGGGAAGTCCGGGCCCTTCACGTGTTCCATCAATTCTTCACCGCCCATCTCCGGATTCAAGGCGAGCGCATGAACAGCAGCGCTAATTTCACGCAGGTTGTGCGGAGCCATAGAGGTCGCCATACCCACAGCAATACCGGTCGTACCATTCACAAGCATGTTCGGGAGGGCAGACGGCAAAACCAGAGGTTCTTCCAACGATTCATCGTAGTTCGGGCCCATGTCGACGGTATCTTTTTCAAGATCTTCGAGCATCAGGGCACCCATGTGGTTCATCTTCGCTTCCGTGTAACGCATAGCAGCGGGACTATCGCCGTCAATGCTACCGAAGTTACCCTGGCCAAATACCAGCGGGTAGCGCAAGGAGAAGTCCTGGGCCATACGGGCCAAGGTCTCGTAAACCGCGGAGTCGCCATGCGGATGGTACTTACCAATAACGTCACCCACAATACGAGCAGACTTCACCGTCCCCTTGTTCGGGACCACGCCCAACTTGTGCATACTGAACATCACACGACGATGCACAGGCTTAAAGCCATCACGAGCATCGGGCAAGGCACGAGCCACAATAACGCTCATGGAGTAACGGAGGTAACAGTCCTGCATGTCCTGTTCAATCAGGCTCTTGAACTGTGTTCCTGGTACCATTTCTTCTGACATTTCAACCTCTTAGTGGTTAGTGGTTGGCGGCTGGTGATTAGGTTGCGTCCTAAGCCTCGCGACCTCCCGCTAGCATTTCATTTATCTTCTTTAAACTTTCAACATCCGTCTGGTCAATGCGGTGCGGCGTGATTACGGCATACCCCTGATGAAGCAGGTAATCGTCGGAATCCGCGGGCTGTTCTTCCCAGAGTTTTTCGCCGTCCAACTGCCACAAGCCGTCCAAAACGGATTCTTCGCCGTTTGAAGCAACCGGCGCCACAGCGCCCTTGCAGTCGTAGTGGTCCGTAAACATTCCGAGAGCCATTTTCGTCGCTCGGTAGCCTTTAAAAGCACCGCCAGTGGCTTTCGGGAAATTCACGTTCCAGAACGTTCCCTTCGGGATGGAATCGAACAAACGCTCGGCGACAATGCGCTTCGCAAAATCAAGTACTTCGGGCATCAGGGATTCTCCCCCGAGGCTCACCGAAAGCGCAATGCTAGGCACTCCCCACAAGGCTCCTTCGCGGGCACCGGCAACAGTCCCCGAGTAAAGCGACGAGACACCCGAATTCTCGCCCACGTTCACGCCCGAGAAGCACACATCGAACGTCGGGCCACCGTGGATATCAAGGGCGGCGCCGTTCGAGCAATTTTCGCCATTGGAGCCGTTTTCGCCGTCCGCACAGCGGGCACCGTTCGCGCCGTTCGCAAAAGCCGTGCCCGCAAAATAGCCCAGTGCGAACTTTGCGGCATCGGCAGGCGTCCCCAACACAGAATAGACCTCGTAAGCGGGTTCGGCGGAGTTACAGGCATCGCCGGAAACATGATTCGCGACTTCACGCGAAACTGGAGCCGACACCCTTGTAACGCGCAAAGGACTACGCACGGTAAAGGCCTGGGAAACCCCACTCTGCTCCGTTTCCGGGGCAAAAACGAACACATCGGCCACCTTGGACAAGGCAGCGGCAAGAGCGCGCAGATTATCGCTCTTGAAGCCATCGTCATTTACGATGAGAACACGTGTTCTACGGGTATTTTGCATGCTCTGTTAAAGATAGAAAAAAGCCGTTCTTAAACTTTAAAAACAGGGCAAAAAAGCACCCCTTTTGGGGTGTTTTTAGGGGTATTTTTTTGGGAAAACTAGAACGCAAACTTTTATCTAAAATTTTTGACTTGAACGCCTTTGAATTCAAAACTTTCGTGGCCTGCATAAACCACAGTTTTTTCGCCACACATTTCGGGATATTCCTTTTCAAAAACACCAAAATTTTTGACGAATTCCGAATTGAAGGTTTCCGAAGACTTTATTTCAAAAGGAGTCAGGATTCTTCCAGTTTCTTCAACAAGGTCAATTTCCTTGCCGTCACTGGTTCTATAATACCAGAAATTTTTCTGCTCCGCGCAATTAAACGAACGCTTCATTCTTTCAAGAATCACAAGGTTTTCAAAAAGATTGCCTCGCAAGGGATCGCGGTTTAATTGTGATTCTTCGGTAATTCCTAGCAAGGCGCATGCAAGCCCAGTATCGTAGAAATAGAACTTGGGCGATTTTATCAAGCGTTTAGTCCTATTCATGTACCACGGATTTAATGTAAAGCCGATAAACGAAGCCTCAAGAATCGACAACCATTCCTTCGCTGTCCTAACATTGATTCCGCAATCGTTAGAAAGAGAAGTGTAATCCAATATGGAGCCGATTCGCCCAGCGCAAAGAACAAGGAATCTATGAAAAAGAGCCGCATCCTTTATATTGACAATCTGGCGAACATCCCGCTCAACATAGGTTGAAATGTAATTCTGGTAAAAGAAGAACCTGTCTGGACGTTCCGTTATATAGCGGGGGTACCCTCCCGAAAGAATTAGACTGTCAATGGAATCATTTGCGTTCAGTTCCTTGATTTCGTCCAAGGAAAATGGCAGTAGTTTAAGCATGGCGACACGACCGGCAAGAGTCTGCGTAACAGCTTGCTGTAATGCAAAATTATTACTGCCCGTGATGATGAACAAACCCTTTTGATTTGATTCATCCACAATCTGCTGCATATAGGATAGCAAATGGGGAACATTTTGAATTTCATCAAGAATGGCCCCGTTCGGGATACTTTTGAAGAACCCCCGGGGATCCTGCAAAGCTCTTTCCCTGGTGTCAGGATTTTCTAGAGATATGTAGGGTTTGTCGGCGAAAGTGTCGCGACAAAGAGTGGTTTTGCCGGATTGCCTGGGGCCATGAACCAGAACGACCGGGTATTGCGAAGCAGACTTTACCAAGAAATCTTTGATTTGACGCCTAATCATGCCCTAAATATAAGTTTTGTAAAAAAGGTAGCCAAGTACATGTTTTGCAAAAAAACCACATACATTAGCCAACCGCCTGTCGAGCTTCGCTCGTCAGGTTAAGAGGGCGCTGAAGCGCCTACGCTCAGGTTCGGTTATGATTTCGCTTTAGTCCTTTAGGCAACGCACAGAGAACCCGAGATCCTTATAGTAGTAGTACTGGTACGCGTAGTCGTTGACGTAGAAGCTCTGGCCCCACGGGCCGTAGCTGATGTCCTCGTCCTCAGTAGAACTCCAGAAGCAGGCGTAGCTACCCCTATTGACGAAGTCACCGTTGCCGCCGCGGTCACCGGCAGGGAGAACCGAGATACCGAACTCGTCCGTACCCGTATTGCTGCTCCACAGGCCGGTATTTGCCTTCAGCTTCTGACCAGCGGTGCTGGTCCCACCAACATTCGTATAGAGAGTGCTCCATTCCGCGTCTCTTGGCAAGTGCCAGCCACTGGGGCAAGCACCACGAACCTTGGTCGCAGAACTTGCAGCATCGCAGTACACGCTATAACCGCAGCCCTTGCCGGCACCACTCGGGTCTACAATGCCGGCACTGTCCATGGCCGCAGCCCAGGTATATAGGCGGCCGTAGGTTGCGCATTTGCTAGGGTCATTGTCGTAGCACCAACTGGTGGAGTCTGAGGTGTAACCGTTGTAATTGTATTTCACGCCTACGTAGCGATAGTTCAGGTTCTCTGCCATCCAAGTCTGGCAGTTCTTGTTCTCCTTGTCGCAGATCTTGACGGTCTTGTACACCTGGCCGTCGCGAGAGTCCGTAAACTCGCCGTAGTCAATGTCCGGGTTCAGGTAGGCCCAGTTCGCCTTTGAACTGCTGCTAGGATTCTCGATCTGGTTCGAGGATGAAGAAGAAGAACTACTAGCAATAGAGCTGCTTGATCCCTCGACTTCGCTCGGGATGACACTAGAAGATGAACTCTGCAACACAGTCACCCCGCCGATGATTTCGTCTTCGGCAGAAGCTTCGTTTGCAGTTATCTTTGTCCATTCGCCATTCTGACAACGGCGAAAATCCTTGCCGACAGCCTCAGCCACCCAGCCATCCAGCTTGTCGTCACAAACCGTTTCGCCACTGCCATCAGCTAGGGTAATCACCTCACCCTTTTCCCCATTCGTCACCGAATTGGAGGTTCCATCATCGCCACAGGCCGCAAGGCCCAAAACCAGCGCAAAAGCAACACTTGTCAAGAAATTCTTTTTCATTTTCCATTTCCTTGCAAAAATTTCAGGTACCCTTCGAGAACAGCCTCTATTTTTATGCAGATTTGTCCGAGCGGATCTTCGTGAGCCGCAAGCGACTCATCTTTATGAGTCGTGGCGGCGAGAGCGAGAGCCGTCGCAGGTTCTTATTATGCAGAATAACTCGAGCGGATCTTCGTGAGCCGCAAGCGACTCATCTTTGTGAGTCGTGGCGGCGAGAGCGAGAGCCGTCGCAGGTTCTTATTATGCAGAATAGCTCGAGCGGATCTTAAACGCCATGATGGCGAATGCCCCTGCCACGTTCATGCTGGCCTTGCGACCCGCCATAGGAATGGTCACCTTCATGGTGGTGGCGGCCATGATTTCGGGAGCGATTCCCAGTTCTTCGTTACCCAGGATAATCAGGCCCTTTTCCGGCCATGTTACTTTGTTTATATCAGGAATGTCTTCACCGGTTTCAAGGGCGATAATCTCGTAGCCGTTTTCCTTGTGCCAGTTGATGCAGTCAAAGGGATCTTCCCAGCGCTTGATAGGAATCCATTCCTGGCAACCGCGGGCGGCACTTTTCACAGTCACGTGGTCGGGACTGCAACTATAACCGGAAAGATGGACGCCTTCCAGGCCGAAGCAATCTGTGCTACGAATGATGGAACCCACGTTGAAGGCGCTCCGCAAATTATGCACAAGAACCGCGAACTTGACCGGTTTTTCGTTTGCGACTTCTCGGTCGCCCGGCTCCTGTTCCAAGTACACGTCACGTTCAAAGCCAAGGCCTGCGCGGGTGCGGAAGGTCTTGTACAAATCAATCATCTGCGCCTGGTTCTTACCAACAAGGCGTTCAGCCTCAGGCAAACGCATCCATTCGGCATACGTTTCGAACTCACGCTTCGCACGGGGCACATCGTCGCCTAGTTGCAAAATAATCACACGCAAAAGTTCCGCCAAGCGTTTGAACTTGGAGGTTTCTTTCATCGCTAAAAATTTTGGTTCCGTGTACATTAATTAGTGGTTGGTGGTTAGTGGTTAGGGATTCGGCGGAACAGTCCCGTTCTTTTCGCCCAGGTTCTTCACTGCTTCGGTCAATTCCTTGATGGCCTGGATGAGTTCATCCATCTTGGCATCGCTTGCGCCAGCAGCAGCGCCTGCGGCTCCCGCGACAGCAGATTCAGCCTTCTTCGCAGTTTCTGCAGCAGGAGTCTCCTTCACGGGGACCTTGCCAAACCAAATATCCGGCCAGCGGTCGTTACCGGTATGGTATGTAATACGAGCGGCACTTTCCACAGGGGAACCAATCTTCCACATATAAAGTTCGTAGTCGAACATATCGTGGTCGTGGCCCTTGTCGGTCGCACCCCACACGAGCCACTTGCCATCAGGAGAAAGGCGCGGGAAGTATTCATGACTGCGACGTCCCGGCAAGTCCATCAACTTCACGTTCTTCGGGATTCCAAAGAAGCCGACTTTTTCAATCTGCTTGCCATCTTTCGCGGAGAACCACAGGATTTCGCTCGGGGCCGCCGTTCCGCCATTTCCCGTGGGGTTCACGCGATAAAGTTTACTACCGTCAAAATTCCAGTCAATCTGGCAGCCGTCACCGGACTTGGTCCAGCCGCCCTTCGTAAGGTCCCACACGCCCGTTTCGCGCATAGACCCGCGGAGCGTAATCGCGAGGTGCTTTCCGTCCGGGCTCATGTTCGGTTCCTGGAGAATTACACCCGACTTGTTGAACGCCTTTTCGCCATCAAGCACAAGCGATTCCTGCTTGCTCGCAAGGTCCATCGTAAAGACCTTCCCTGCGCGGCTGAACACAATGGACTTGCCATCCGGGCGCCAAGTGCCCCAAGTGGCATTCTCCACGATTTTCGTTTCATTTTCGCCGTTGATATCCACGGTCCACAAGTCCCACTTTTCCGGATAGTTGGCATCGTTTTCCGGAGCCCAGCCAGCCTTGCTGCGGTTGAACAGGACCTTGGACCCATCGGGAGCTACGCGCGGGAACCAGTCCACGTTGTTGCTCTTGGTAAGCGCACGAGCATTCGTACCATCGGCATTCATAATCCAAATGTCGTGGTGCGAATTGGAACGGCTGGTCGCCCAAACGATAACACCTTCCACCTTCCCTTTCAAAGCGTCCAAAGCCTTCTGTTCTTCAGGAGTCGGATCCACGGCAGCACCCGTCGGGGCCCCCTGCTCCGCAAATACTGCGGAAGCCGATAAAAGCGCAAAAGCAGAAACCAAAGCAATTTTCGTTAACTTCATGGGGCGAACCTCAATTCTTTATTCGTTCAAACGAAAAATACAAATATTCTAGAGCAGCAAAGCCAAAATTTAGCGAACATTCAATTTTTGCAAGATACTCGAGCCCAAAATGGACACTCTCACAAGGTAAACACCACTGGGAACATCTTGCAAGGACACGTTCACCGAGCCCGCCGCATATCCATTCCACAGAGATTTCACAACAACACCCGTTGCAGAAATTAAATCCACACGAGCATTCCCGAATAGCGCCATGTGGAGCATTCTACCAGCAAGTTCGAACATCGGTGCAGGAATCGATTTAGCAGCAACGGCATCCTCGGCAACGCTAGAAGACTCAGGAATGCTTTCGGAGCTTTCCACCACCGGTTCGGAACTTGATGATTCCGGCTCCTCCGCGGAACTTGACAAAGGCTCCTCTGCAGAACTCGACGATTCCGGCTCAGAGCTGCTGGACTCTTCCACTCGCGGAGTTGCCGTCGTAAGGTCAGGCATATTTCCTGAAACCAAAAGCCCATTTAAAATTTTGAGGGATTGATTAAAATAGTTTTCATCACCTAGGGAAACCGCTTCCACCCAATACTCATCAAGTCTGGACTGATACGCCGGATTAACGACCAACGAAGACATCAGCGAAGAAAGGAAAGCGCTATTGTGCCTATCCCCTGTGGTTTCGCCCGTAGAACGAGTGTACTTGCCACTCAAATTTTTCGCCTCGATTTTAGAAACGAAGGCCGCCATATTGGCAATGACCGCAGCAACGCGTTCATCGCCATACCAGCACACGGCCTTGGCGTTACGCCATGGAATACGCGTAGCATCGTAATTCCAAAGGTCGTCTTCGCCTTTGCCGTTTCTATCAGTCCAGTCATCAATGAGCCCGGTCGGAACTTCCTTGGCTGCAGCCTCGAGCAGTTTCACATTGGCGTCGTAAGCCTTCGTGCTCCAGAATTCAGCATGGTCAACATCCACGGCGGCAAAAATCGGCATATAGGCAGGATCAAAATAACCGGGATTTTTACGGCTGTATCCGCCTTCGCCCCAGGAATCACCCGGCAAATGAAGGCCTTCCTCTTCGAACTCGTATTTTTTGATATTTTGAATAAGCGTCTTGGCATCTTTCAAATACTTTTCATCGCCAAACTGGTGATACGCCATAACAAGCGCAGCAGCAACGTCAATATCGCCGTCCAATGCAGCGCCCGAACCATCGGACATTACCTTCTGCGTACTGATTCTTGTTTTCCAGTTCATGAGGCCATTGCCATTCATGAACTTCTTGTAATATTCCCACAATTTGTCAAATTGAGTCTGGTAACTCGTCGTATTATCACTAAAGTACACCATCATCAACATGCCGTATCCAATGCCCTCGGAAACGCACGTGTCGGACCCCGGATTAAAGCGTACTGCAGCGACGCCATCCAAGTCGGCATACATTTCTTTTAACCAATAAGCAAAGGCAGCCCTCAAATCTTCGGAGGCCTGTTTTTTATTGCTCAAAAGCGTAGCATGTCCGTCGTAATCAGAAATCTGCGGAAACGGAAATTTGACATCCGCTTGAGATAAACCAAACATGGCCAGCGCAAGTAGAGCACACTTCAATAGGCTACGCATTTTCCATACTCCTATGGTCGCAGATTTTGAATTTTCATATCCAATTATAAAAAAAGCCCGGTCGCTTGGCCGAACCTTTATAATGATTAAGGGACTACAACCAAATGTTTTAACGAATGTTCAATTTTTGCAATAAATTCACTCCCGCAGTTGACACTTTGGCAACATAAATGCCACTCGGGATACCCTGCAAAGAGACACTCACGGAACCTGCGGCATGACCATTCCAAAGGGTCTTCACCACACAGCCCGTCGCAGAAATCAAATCTACGCGAGAGGCACCAAAAAGATTCATTTCCAAAGTACGACCGCTGAGTTTCAAAGTAGGCAAAGTCTGAACGTTGCCATCCGCAATGACCAGCGCTCCGCTCGATTCAGGATTAAACACACTAGAACTACTCTGCAAGGGGTTCAATGCACTACTGGTCGGGTCAGAGGCGCTGCTCGCAGGCTGTTCCGCGGAACTCGAAGACGCGGGCTTGTCCCCTGCCGTCATGAGGTTCGGCATGTTGCCCGAAACAAGGAGGCCGTTCAAAAGTTTAAGGGACTGATTGAAATAATTTTCATCCCCCAGCGAAACAGCCTCGGCCCAGTACTCATCCAGTTTAGACTGGTAAGAAGGATCCGAAATGAGGGAGGTCATGACGGACGTGATGAACGTGCTGTTATGGTCGCTACCCAAGTTTCCACCGGAGCGGCCAATCGGGCCGCTCATCTGACTGGCGGACTTCGTAGAAACCCACTTGCCGATTTTCTGGTCAATCGCAAGAGCGCGCTTGTCGCCATGCCAGCACACGGCCTTCGCGTTACGCCAAGGAGCACGGGAGGCGTCGTAACTATACTGGTCGTCTTCGCTCTTGCCGTCCTTGTTTGTCCAGTCGTCGATGAGGCCCGTAGAAACTTCGTTGGAACTGGCTTCGTAGAGTTTCATGTTGGCATCGTAGGCCTTGCTGCTCCAGAAGTCGGCGTTGTCCTTATCCACAGCGGCAAAGAGAGGCATGTAGGCCGGGTCGAAGTAACCCGGATTCTTGCGGTTGTAACCGGCATCGCCCCAAGTGTCGCCCGGAAGATGAAGGCCGTTTTCCTCGAACTCGTACTTTTTCATGCTTTGGATCAAGGTCTTGGCTTCCGTCAGATACTTTTCATCGCCAAACTGGTAATAGGCCATCACGAGTGCCGCGGCAGCATCGATATCGCCATCCAAGGCGGCGCCCTTGTCCTGCTTATTGGCAAGTTCGGTCACTTTCCAGACCATCAGGCCGTGCTCGTTCTCCATCTTCTTGTAGAAATTCCAAATCTTATCGAACTGACTCTGGTAACTCGTAGTGTTGTCACTGAAGTACACCATCAGAAGCATACCATAGCCGACACCTTCCGAAAAATACTCGTTGGAACCCGGATTGGAACGGACACCGGCAACATCGCCCTGCTCGTTGTACATGTCCTTCATCCAGTACGCGAACTGCTTTTTTAAATCTTCCGCAGCCTTCGCCTTGTCGCTCAAAAGCGTGGCGTTACCATCGCAGTCGGAATTCTGCGGAAACGGGAAATTCACTGTAGCCTGCGAAAGTCCAAAAGCGAACAAACCGGCAAGACCAATTTTAGCCAAACATTTCATACTAGCTCCTTACTTATTTAAGTAGAAAAGGCCATCCCACCATAAAATAAATTTTTATTTGAATTAGCAAAAAAAGAGGCACCAATAGTGTGAAAAAAATCAACTCTAACGAAGAAAAAACAGATTTTTGTAACAAACGTTCCATACAAATCAACTATTATTGGCAATATGCCGGTCACAATTCAGGATTTCACAGGAGTTTATGACAGCCAGCCCTTTATGCAAGGGCTGCGAGATTCCGCTTGTTGGCTAGACTGCACACAAATCGCAGGCACCGATTGCTATTGCGACGACGAAGCCGTAAAAGAAATCAACAAGCTGATAGACGAAAGCCTTGGCACGAATTTTGCGAGCAGCATTTCAATCGAAACTGCCACGCGGAATGAAGAACGCGAAACTGCCGCAAAGAACGAGGGCTGCGAAACCGCCGCGGAGAACGAGGGCTGCGAAACCGCCGCGGGAATTCACTTTTTCGATAACGGCAACTACCACTACATGAGTAAAATCTGGACAGACCGAATCACCGAGCCATTCGACCTCGTAGTCTTCGACCACCACCCCGACATGCAGCCGCCCCGCTTCGGAGACATTCTAAGTTGCGGAGGGTGGGTCAAGAAAGTCCTGGAAGAAAACAAGTTTGTACAAAACGTAGTGATTATTGGCGTTGCAGACCATTTGATTGAAGAATTGCAAGCCGACGAAACCGCGGAATTCGCGAAGTACAAAGACCGCGTCACCTTCATCCCCGAAAGCGAAATCCGCGAATGGCAAAAAAGTGAGCGAACCACCTCTCATCTTTCGTCTAATATTTACTTTTCCATCGACAAGGACGCCCTCGCCCCAAGCGAAGCCGCCACCAACTGGGACCAGGGTTCGCTCACCTTCGAGACAATGACCGCGATAATTTCGGAACTCGCCCGCGACCGCAAAATCCTCGGCATTGACATCTGTGGCGAACGCGCCCAGGAATTCAACCCCATCGAAAACGGTGCGCAAACCGCCCAGGATGCCGACGAACTCAACAACAAGCTGAACCAGAAACTGGTGGAGTTTTTAAAGAGTGAAGTAAATCCTAGCCACTAATCCAAACCACCAACCACAAACCACTAACCACTTTTTCTATAATTTGCAAAGCAAAAAATGTAATCACATGGCAAAGCGGTCAGTAGACCGTAGGCGATAAACAGGACGAAGTATTGCAGCAAAAGCTCTTTACAAATCTGCGCGAAGCGCCTAACTTCACACTAACCACTAGCCACCAACCACTAAACACTATTATGGATATTAATTCTCTTGCTCAACAGCACATTTTGAAGCAGCCCGTCTATGTGACTGGCAAACCTATCGCCTATACTGCCCGTGAATTCGGCCTCGACCCGAAAGACGTGGACAAGCTCGCCAGTAACGAAA
>JAKSIM010000069.1 GCA_024398845.1 Fibrobacter sp. | reverse complement strand
GCAAGCGGAGTGGACTATGTCAAATTTTTGAAAATTGAATTTTTAGAGGTGACCAAAAGAGGTTTACATGTCTTTCATCGATCTAGCCAAGAATCGCTACAGCTGCCGCGCGTTTTCGGCGCAGCCCGTCGAAACCGAAAAATTGAATGCCGTGCTCGAGGCGGGGCGCGTAAGCCCGACGGCCAAGAACCAGCAGCCGGTCAAGGTTTACGCCATCCAGACGCCCGCGGGCCTTGCTAAAATTCGCGAGGCCACCCGCATGACGTACGGTGCTCCCGTGGTGCTGATGGTCTGTTACGACGAAAGCCTTTGCTTCAACACGCAGGACGTTTATAAGGAAAATTTCACGAGCGGAGTGATGGACGCAAGCATCGTCGCGACTTCCATGATGATGGAAGCGACCGACCTCGGCTTGAATACGCTATGGGCTCGCGGTTTTAACGCAAATGACATCGCCCGAGCGATGGGAATCCCTGCCAACATGAAAGTGGCATGCCTTTTGGACGTTGGTTACGCCGATGCTGAACAGGGCGGCCCCTCTCCGCGTCATCCTTCCCGCAAGAGCATGGAAGAATTCAGCGAAAAGCTGTAGGCTGCACTAAGAGCTTTGGATTGCCGAGAAGGCGACTCTTAAGCGGCTAAGAAGAAGCCACCCATGAAGCGAGCGAAATTTTTTAAAGCTTTTACGATTTTCATATTACCAAATTTACACTATAAAGCTCGCTTGGTCAGTAGAGGAAAATCACACTCAAGAACATTGTGAAAATGGTCACTATTGCCTTTTTTATTTCAAAAAAGGCAATTTTTTTTAGTGAGTAAATATGTGAGTAATTATGAGGTATATTATAAAAAGTATAAATAGGATGTCACCTATTATTGAGCCGCACATATTCCCCCCTATAATTTTAATAGAAAATTTGATTGTTTCTTTAAAATAGAATTTTTGAATGTGGTTTGTCTATGAAAAACTATTTTACGAACTTTAAAAAATAATTTTTTAAGGGTTAAAAGAAATCATTACTATCTTTTAATTCGGTGTACGGGATGTCAAACCCTAAAACAAGGATTTGGCTATATGAAGAAATTTTCCATGAGTCGCGCCGCCTTGGTGGGCGCCGCCGTCGTCACTTTCAGCACTTCTTTGTTCGCGCAGACCGATAGCACGCTCCGTCAACTGGCGGAAGCCCGCGGGCGTTTCGTCGGCGCCATCCTGAATTCCAACTGGTTCAATTACGGTCTTGGCGACGATGCCGAAATCTACGAGAACACGCACAAGTCGCAGTTCAACATCGTGGTCGCCGAAAACGAGATGAAGTTCGACGCCACGGAACCCAAGCGCAACTCCTTCAGTTTTTCGAAGGGCGACAAGTTGATGGCCTACGCCGCCGCAAACGGCATGCAGGTGCGCGGCCACGCGCTCGCCTGGCACAGCCAGGTTCCGCAGTGGGTGCCGGACCTCGCCGCGAAGGTGGAAAAGGAAGGCGGCTCCGCGAAGGATACGCTCCTTGCAGTCCTCAAGAACCACATCGAGAACGTGGTCGGCCACTACAAGGGTAAAATCCGCGAATGGGACGTGGTGAACGAAGCCATTGACGATACGCAGCCCGCTGCCTGGCGTAGCGGCGCAAGCCAGAATCCGTCCGTCTGGTGCAAGTACATCGGCCGCGAATTCATCGACTCCGCATTTACGTGGGCGCACAAGGCCGACCCCGACGCAAAGCTTTACTACAACGACTACTCCCTGGAATGGGGGCTTGCGGCTGGATCCAAGGCGCAGTTCGCCGTGGATTCCGTGGCAAAGCGCTTGAAGGCGGCCGGCATTTATATTACAGGCATCGGCACGCAGACGCACATTTCCGATTACCACGTGACGACACCGCAAAACGTGCAGGCGCTCGCCAAGGCGCTCGAAGCGGAAGGCCTCACCATGCAGATTACCGAACTGGACATCGGCTTCGACAAGAAGGACGTTTCCAAGGCGGATTTTGAAGCCCAGGGACATCTCTACCGCCAGTTCATGGACCTGTTCCTCGAAGCCCCGAACATGGAGGCGTTCGTCATCTGGGGCTTTAGCGACAAGTACAGCTGGCTTGCCGATTTGTACAAGTACAACGGTTTGATTTTCGACTCCAGCTTTGTGGCGAAGCCCGCCTACGACAGCCTTGTCGCAAGCCTCAAGGCGCACAGTGCAGACAAAGTAACCAAGGTCGCCGACGCGAAGCCGCTCACTTGGGAAAAAACTTCGCCCTTCGGGAATGCGACCTACGTGATTGTGGATTACAGCGAGGCTGGCGCGGAATCCCGCGGCGAATGGGCCGGCGACGTGAAGAACGGCAATGCAAAATTTGTGAGCGAAGCGCTCGCCGGAAAGACGGGCTACATGAACGTCCCGCTGGCCGGCTGCGACCAGAATGCGGATTACTGCGGCTACCAGCATGCAGTCTACACGCTTCCGCAAGATGTTGTCGACAGCAACATCCTCAACAAGTGCGAAACGCTCCTCTTTACCACGTACGGCACCACGGGAAGCACCGCCTACGTAAACTTCGGCATGAACGAGCCGTGGGTCAGCCTGCAGAACGGCCGCCCCGTCGCCGCGAAAACCTGGAGCGGAACGACCGTGGATTTGCAGGTCGTTCGCGATTCCTCGTTTAGCCCCACGCAGTTGACCATCAACAGCAGCGACCTTTCGGCCCTCTACATCGCGAAAATCGAAGCCGTCGGCTGCCCCGATTCAAACAGTGCACCCGTCAGCCCCAAGGACACAACTCACAAGGATACAACCCTTGCCTTGCACGAAAGCACGCGTTTGGGCGGACCGTTCAGCGCTACGGCAACGCCGCAGTTGGAGGTCTTCGATATGCAGGGCCGTTACATGGGGACTTTGCAGGCGACTCAGCTGCAAGCCTCCCAGCTGCACGGCGAAAACTTAACGCAAATGATGCGCGCCAAGTTCAATCCGGGCGCATACCTCGTGCGCAGTGGACGCAATCTGCAACGCGTTAACGTGAAGTAAGGTCTCTACTCCTCCAGCCGACCGCTGGGGAGTCCTTTTGCAGGAATCATGGTGACGTTGTTCTGGTTGTCAACTATGATGGCGGCACCCGATAAAAAATTCGGCCAGTAATAATAGTCACCGCTGTGATTGTAATAGTCCATGCCGATTTCGCCATCCGTAATGGCAATAACCAAAGGGGCTATAAAATAGTCATGAGTGATGGCGAAAGTAATATCGTGCATTTCGTTGTAGTTGAAATATTTTTGCACGAACTCAAGTGTTCTTTCCTTGACGTTGTAGAAACCTAGAGAACAGTAATAGTTGTCCAATTCGTATGCCATTTTTGTAAATGCTTCCAATCCTCCGGATGGAGCGCAGACATACACGTAGGCTTCGTCTTTCACGTACCAGTAATACAGCAAGTCCTCGTTCAGTTCGTGAACGATTCCATCGCTGTTTTCCCTAGTGAAAATATCTATTTTTTGCCCTTTGCCCTTGGCGATGTTGTATGCGGTTTCCAAAGTACGGATGTAATTTGTATGCATATAATAGAAATCGGGGTATGACTTCAATTTATTCCCGAGGGCGCGGGCCTGTTCCACTCCAAATGCATTCAAACTGTCTTCTGTACCCGTTCTATATTCGTCGCGTTCCGCATGCCGAAGGATAAAGGCGACCTTTTCGGATTCCTTGACACACGGTAGAATGTCTTCCACAGGGACGAAGTCATTTTTTGTCTTTCGGATTTCGTCACATTTTTCACTGTCAGCCCAAAGGACTGCCTCTCCATTATCCGTTGAATTATCACATGCCACTAGCATGCAGCATGCGAATGCGATTGTCCAGCAGAGTTTTGAATATGGCATCATTGAAATTGTTCTTTATGTTTTTTTGAAGGCTGCTTAATGATGTAGAAAAATAATTATAAAGTTTAGTCTCTTCAAAGAGGACTTTTCTAAAAATTGGGAAAAACACTATTGCCGTTCATTCACTCCGTTTGATATACTGCGTGTATAACCATCAACGTCCGCAATGCGGACAAGGAGTGAATATGAGAAGTTATACAACGTTCAGCCTGCAGTACGCCCACCGTTTCTACGGTTTCAAGGGGGAGGCGCAGTACCTCCACGGCCACACGGGAATCCTTACCATCGAGGTGGAGGACTCCATCAACGCGGGCGTGAACATGGTGTTCCCCTGCAACGAAATCCAGAAGACCGCCTGGGACATTCTGCGGAACTTTGACCACGCCCTCATTCTGCGCGAAGACGACCCGCTGCTCCCCGCGATTCTCGACGTCTACGAAAAGCAGGGCATCAAGAACGGCCACCCGCAAAACACGATGAAAGGACCTGCGTTCAAGACCGCGCTCGCCACCGCCTACCCGGAATGCCGCCTTGTGGTGACGAAGGAAACCATGACGGTGGAGGGCATGATCAAGATTGTCTATGACCTCTTGAAAAAGATGCTGAACATCGCGAAAATCACCTTCACCAGCGGAGTTAATGCCGCCTCCCAGGAATTCCCTGTCGAATGCACCGTAAAGCGCTGCCCCCTCTGCGGAATCGCCCTGGACGAAAACGGCGTCTGCCCCAAGTGCGGGTACAAAGAAAAAGCGTAATTTGTTTTTTGCGGGAATTGCGTGGAGGGGAGCTAATTGTCTATTAAAAATTTTGTCATTTAAAAATTTTTTTCAAAATACAAAAAATAGATTATATTTGAATTACCGTTAAATTCCATTTTTTTATAGGGGGGGGGATGATGAAAATCAAATCATCTATCGTATTTTCTATGGCGTTAGCCGCTTTTACCTTTGCTGAAGAACGTCTGCCTGCAGAGGAATGTTTTAAAATAGGCTCTGCAGAAGAATTGTACGCGTTTTCGCGTTATGTTAATGGTTGGGATTCCACGGAAGCGCACCCTACGGCGTGCGGCGAATTGGTGGCTGATATCACGCTGAATGAAGATGTTATTGTGGACGATACATTGAATGTGAATAAGGCTTCTAGCTTTATAGAATGGAAACAGATTGGGGTAAGGAACCATCCTTTTTCTGGAACCTTTAAGGGCCACGGTCATAAAATAAAAGGCTTGTTTTCAACGTCAATTTTTCCAGGATTTTTTGGCTATGTTGCTGGCGGTACTTTAGAAAAACCAATTACTATTGATAGTTTGTATGTAGAAGATTCTTATTTGAAAACCGATTTGTCTTGTATTCCTGCGGGATTTGTTTCGTATTCAACAGATGCTTTTATTTCTATATCCAATGTTTCCTTTTCCGGCTTGGTTATTTCGCAAAGTGGCAGTGCGGGCGGATTGATTGGAACCGCTGTTGCTACTGTTGCCGATATCTCTTCTTCAGCAAATAAGGCGAGGATAATTGCTAAAGAAGAAGGCGGTGGCTTTGTTGGAAATTTTATTACAGGGAATTTATTCATTAAGAAATCTTATAACCGAGGGCCTATCTATGGCGATTATGCCGGAGGCTTTGTTGGAAAGGGTGGCGACAAAATTAGTTTTTTGAATTCGTATAATAATGCTTATATTAAAAGCATTTCTTATGCAGGAGGCTTTGTCGGTATAGGCTTGTTTAATGAAATGGAATTTTTGAATTCTTATAATGTTGGCACGGTTTATTCAGAATATCTTGCGGGTGGGTTTACTGCGTATCGGGTTTCTGGCGATTTAACCTTGCGTAACGTATTTAATTTTGGAAATGTTTTCTCAGATATAAATGTTGCTGACGACATTATAAACGAGTGTAGCGACATAACTGCGCTAAATGTGTTTTATAATGGTTATTCATGTGTGGAAAATGCAATCCGAAAGGATTCATCGGATTTTTTCAGTGGTGTTGTAGCTGCACGCTTACGTGATTACAGCGATGAAAAAGTAAACGGTTCTATTTGGGGGCAAGCTGCAGATGATAATTATCCAAAATTGAGCAACGGTGTTGGTATAATTTCTTTGCGGAAAATTTCAATGTTCCGTAGAGCGTTTAGCGACAAGAATGCTATTGAACAGGTTGTGACGATGCCGCGGCTCAGTGTACGTGTTGCTGGTCGTTGCCTGCAGATTGCGGGGGCGAAGGTTGGTGGCGCGTTGACCGTATTCGATATGCGGGGGAAGGAAGTATTTACGACCCGCGTAGATGCTGTGGACTTTTCTGTGGATATGCCGCAAGCGGGAACTTATTTGGTTCGCGTAGATTCGCAAATAAGACGGGTAAATGTGCGCTAATTCTTTAAACAAATAAAAGTCAGTCACCCTGGAGCGAAGCGACGAGGTCTAGTGAGACCCCTCCCGCGCTGTGCTTGGTCGAGGATGACGCTTTTTAATAAATTTCCGTCCATTTGTTTCTCTCGGGTTCAAAAAGGGACTCTATAAAAAACTTGGGTACCTGCTAAATTGCCGAAATTTGCTGTTTGGCGGGTACGGCGCGGAAATTTGCTTTGCCGATAGGGACTAAAAGGGCTTTATCAGGTGCTTAAGGGGGATTTGTACCTGCTAGATTCGAAAAATGTTTGTTTTGGCAGGTACAAAATGGGGCTAATGGAGCGAAAATCTAGGTGTTGGCCTGTTTCGCTTCCTTTTTTCTGTGGCGTGTACCTGCTGAATTGCCGAAAATCACGATTTAGCAGGTACGTTTGCCCCTTTTTAGCCACTTTTGTTACAAACAAAGTAATTTTGTACCTGCTAATTCTCAAAAAATTCTTTTTTAGCAGGTACGTTTCCGAAAAATTCGCATATTTCCGCTTTTTACATGCGCGTTCGCTTTTTGCTCGCTAGTCATTTGCGTCTTTGACTGTACGCAACGGCGAATATCACGAGGACATCTGCGGTCATCCGTTTTCCCCAAGCTCAAAAAGAGCCCCTATAAGACACAGATTTCGCATTTACCATAAGAAGTAAGTTTCATTACGCATCCTCCTCCACGTTACGATTGAGAGTTTTCAACTTTACGTTTTCAGCCTTGAGCAGTTCGTTCTCGGCTTTAAGTTCCTTGATGTCGGACCATAACAGGTGCATCAAAAGGCAACCGAGCATAATAAATATTGCCATTGCAGCAGGTCCCACGTAGAGACAAAGTATAAGGATAAGAAAGGAAAGAACAAAACTGACTATCCCGCCAAGTAACTGTGCTAATACCACTTTCATTACGTTTTCCTCGTGTTCAATAAGAGCCCCTATAAGATGGAGCGTTCCTTCATCATCCTGACATACACTTTGAACTGTTTGTCGTCTATGGTTGCGTTGATGATTATTGGAATCTGGCTAGTACAAATCTCTGCTGTGCCGCCATTGCAAATGCTTTGTGCGCTTTTTTTTGTATATTTGAAATGTAACGTTTTTAAGGGAAACTTTGTGGTTCGGAAAAATCTTTTTGGTTTAGCCACTATTGGCTTTTCGATGGTCGCAAGTCTTGCTTTTGTTGCCTGTGGCGACGACGATAGCGATGATATTTTCAATAAATCTGCATGGGAAGACATCTTCGGCGAATGTGACGAAGACGATGATGATTGCTCCAGTTCAAGCCGCGCGGACGGTTCAAATGACGATTCTGATGACGGCTCTGAAGACGATTCCAGTGCGTCTAAGGGGTCCAACAGCGCGAAGAACGGTTCCAGCAGTTCAAATGGAGCGAATAGTTGCAGTTCGAGCGGCAATGGCGCAAGTTCCAGCAGCATTCCTAAAGACACCATCAAAGTCGGTTTCAACGAAAAGTACAATGTGAGTATTTCGACCGGCACGGCCCAGGAATACTACACTGGCATTGAATACAAAACGGTGCAGATTGGTGCCTATGAATGGATGGCCGAAAACCTGCGCACCACGGGTAATGTTGGCTACTGCTACGATTCCGACAGCACGAACTGCGAAACATACGGACGGCTTTATTACACCACCGTTCCCGAATGCCCCCGCGGTTTTGACCTGCCCACCAAGGAACAGTGGAATAATCTTTTTGCCATTTCCAAGGGCACCACCGCCCTCAAGAGCAAATCCCTCTGGAAAAAGGGCAAGGCCGCCGCAGGTACCAACGAACTCGGCTTCAACGCGCTCCCTGCGGGTACGGGACTTTTTCCTGGTGAATATTCCGGTTTGGGCACCGAAGCGAAATTCATGATTGCCCTTTACGAAGGCTACTATTCCTTCACGAATGACAGCGACCAGCCTGTTTACGATTCCTTGTACGATACCAAAAAGTACGTGTCCATCCGCTGTGTGAAACTCGCCGACGAAGTGGCTAGCGAAAAGGAAATGCCTGCGAAGTGCTCCCGTGGCGAAACAATCATCGCCGCCGCCAAAAAGTACGCCTGTAGCGACACCGCCTGGGTGCGCTCCGTAAGCGTAGGCGACACATGCTACACGAACGAAGAACTGATGCTCGGAGTGTCCGGCAGTTACCGCACCGTATGCAAATCCGGCAACTGGTACAAGGTCACGACTCTCGAAGATTCCCTGGGCTACTGCGACGCTAAGCACGCCGGCGATACCATTACTTATCAGGGAACGCTTTACGGATGCAGTGACCTGAACTGGCACAAGGCTACCATTCGTGACGTGTACGGCGAGTGTCTCAAGCACGAAACCTCAAAAGTCATCACCTACGATAGCGCCGAATACATCTGTGCGGATTCCTCTTGGAAAAAACTCACCGCCAACGATAGTTTGTTCGGACTTTGCAACGATGCGATGGACGGCTACATTGTGAGTGGCGAAAACGGCAATGATTTCATTTGCCGCAACCATTCTTGGAAAACGCCCACCAGGTACGATATCCTTGGGGTATGCGATCAGGACAACTACGGCAAAATGGGAGAAGCGCTCGGAAGTACATACATTTGCAAATCGTCTTGGACGACTCCTTCTACGCTTGAATTGCGTTACGGCGGTTGTACGAGTGATCGCGAAGGTATGATTATTGATAGTTCCACCAGTTACGTTTGCAAAAACAAAACTTGGACCAAGGCAACCCTTAGTGATTTGCAGGGCGTTTGCAACAAGAACAACGAAGGCGAATCCGTAAAAATTACTGGCACTCTTTACGTTTGCCACAGTGGCTCGTGGGACAGGGCGACCTCATTCGAAGTACAGTACGGTGTTTGCACCAAAGACAGGGAGGGTGACCATATCAAGAGCGGATATGTTTGCGAAAACCTTTCGTGGCGCCAGATGAAGGCTGAAGAATTCTTCGGTGCTTGCACCGCAGCCCTGCAGGATACGATATTCGGCTCGGTAATGTGCGACAAAGGGACCTGGCGCAAAATGAATTCCATCGAATCAAATTTGGAAAGTTTTTGCAACGGTAGCAATTTGGGCAAGTTGGACTTTAAATATCCCAAGTACTATCAATGCACTAGTTCCGGCTGGACTGAAATTACCGACTTGGAATATAGCCTTGGCGGAAGGTGCGATGAATCAAAAGTAGACGTTGCAGTAATTTACAAAGATACGACTTACACATGCATAAAAAATTATTCGAAGTATAGTTGGAAAAAAGACACGGCAAATGCGGTGCTTGGACCTTGCAACATCGATTCCGTAGGCATATTGAAGACTTATAAAGGCGAAACATATAATTGCAAAGATGATTCGTACAATTCGTTACCGTCGTTCGATTGGTACCACATACCCACGAAGTGCGAAAAAGAGTTGGGTTTCTGTACTCGGGATATTTTCGAAACAACGGCCTTTTATGATTCTGTTATGATGTATTGTACCTTGGGCCGCTGGGTGGAGGCGACTCGAGAGAATTTCTTGAATGATTGTGATTCTGAAAAAGCGGGACAAACCAAAATCTTTTTCTATCAGGAATATACTTGCGATGGCAAGGGAATGGGCTGGAAGCCCATTTACGGCTCGTTTACGGATACGAGAGACGGACATGTGTATAGAACGGTGAGTATTGCGGACCGGCTGTGGCTTGCCGACAATCTCTCGTACGAAACGAGCGACAGTTGGTGCGCCAATGAAAAAAATGAATGCGATTCTTTGGGGCGACTCTACACTTGGAAGGCCGCGCAAAGTGCGTGCCCCGAAGGCTGGAGACTGTCCGATGTCACAAAGGATCAGCGTTCGTTCAAAAATGCCAACATTCGAGCCTTGGATTCCTGGCAGGGGGATGAATTTGCACAGAATACATATTCGGATTTGGATGTGAAAGCCGCTGGTCTTTGGCTCAATGGCCGCAACGAATATAAAGGTAGGGCGGGCGGATTCTGGATGGCGAACGAAGAGGTGCCGGGCGAAATTGCGCTTACCCAATGTATAGAAGTTGCCAATGCGACACCGGGTCTGTGTCCGCATGCAAACTATGGCGCCGGCGGTCGTTATATTAGTCAAGCCGCCGAAACGGTCGGTTACTCCGTGCGTTGCGTGAAAGAAATTTCTCGGTAATTCCACAAGGGTTGACTTTTTTTGCTGTTAAAAATTACATTTGCAGACGAATAAAAAAAGACTGAATATGGCTAAGAAATTTAAAATGCAAATGGACTTGAACTCACGCTTGGATAAATACTCCCTGATGGCATTTTCAATAGCATCGGCGACTTTTGCTTTTCCAAAACAGTACTGCCGTTGGAAGAATATGCGCTCGACATGAATGTGCAATTCGACGCGGTCTCGTTCTATGAAAAAGCGCCCCTTCATTTACTACGGAACCAGTTTTATCATTGAGTAAAAAAATGCGTGAAGTACAGAAAATGCAGGCGCTCAGCCTGCTTTTTGCTGTTTAATATAAGGGCACCTCTAATAATTCATTTTCAGAAAATCACGTGTAACACATCGCGCTTGTGCG
>JAKSIM010000068.1 GCA_024398845.1 Fibrobacter sp. | reverse complement strand
CAAGGGCAAATTGAACATCAAAAACAGTTTTAGTGCGGGCTCTGTGGAAGGAAAATATTATGTTGGCGGCTTTGTCGGTTCAAATAGAGATGGTGCCGAATTGAAGATTGAGAACAGTTATAGCGAAAGTTCCGTGAATGCATCTAATGGAATTGTCGGCGGTCTTGTGGGGTATAATGAAGTTGGTACATTGAACGTTTTAAACTGCTACAACGTGGGTGCCGTGACAGCATCTAATGGATTTGTCGGCGGTCTTGTGGGGTATAATGAAGATGGTACATTGAACGTTTTAAACTGCTACAACGTGGGTGCCGTGGGAGGAAAACAATATATCGGAGGCCTTGTAGGGGCGAATGTTAAAACAATGAGCGTTTCAAACAGCTTCTTTATTGGAACGGATGGCGACGGCGATAAGCTCGGTGGCGAGGCTAAGACTCCTAACGAATTCGCCGACGGTACAGTTGCTCTCCTGCTGCACAATTGGTGCGAAATGGACGGCGGTGTCTGCAAGGCTGATGGCCTGGATGGCTCCGTCTGGGGGCAGAACGTGGGCCAGGCATCCGATAACGATGCCACCCCGACGCTTTCGGGCATGCTGAAACTCGGCTTGCTCGCCATTGCGAAGGACGCCGCCGGGAAGGAAACCGTGGCAATCGATGGCAACTCTGCTTTGGAAGTCAAGATTCCAGCAGATATTCACGTGGACTACGTGAAGTTCAACCGTACGTTTACTCAGGGAATCGTAGCCACGATCGTATTGCCGTTCGATGTCCCGTCAAGTGCGCTCCCAGGGAATGCTGAATTCGGAACTCTTAAGAGCGTCGGTCCTAATCCAGAAAATGGCGGTAAGTGGGAAGCCGTATTTACAACGGTTACCGAACTTGAAGCCCACACCCCGTATTTGGTAAGGCTTACCAGCGGAACCTCGCTTGACTTTAAATTTGGCGAAGCCGGCGTAACCATCAAGGCCACGGAAGAGTACGACGAAGTATCCGGGAAAATGGTCACTGTGCCAACTTCTTCGACATCTACGGACGAACAGTGGGAACTTGTTGGTACGTATAGCTACAAGTCCTGGCAGGATGGCGACCTGGGAATCGGCAGCACCTATGGCTTTGCCGGCAGTGCCGAAGGCGAAAAAGTGGTTGCGGGCCAGTTCGTCAAGGTTGGCGCGGGCGCCTACATCAATCCGATGCGCGTCTACCTCCAAAAGGTCACGAAAGTTAATCCGGGCCGCAGGGCTCTGGGCAATGCATCTGTGCTGGCCAGCATTCCTGAGGAACTCCCGGAAAGCATCGATGTCGTGTTCGTCGATAGCGACGATGCTGCCGATGCAAACGAAGTTGCCGCCGGTTCCGATAGCGCCGCCGAAAAGACGACATACATCGGCCGCATCAACACGCGCACTGGTGCCATCGAGCTCAAGCGCACTTACGACGCCAAGGGTCGCATGCTGAACTCGAAGCCGACCGCCAAGGGAAACTATTTTAACAAAAAGGTGATTAAATAATGAAGCAGATTAACGAAAAGCGTCGCGACGACGCCAAAAAACAGTATGCCAAGCCCCAGATGAAGTCTGTGGAACTGCGCCACCGCGTAAGTCTGCTCCAGGCCAGCGATGACACAACGAGCTACTTCCACGGTGGCTTAGGCTAACCTGCGAAAAGGCAGTGGATCCCGTTCGGGGCTTCGCCCCTCCAGGATGACTGCGTCACCTTGGAGCGACGTTTTGTGCGTCACCCTGGAGCGCAGCGACGGGTCCAGGATGACGCAAGGGGACGGAGGCCAGGATGACTGCGTCCCCATTTTTTTATATTATTTAGCGATATGAAACGAATTACTCGCTCGGCGCTTGGCGCCACTCTCTTAACAGCGGCTTTGGCTTCTGCTGTTTTTGCCGATAACATTTTGAGCAACGGCGACATGGAATATGGCGACGGCGGCTGGTACTTGTGGAATAATCCCGATGGTCCGGCTGTGGTCGATTTGAAGCTGGCCGAGCCGGGTCTTGGCACGAACGGTAGTCAGGGCGCAAAGCTCGTGGTCAAGGAACTCCCCAAAATCTGGTGGGGTCTGCAACTGCAACCGCCCAAGTTCCTCACGGATTCTGCCTATTACATTCTTACATTCAAGGCGAAGGGCAATATGCCGATTAACGCCGTGGTGCAGGGCGGCCCTCCGGACTACCGCCAAAAAGAGAGTGCAAGTTTCCAGCTTACCGACAAGTGGCAGTCGTTCTCCATGAAGTTCCTTGCGGACCAAAAGGGTTACGGTGTGAACAACGTAACGTTCCAGGTGGGCTTGCAAAAGGGCTGGCTCCAAATGGACGATGTGGAAATCGAGAAGGCCGAATCCATGGATACCGCCTGGTACCAGAATGCCGAAGCCCGTATCGACAGCCTCCGCAAAAAGGATTTTACGGTGAAGGCTGCCCCTGGCGCAAAGGTTTCTGTGAAGCTTGTGCGTCATGACTTCCCGTTTGGTACGGCGCTCAACATTTGGACCGACAGTCCAAAGGATAGCATCGAGAATTGGTACAAAGCCAAGGCCAAAAAGTTCTTCTGGCACGCCGTGAGCGAAAACCAGTTCAAGTGGCCGGAATATGAACCCAAGAAGGGCAAAATCAAAAAAGAAGAAATGTACCGCTACGTGAAGTTCACGCAGGAGAACGGCTGGAAGCTTCGCGGTCACGCGCTTATGTGGGGCCATCAGGGCTACGGCTTCGACAAGCATTACAGCAACCCGACAAAAGCCAAGGAATGCGCTGACTTTGGCAAGTACCTCAAGGCGCGAATCGACCGCGACCTCAAAGAATACAAGGGCAAGATTACGGAATACGACGTGTGGAACGAACCGCTCCACGAATCCTACACATTCAATACTTGTGGTTGGAATTACCTTGACAGCGCCTTTATTTGGGCCCATAAGGCAGACCCCGCTGCAATGCTCTACCTCAACGAATACAACGTAGTCGCCGCCGGAGAAACAGACCGTTACGTGGACCTTATCAAGGGAATGCTTAGCCGCAAAGTGCCTATCACGGGCATTGGCGTGCAGTGCCATTTTAACGCCCGTCCGGTTGAGCCCGCGCTCCTCAAGGAACGCCTCGACAAGCTCGCTGCGCTCGGCCTCCCGATTAAGGTGACTGAACTTGACTTTGGCACTTGGGATACCGGCATGACGCTTACCGAAGAAGAACAGGCTAACGCCTACGAAAAGTCCATCCGCACGTTCTTTAGCCACCCGGCTATTAACGGCATTGTGATGTGGGGCTTCTGGGATATGCGCCACTGGATTAAGAATGGCGGTATCATTGGCATGGATGGCCACGAAAAGAAGGCTGCAACCCGCATTTACGATTTGTGGCACAAAAAGTGGACCACCGAGGCGACCGCCACGGCAGACGAAAGCGGCGTTGCAAAGTTCCGCGGCTTCAAGGGCAAGTACCAGGTCACCGTGGACGGCAAAACCAGCGAAATGTACGTGAAGTAAATTGCCGACATTGTCGTCCATTTAAATTTTCTATCTTATTCGCCATGAAGAAAAACCTTCCTGGCGTTTTGTTTTTGATTGCGATGCCGCTCTCGGTGGTGCTCTACGTAAAAGTGGAGGCTTGGAGTGGCTCCGAAATATTGGGCTTGCTAGCTGCTGTACTTTTGTATGTGGCCGTGGGCGCTGTCATTGCTCTCCTTTTTGGAATGAGTCCGCTCCCGCCGGCTGACCAAACCGGAACAACGAACGACCAAATTGGCTCAACGAACGACCAAACCGAGAAACACGAGGATTCTCAAAAGTGAACGACGAACGCTCTACATTAGTTTTTGCAACCGGCATTGGTCGCATTAAAGAAGAAAAGCCCAAGGCCGAACGTCCCCAGGGCGATGGCGTTGTCCGCATCCAGCTCAAGCGCATGGGTGGGGGCAAAATGGTAAGTGTCGTCGTTGGCATCCCGCTCGACGAAAATGAACTCAAGGACTTGGCCCGCACATTAAAGCAAAAATGTGGGGTAGGGGGTTCCGTTAAGGATTTTGCCATCGAAATTCAGGGTGATAAACGCAATGTTTTGAAGGCTGAACTCGAAAAGAAGGGCTATACCGTAAAATTGGCTGGTGGCTAGCCTTTAAAGTTGATTATATTTGGTAATCGAACAGGAATGAGTTATATGCAAAAATTCTTCAAATTCAGTCTCACAATGCTCGCGGCTTTCTCGACTTTTGCTATGGCCGAGGGTAAGGTTTCTAATTACTTTGATTGCTGGATGGAAAACGTCGGCCGTGTTGACCCGTCTGAACTAGAGCGTCTTGGTGTCAAGACTTTTGGTGAAGCCTGGATTTGCGGTTGCTTTAACATTCAAGAAAGTGAAGCTGATGAATGGGGCGAAGGTGCCACCAAGGTGACCAAGGTTTGGGACTTGCCCGAAATCGAAATCCTCAAGTGCAAAGGCAAAAAATGTGCCGAGAATAGCGAGGAATTCAACAAGAACCTGGATCTTTGCGTAGATCATTTGAATAGTTCCGGCTTTACTCTTGCCGCATTCTCCGACAGCGGTAAGGTTCACGATGCTGTCGCCCAGAGGTTTGCCGATAACAAGAAATTCACGCCGTTTGGAAATTACATTGACGATCGCAAGGATCGCCTTGATAGTATTCCGTGCTTCTTCCAGTATCATGACCGTCCGGACGCACCGCGCCTGCTGGACTGGAGCCGCAAGGGTGTATTCTCCATATCCGGTTTGCCCGAACGGCTACTGCCAGATGCCATTGGCCGCTTTACCGATTACAGTGACGTTCGCTGCAAGGATGGCAACAAGTGGTCCGGCTTCTTGCTGAACGGTTACCTTGAAAATGAAATGGAAGTGGACGCCAACGGTAAGTTCCACGGTAAGGAAATCGGTTACGGAAACGACCCGAACCTCCCGGTCCGTCAGGGCAAGGAATTTGGCAAGATACTCTTTACAACGGAATACGTCCATGGTAACAAGACGGGTATCTCTAAGTTCTACCGCTACAGTGCCGTCGATAACATCAATCTGGACCCCAAGGATCGCCAGAAGATGAAGCCCTATTACTTCTTGCACCTCGAAGTGCCGTACAAGATGGGCGCCGTTCATGGTATGATCAACATGTTCTCTCAAAAGGGATTCCTCATGGCCGAAATTCCATACTGGGATAACGAAATTCACGGTCGTCTTACGGTCCATTATCCGTTTGTGTCCGATTATAAGGCTCAAGAAAAGGCCGAGCAGAAGGCCGACAATCGTGAACTCAAGCGCATTAGCAAGCTCAAGGGCAAACAGCGCGCTTCGGCCCAGGCAATCTTCGACAAGATGGTCGCTGAACGCGAAGAAGCCCGCTCCAAGCTCAAAGACAAGATTACGATTGACTTCAAGAAGGGTCAGTTGAATGGTCAGAACGACCTCGGCTACTCTTTTGGTAATTACCGTGATGGCAAGCTCGAAGGCAAGTTCTACACCTACGATGTGGAAGAACGCTGCTACGAGTGGATCCCGGTGAATGGTATCGAAGGTACGGACCCGACCAAGAGCAATACAGCCTGCTTTACCATTAAAAAGGACAAAAAGAGCTGGGGCACGTTCCACAACGGTGAACTTCAGGGCCTTATTGAATGCGCAAACGGCATCAAGGGCAAAGAGAACGTTGACTGCGACCACGCCTACTAGTTCGAGGTCTTAAAGTAGCTGGGCGTCGAATTTGTTTCGGCCCGGCTTTTTTAATGACAAAAAATGTCAAAAAAAGAGGGGCGGAATTGAAATTTTTACATTACGTAACTCGTTATCTGACAAATTTTTACGAAAAAATTTTCCTTTATTAGTTTTTTTATGTATCTTTATTTTGCGAACTTAAGAAGAAACTGGAGAAAATAGGTATGAATTTTGCAAATGCGAAGCCGGGATTTTTTGTACAAGACCGCTTCCTTTATAGCAAAGACAATGAAAAAGTAGTTCTTCGTGGCATAAACCACATGTTCATTTGGACTGACCGCGAAGGTAAAACTATCCCCGAAATTGCAAAGACAGGCGCGAACTGCGTACGCATTGTATGGAACTCTCGAGGCAGGGTGAGTGACCTCGATAGTATCATCGGCCTTTGCATTTCTAACGGCATGATTCCGATTCCTGAAATTCACGATACAACGGGTAATTGGGAACGCTTGCCTGACGCCCTGGAATTTTGGCTTCGTGAAGAAACACTCCAAATGATTACGAATCATCAGGAGTATCTCATCTTGAACATCGGTAACGAACCGGGCGCTCAAGAAATGCCTTCTGACGAATTCTTCTCTACGTACAACCTCATTATCACCAAGATGCGCGCCGCGGGAGTTCGCGTGCCCATCATGATTGATGCCGATAATTGGGGCCAGAGCGAAAAGAATTTGCTTACCGTGGGTCCGCGCTTGTTGCAGTCCGACCCGGAACACAACTTGCTGTTCTCCATTCACATGTGGTGGCCGAGTGTGAACCACAATGCTGTCGCGACCGGCTTCTCTACGGTAGATGAGCGCGTGACCGCATGTCTCGAAAAGTCCGTGGAGCTTAACCTTCCGCTCATTGTGGGTGAGTTCGCCCCGATGGCCGTGGCAGGCGCCCGTGAAATCCCGTACAAGCACATTATGAGCGAGTGCGAACGCCTGAGCATTGGCTGGCTCTGCTGGAGCTGGGGACCCGGTAACTTCGATAGTCCCGACATGGACATGACGGAACACGGCTCGTACAATACGCTTATTGGCTGGGGCAAGGAAGTCGCCGTCGATAGCCCGCTTGGCATCCAGAACACCAGCGTCATTCCAAACTTTATTCAAAACAAGGATTTCTCCACGGGATCTCAGGGTTCTGGTTCGAACATGATTCAGAACGGGGAATTCAACGAAGAAAACCCGCTAGAGCACTGGACGACCGATTTCTGGGGCGGAAAGGCGAATGTGGATGTCAATAATGGCGAAGTCCACTTTGATATCAAGCAGGCAGGGAAGGAAACCTGGGGTCTTCAGTTCAAGCAGCATTTGACTTTGCGTAACGGTGTCACGTACATCTTTAGCATGCGCGCCAAGGCCGAAAAGCCGCGCACGCTCAACGTGAACATCAAGCGTGATTCCGTGGCCTATACGCCATATGCAAACGGACGTATCTTGGACTTGAGTACCAGCTGGCAAAACTTCAGCTGGAAGTTCACCATGAAGGAAGAAACTGATTTGGAGGCGCTTCTCATATTTGACATGGGTGGCTCTCCAATCTCTTGGACCTTGGCCGACATTAGCCTCGTTCAGGCACGTAGTGTCGCGGACCGCCTTAACAGGACGTTCCAGCGCAATGTGCAAAAGAACTCGGGTTATTTCAACGCGCCAAACGGCCGCTGGGAACTCCACTTTTACAATGCCAGTGGCGACCTCGAGGCTGTTCTTGATAGTGGAAAGGGCGGCGAAGGTATGCGCCCGTATCCAAAAATCGAGAAGGGCGGCATTATGGTCGTCAAGGAATTCGCTTAAATAGTGAGGGTCGAGAGACCCGTTTATTCGAAAAAAAGCGTAGCTGCGTTCGTGCTTTTAATGCCGAGCCAGCTGCGTTTTTTTTATTCAGGCGCTTGTATTTTTAGCGTCGTTTTCTTTGGTTCCTAGCGTAACTAATTTGAATTGATGTGGCAGTCCGGAATATTCCTGTGTGGAAAGTCATTCGTTTTTGCATATTTTGTATCATAATTTTTTATCAAAAATTGGCGATTTTGATAAAAATGTGTTGAATTTTTTAAAAAATCTTTGATTTTGTATCATAAATCTATTGACTTGTGAGAAAAATCATTGTATATTGTATGTATCATGAAACCGGTAATGGAATATCAAAACTATCGCCTTTATGTGCGCGACTTTTATGCCGAACGCAAACTCCGCTCGGGGTTTACGTGGCGTGACTTCGCCAAGGCCGCAGGATATTCCTCTCCGGTGTTCCTCAAACTCGTTTGCGATGGCAAGGCGAATTTGAGTGATGTGGGCATTGAGCGCGTGGCCTCCGCCATGGGTCTCGTTGGCACCGACTTGCAGTATTTTCGCTCTTTGGTCAACTTCAACCAGGAGAAGGATTCTGCCCAAAAGAAGGCCGAATTCAAAAAGCTTCGCGCAATCGCCAAGGAGAATTCCTTCGCTTTGGTGGGCGAGGATCAGTATGATTACTACGAATCCTGGCTGAATCCGGTGCTTCGCGAGATGGCTCCGCAAATGAAAGGCGCAACGCCTGCCCAAATGGCCGGCCAAATGACTTTTGACACGCAGACTGCCGAAGTCAAAAAGGCTCTCGCCTTGCTTCAAAAAGTCGGTATGTTAGATAAAAATGACGATGGCGAATACGAACAAGTCAAAAGGTCTGTGACTACGGGGAATCTCGAGGTGGCAAGCCTTTCGGTTCGCGAGATGCATCGTCAAATGGGAGAACTCGCCGTTCGTGCTTTGGACGAAGTCCCTCTCAAGGAACGTGATATTTCTGGTCTTACCATTGGTATTTCCGAAAATGCCTATTATCGTATTACTAAAGAAATAGAAGATTTTCGCCGTCGTGTAAGTTCTATTGTTATGGATGATAACAAAGAGAGCCGCGTGTACCGCTTAAATGTTCAGTTGTTCCCGTTGACAAAGGATTTCAAGGAGGGCGAAAATGCTTAACAAGTCCTGGCATATTTTTGCAACATTCCTTGGTTGCGTCTTGTTTGCTTCGGGAGCGTTTTTCGGTTGTTCCGAGAGTGACGAAGTGGCCGGAGGCGTTAGCGAAGAGACCAATACCTTGGCCGGTATCCTTGTCGATAACAAGGGCAAAGCCGCTAGAAGAGTTTCTATTAGCGCTCGTTACATTAAGGTTGATACCTTGGTATTTACCGATACGACAGATGACGATGGACGCTTTGGACTCCCGCTTAGCCGTACGGGTCGCTATGGTTTGAGCGCTCAAAACGACTCTTTCGCCTATTACGAGACCATTAATTACGAAGGCAAAGAAATCGAAGTCAATGCAGCTCTTCAAAAAGTTCGTGATGTTTCTGGAAAATTGCACTTACGCCCAGACACAAACGCTTCCTATGTTAAAGTGTATATTCCAGGCTCGAATTGGCGCACGGAAACCGATGACGAAGGTTATTTCACCCTTGAAGGTGTTCCGTCGGGCACTTTTGCCTTGATTGCGAAATCTCCGGATCCCGTCCATTATAGTGACGCTATGTTCATGACCCAGGTCTCGGACAAGAAAGTCAATCTTACCGGTCCGTTTGCTTTTGACTATAGATTCTACGAAGTTACGTTCGCTCCTTTGGGTTTGGATCCCGAGATAAAAGCAGCCGAACAGGATTCCAAAGCGCTGCTTTTCCCGCTTTCCAGTGAATACGGTTTGCGGAGCTGGTTTAGCATGGACTACATGACATCCTCTGGCAAAGAAAACTTCATTTCTGATGCGCGTGACTGGACCGAAGGGATGATTGTGTATGGTGGCGCAAAACTTGGCGAAGGCGTCGAAAATAAAGCCCTTGTTATGAATGGGGCCAAGCAATATGGCGTTATAGAAAATGACCGCTACATGCTTGATAGCGCTAGGGAATTTACGATTGAAGCCTGGGTGGAAATCGACAGTGTACTCGGCAATGAGAAATCCTATCGTAAAAACATTATTGGCAAGCTTGGGTTTGGCTCCGACAGCGATGAGGATGTGTTCAGTCTCGCCTTGATAAAAGGTGTATGCAAAGTCGATTCCGTGACGCCAGTGCTAGCGTTTTTCCTTGCCAATGGGGCGGGGGACAGTCTATCTTGCGACAATGCGGTTTACTCATATACAAGCTTGAAATTTGGAACCTGGATGTACATTACCGTAACATGGAATGGCGATGTGCTGTCCTTATACGTAAATGGCCTACTTGAACAAAGCAAAGTCATTAATGTTAATAAAATTGAAGCCTCTTCCGAGTCAATCTTCTTTGGCAAGGAAGCAATCAACCTAAAACTCGATGATGTGCGGTTCGGCCTCAAGGCGATTAATAGCTCTGATGTGCAATTCCGCTACCATCTCAAGGGAGGTGCCCTATGATTGAACAGCAGAAAAATCTCGATGCAGCCTGCTTCGAAGTTACCGAACATGGCCGTATAATTTCGGGCAATCGGCGTTTTTGCCGTATGTTCGGCTATGAGGAAGCCGAACTACCGTGGCACTATATTACGGATTTTTACCGTCATCGTGAGGAATGGGATTTATTCCGCAGTTGCGATGACCAAACGCAGCATCTTTTTGTGGCTCGTATGCGCAACCGCAAGGGGCGTAGCTTCAAGTGCAACGTCTCTCGCGAGATTTTGCAAAATGAAGAAGGTCGCGTTTATTTCCGCTGCTTCGTGAGTCGCATTGGCGATGCCGAGGCCGAAAAGTTGCCGAGTCAGGTTGCAAATGACCGCACGATTGTGTTCGTGACCAAGTGCGCTCACTGCAATGAACAGGTCCGCGTGAATACGGTTGCCGAAACTAGAATGCGCGTGCTCTGCGATAGCTGCGCCGCGAAAGCCTACCCGGAAGCCTTCAATTTCAAGGCTGCCCAGGTTTAAAAATTTATCATAGAACAAGTAAATCCGATGGTGTCTGTGACACTGTCGGATTTTTTTGTAAATAACGCAAATTTGGGCTTTTTTGTTGTAAAATCATACAACCATTAATGGAGTCCTAATCTAAACATAGATGCTTTTTGTGATTATTTTAAAAATACTATGAAATCAAATAAAATTGCCCCTCTCTCTCTCTCCTTGTTGCTTGGCGCTTCGGCGGCATTTGCAGCAGGTAACATTTACACCGCTCCGTCTTTCTTTGACGAAAACGGGGCTTACTTCGGCCCGGATAATGAGCAAACCAACTACAATGGCGCTTTCTATACCGGCGACTACACCAGCCCATTCAAGACTTACCTGGGCAAAACTGATGCCGAAATCCAGGAAAAAATGGACGCCTTGTGGAACCATTA
>JAKSIM010000067.1 GCA_024398845.1 Fibrobacter sp. | reverse complement strand
GAGGTTTCGGCCTTGCCTTTACTTGCACTGGATTTTGCCTTGCTGCCGCTTGATTCACCCTTGCTTTCGCTGGAAAGGTCTTCGCCTTCGTCACCGGAATCTTCTTTCTTATTTTCCACCCAGCCCCACTTGTTCAGGTATTCGTCGAATATGCACACCAGTTCCGCTTTGCTATCGTAATTGTACGCAAGGGAATCTTCGCGCTCCTCGTCGCATTCGCACTTTTGGGCGTCGGAGAGCGAGTATATTTCGCACACGTAATCGGATTTTCTCTTTCCATCGTCACCCTGATGGCTATCAGGGTCGGCACCCTTGCTTGCGCTGGATTTCTTGGCATCACTCGGGGTGTCGCTGGAGTCGCAGTCGGTACACACGGTCCACTTGCCGCCTTCGCAGGTGTACATGGCCTTTTCATCCTTCACGTAGGCACTTTCGCCTTCCAGGGATTCCGTGCAGGCTTCCAGGTCGTCAAACGTGGCGGCCGTTATTTCGTTTTCGCCGCTGCCGGAGGAGGAACTCCCCGAATCGCAGGCGGTGAAGGCCATGGCAAATAGAGCCACTGTAAAGCACGTTGCTAACGTAAGGATTGAAAATTTTTTCATTGTATATACTCGTTAAACCATGTATTGTTTTCGCAAACTTATAAAAACTCCGGGACACACGCCCCGAAGTTTCCGAATTTTTAGGCTTCGTTCGCTTTTAAGCCTTGCTTACAACGGCAATCACGTGTTCGGCACCGAATGTCTTGAATCCGAGCGCCGTGAGGAGTTTACTCACCTTGTGGTCGTTTTGGTAATGGATGCTCTCGATTTTCAGGCCTTCCTTGTTGCAGAGCGTGTAGAAGTCCTTGAGCGTCAGTACGCGGATGTTCGGCGTGTCGTACCATTCGTAGGGCAGTTCCTTGGATTTCGGCATGCGGCCGTGGAGCATGAGGCTTCCGCGGGTTGTCCAGTGCCCAAAGTTCGGGAAGGTCACGATGGCGCGCTTCGCCACGCGCAAAAGTTCGTTCAAAAGTGCCACCGGGTCGCGGATTTCCTGAATCGTGCGGTTGATGATGGCGTAGTCGAAACTGCCGTTCTTGAAGTCCGAAATTCCACGTTCGTCAAGGTCGCGCTGGATGACGGATACGTCGTTCTCGATGCAGTCCAGGATTCCCTTGATGTTCTTCTCGATGCCGAGGCCTGTGACGTTCTTTGTTTTGTGCAGGTGCGAAAGGAGTTCTCCGCCGCCGCAACCGAGGTCAAGTACGTGGCTGCCTTCTTTTACGAGGTTCCCCAGAAGCTTGAAGTCGTCCTGGTCGTGGAACACGGGCATGGCCTGCGTCCCCGCTTCGGGGATGATTTTGGAATCGAGGAAGCGGCCCACGGCCTTGCCGAGTTCGCCTACTTCGATAAGGAATCCGTCGTGGCCGAACTGCGTGTCGAGTTCGAGGCTCGTCACGGTCTTGCCGGTGTTTAAAAGTGCGCTTGTGATGCGGCGACTTTCGTGCGGCGGGAAAAGCCAGTCGGTTGAAAGGTTCACGTTCAGGACTTCCGCTTTGATGCCCTTGAAGGCGTTCTCGATGCTGCCGTATTCGGTTTCCAGGTCGAAGGCGTCGGTGGCGTGCGCAATGTGCAGATAACTGTTCGCGTCAAAGCGGTCGACGAACTTGGTGCCCTGGTAGCGCAGGTAGCTTTCGATGGGGAGCGTCAGGTCGAAAGGCGTGGAGTAGGTAATCGCGTGGTTCCTGTTTTCCTGGTCCTGCGCGCGCTTGAACTTCTTTTCCATGCCGATGGCGCTCAGGTACGTGATGTGCGCGAGCTTGCGGGCGTTCGCGAGGCCCACGTCCGGTTTTTGTGGCTGGTCGTAATAGTCGCCGCCGTTGAAGTTCGGGTCCTGCGTAATCACGTCGCGTGCGACGACTTCGAATCCGAGCGCCTGGCTCGAGAATCTCGGGGAACTTGCGATGACTACAATGCGCTTCACCTGTTCGGGGTAGTAGATGGCCCATTTCATGGCCTGGAACCCGCCCATGGATCCGCCCACGACGCAGTAATATTCCTTGATGCCGAGGCTGTCGGCGAGTTCCTTTTGGGCGTGCACCATGTCGCCGATGGTAATGGTGGGGAAGGTGCTGCCGTAGGGCTTCCCGGTACGCGGGTTAACGGTGGCGGGGCCGGTCGTGCCCTTGCATCCGCCTAAAATGTTGCTGCAGACCACAAAGAAGCGGTCGGTGTCGATGGCCTTGCCGGGGCCGATGAGTTCGTCCCACCAGCCGGGTTTCTTGTCTTCGGGAGTGTACCAGCCGGCGGCGTGCGCATCGGCGGTAAGAGGCGAACACACCCACACGGCGTTGTCCGCCGCGGCGTTCAATGCGCCGTACGTCTCGTAGCGTATCGTGAGGGCGGGGAGTGTGCGCCCGTTTTCCAGCATGAATCCCTCGTCCCCGTAATCCTTGTTGAAATCTTTCGGGGTGACAGGACCAAAACTTGATTTATGCAAATATTCGCTCATATGCATAAATATAGTAATTTTATTTTCAAAAATTCCTGTTATTCTTTAGGATGATTTCGATATAAGTCAGTTAACTGCACAGAGTGCAAAACTTTCCTCAGGCTTCTAGATTTTGGTTTCTAAATCGCTCGCTTCTAAAATTCTTTCGTGTAAATTAAATTAACGGTTGGCCTTCCGCCAAATGATTCCTTGAACTTGAAAAGAGATAGATTCAAATACTCGCCGCAATTTTCTGTTGAAATGCCCCAGGACATTTTGCCGAAACCATCTTTTGCAGCCTCCCTCATGGCGCTTATGTACATAGCCGTGGCTGGCTGGAATTGCTTGATTTCGTTATTCGTTGCAATATATTGCGCGTGGAGAACATTTGTTTTTTTGAATTCAAACATCATCATTCCGGCAACATAGGTGTTATCCATCCAAAGCCCTCTAAAGCGAATTTCTTCGCTTATGCGGTTGTGTCTTAGATCCAAAAGTTCTTCAAGCGTGTGTACCGGCTTCGTATTGAATTTCTGTTTGGAAATGCAAAGGTGCTTGTAAAAGATTGGCAGTTCCTCGTCGGTCAAATCGCGTAATTCTAGGTTGAATGGACTTGATTTTTTGAAAATGGCGCGACAGTTTTTTTCACATTTTTCCAGGGGGTCTGTTTTTTTATCGAGGTCGCAAAATATGCTGAGCTCGGATTGCCTTCTGTAGCCTTTGTGCTCAAAGATATATTCCAACAGGGCGGTCGATTCTTGCGCAAATAGATTTGATGTTGGTCTGATTTTGATTTTTTTGGCGATCGTCTTCAAATGTTGCTCTGCCGAATCGATAATGTTGGCGAGGCGTTCGGCCGTATAAAAATGCCTGGAGATGATAGGACCGCCAAAAGTGGAGCCTGGGTGCGAAACCCATTCGCCATCGGTATTGAGAACGCCTGGGAATGCCGCAATGATGGTTCCGCTCGCTTCAAGCGCGAACGAGGCGTCGCGAAAACGTCCTTCGGGATGGTAATTCAGGAATCTGCGGGTCTGCAGGAATGTCCCATTCATGGATTCCTGGGTTACAAAACGGTCCCATCGTGTTTCTAGATTTTTATTGTAAGTTAAAATCTCAAACATGGCTATAATATTAGTAAATTAAAAAAAATTGAAACGTAAAATTGTATATTGTAAGTGTTTCTATGTTGAATTTTGATGAAAAAGCGCAAATAATCCAGTTGCCCAAGTTTCTTGATGAACGAGGCAATTTGAGCGTGTTGGAATCTGGAATGCATATTCCTTTTAAAATCCAACGCTGTTATTGGATTTATGACGTTCCGGGTGGCGAATTGCGTGGAAGCCATGCTTTTAAACGTCAGCATGAATTCATCGTTGCTCTTTCGGGGAGCTTTGATGTGGTTGTACATGATGGACTCGAGGAAAAACGCTATTCGCTTTCTCGTTCCTATTATGGTTTGTACTTGCCACCCATGCATTACCGCACGCTTGACAATTTCTCGACGAATTCGCTTGCGTTGGTTCTTTCGTCGACTTCTTTTGAAGAGGAAGACTACATTCGCGACCGTGATGAATTTTTAAAGGTGGCCGCACTCAACGTGAAATGCCCAAATGGCGTAGTGGCGCAAGAGTCAGAACCGTCTTGCGTTAAAAAATCCGATTTGATTTGTTCTGCAAAAAAGGCTTCCGTCGAAAATTGTTCTCTTATTATGCTCCCGAGGCATAGTGAACGTTCCGGCTGCCTTACGAGCATAGAGAATTCCAAGGAAATACCTTTTGACGTAAAGCGAGTTTTTTATTTGTACGACATTCCTGGAGGTGAATCCCGCGGCGGTCATGCCCACAAGGAATGCCATCAGATGCTCGTGTCTGCAAGCGGAGCCTTTGACGTGAAGGTTTCCGACGGTGAACACGAAAAGATTTTCCGTTTGGATCGACCGTATTATGGCTTGCATATTCCGCCAGGTGTTTGGGCCGAGGAACTCAACTTTTCTTCGGGTTCCATTTGCCTGGTTCTCACTTCTCATGAGTTCGTTGAAGCCGACTATTGGCGTAGTTACGACGAATATCTCAAGTTCAAGAAGGCGTAGAATGACTTGGAATGAACATACAGAACAGAAATGCAAACGGCAGGTCCCGTTCCTCGATTTGAAGCAAATCAACGCGCCGTACATGGATGAACTGCGCGAGGCTGCGGCCGATGTGGTCGAGTCCGGCTGGTATATTCGCGGAAACTTCTGCGAACAGTTCGAGAATGCTTTTGCCGCTTATTGCGGGGTGAAGTTCGGCGTCGGCGTCGGGAACGGACTCGACGCCCTCACGCTCATGCTCAAAGCCGAAATTGAACTCGGACGACTTCGTGCGGGTGACGAGATTCTGGTTCCCGCGAATACGTACATCGCGACTGTCCTTGCGGTAAGTGCCGCAGGCCTTGTTCCCGTGCTTGTGGAACCTGACGAGAAAAGCTTCAACATCGACCCGAACCGCTTGGCTTCCGCCTGCACGGAACGCACCCGCGGAATTCTCGTAGTGCATTTGTACGGGCGATTGGCGTCGATGGCGGCAATTTGCGATTTTGCAAAATCGCGTGGACTTTTGGTGTTTGAAGATTGCGCGCAGGCTCATGGTGCCCGCTGCGCTTTTGGGGGTAACGCAGATGCTGTCGCGGGTTCGTTTGGTGCCGCCGCGGCTTACAGTTTTTACCCGACAAAGAACCTCGGCGCTTTGGGTGATGCCGGCATGGTCGTCACGAACGATGCCGAACTTGCACGAGTCGTGCGTGCTCTCGCCAATTACGGCTCCGAGCGCAAGTACGTCAATCTTTACCGCGGCGTGAACTCCCGACTTGACGAGATGCAGGCGGCACTCCTTTTGAAAAAACTCCCGCATCTGGATGCGTGGAATGCGCGTCGACGCGAAATCGCTGCGCGTTACCTGAACGAAATCAGGAATCCGCTTATTGGACTTCCCGAGGCTCCGGCGAATCCCCTGGAACACGTGTGGCATGTGTTTACGGTTCGACTCCAAAGTGAAAACGCCCGCGACGCCCTGCAGAAATACTTGGAAGGCAGGGGCGTAGGGACGCTTGTGTTTTACCCCATACCGCCGCACCTGCAAAAAGCCTACGGTACGGAACTCGGGAACCCTGGCGATTTCCCGATTGCAGAAAATCTCGCGAAGACCGTTATCAGCATTCCTGTGAACCAGGTGTTGACCGACGAACAGGTGACCCAAGTGGTGGAGGTGCTCAATGAATTTAGTTGCTAAGTTGAATCGCTTCATTTGGCGAAACTATCGCGTTAAATGGTACAAGACTTTTTCGACGCTTAAAATGGAATGCCGTGCCGGTTCTCCAAAAATCATCACGCCCGTTCTTTGCGAAGGCCGGGGCCGTATTGTGGTCGGCGAGGGAGTCTCGTTTGGTTTCCAGGCCGATCAGGACTTTTGGACCACCTACGTTTTTTTGAACCCGCGTACACCGGAATCAGAAATTGCCATTGGGGATCGTTGCCAAATCTGCAACCATTTTACGGTAGTCGTAGAAGGTCCTGGTGTAGAGGTTGGTAGTGATGTCCTCATTGGCTCGCATGTGTCCATCTACGATAGCGACTTCCACGAAATCGCCTCGGACAAGCGCATTGGCGGCTGCCCGAAAATGGCGAAGGTCACCATTGGCGATAATGTCTGGATTGGCGACCGCGTGACGATTCTCAAAGGTTCCCGTATTGGCAAAAATTCCGTCATTGCCGCTGGTGCCGTGGTTTCGGGCGAATTTCCAGACAACGTAATCATTGGTGGCGTTCCCGCAAAAATCATTCGACATATTTAATTTTTTAACGCTCATGGAAGATTCAAAATTTTGGAAGATGTTTTTTGGTTCCGGCTCGGTAACCGTCTTTAATGCGTTGCGCGCTTTTGTTGTCAATAAACTTTTGGCAGTATTTTTGCCACCAGCGGCATTTGCCTGCGTCGGGCAGTTTCTGAATTTTATGACCGTCGGCGAAGCGACATCTTCGCTTGCTATGCAAAATGGATGGGTGAGTCTTACCGCTAAGTACAAAAATGACCACGAAAAACTATTAGGGGTTTGGCGTGGAGGCTTCCGCATCACGACCTTTGCTACTATCATAACCTGTATGGTGGCGGTCATTTTTTGTTTTGTGGCTCCGCTTTCAACATTTTTCCCTGGAATCAATACACGGCTCGTGCAGGCGGCAATTCTTTTTGCGTTGCCCGGAATGCTTGCGACAAACGTGATTTCCATTTCAGCTGCCGTGATGAACGGACTTGGACAAATGCGTCTTTGGGCGACCATCAATGTGGTGTCTTCGTTGTGGCAAATGATTTGGGTCGCTTTCTTTTTGTTCACAGGACGTTTGAGTGTTCTCTCGATTGTCGCTACGCAGTCGATTTTGGCTGGCATATTTGCGGCTCAAATTTCGGCTCGCGCCGGTTTTTGTTTTAAAGAAATTCGTAAAACATTTTTGGATACACGCTCCCCGTGGGTTTCGTATGCCTTGATGGGGCTCGTACCCATGATTTTAACGCCAGTCGCGCTGACCTTTATCCGTTCCTTGATTGGTTCTTCTATGGGCTGGGATGCTGCCGGTATTTGGCAAGGCATTACAAAAATCTCCGATTTCTTTGCGTCAATTTATTCTGCTATTTTAGGCGTGATTCTTTTGCCCAAGGTGTCGGCTAGTTTATCAAAAACGGAATTCAAAAAAGTATTTAACCCTTTGTTTTTGCGTTTGGTTTTATTCTCGGGCGTACTCATTGCGTTGCTTTTTGTTTGCCGTGATTTTGTCGTTGCTGCATTCTTGTCGGGGGCTTATGCCGGTGCTGCCGATTACATGGGCTTTCAGTTGTTAGGTGATTTTTTCCGCAGTGCAGGTTGGTGCTTTGGTTTTGTGCTTATTGCCCGCCAAGAGACAAAGGCATTTTTAGGTATAGAAGTTGGTGCTCAGTTGCTTTTTACTATTGCAACTTATATTGGTATTCATTTGTTCGAATTCCAGGGCCCAATGATGGCCTATGCGTTTGAAAATTTCATTACTCTAGTGGCGCTCGTGATTGTGGTTCGGAGGCTCAAATGGAATATTCAATAACCAATTTGGCCGTCGATAACATTGGCGAAAACGTCTATGTAAAAGCGTTTGCCGAAGGTGTCGAAACGGAACAACGCAAAAGGTTGCCTTTAGTTTCTGTTTTGTTGGCCAGTTACAATCACGAAAAGTTCGTGGAGGCGTCCATTCGTTCTGTAATGGCGCAGAAGGGTGTTGATTTTGAATTGATTGTCGTTGACGATGGTAGTTCTGACCTTTCGCCGCAAATTATTGAGCGCCTTCAACTGGAACTTGGGTTTACCTATGTTCATCGTCCGAACAAGGGCTTTATCACTACGATGAATGAACTGTTGTCGTATGCGCATGGCAAGTATTTTTGCACTTTTGCGTCCGATGACATTATGCCCAAAGATAGACTTTACAAGCAAAGTAAATTCTTGTCGGCGCACCCCGATAAGGTGGCGTGCTTTGGTCAAATACAAAATATGTCGCACGATGGAAAAATAGACCCTGAAAAGGTTCCGCTCTATTTGCGAAACTTCCCCGAAGTCAAGTTCGAAGAAATTTTTGTAAGCGATAAGGCTTTGCATGGCTGCTCCGAAATGCTTGTGACAGAGGCTGTGCGCTCTTTGGGTGGCTACGATACGCGCTTTTACTTTGAAGACATGCCTCTTTATTTTGCTTTGCTTTCTAAGTATGGCCCGCAGCCGGTTTCCAAAGATTTTGTTTGCTGCTATTATCGAGAACACGGCTCGAATATGCACGGCAACTACGATAAAATGTACCGCGAAATTTTGCGCTTGCTCGAAGTTTATCGTTCACATTCGCTGTATGGCTATGCCTGCAAACGCTGGAAGGCCCGCTGGTTCTCGACGCTTGCTTATCAAGACAAACGGATGGCTTTTAAAATGCTTCCGGAACTTGCGAGTTTTACTCCGGCGTTTATCAAGCGCTTGCCTAAACTGCTCATTCCAAAATGCTTCCTCAAATGCTAGAGTGTAATGATGGCGAATGAAATGCAAAATAAGTCTTTGAGTATTTCGGTGTGTATGGCAACATACAACGGCGCTGTGTTTATTGAGGAGCAACTCAGGAGCATTCTTGCGCAACTGCCAAACGATGCGGAGGTCTTGATTGCCGATGACGGCTCTGCCGATACGACTCTCGAAAAAGTGAATGCCTTTCATGATTCCAGAATCAAAATTATAGAACCCGTGTCGACTTCTACGCCGCTTGGGCCGATTTACAATTTGGAACGCGCTCTCGCCAAAGCCAAAGGCCGGTACATCTTTTTGGCGGACCAAGATGACGTCTGGCTCGAGGGGAAGGTGGCTCGTGTCTTGTCTGTTTTAGAACAAAGTTCTGCGACAGCGCGCAAACAGGGCGTACTTGTGTTGCACGATGCTTATTTGCTAGTTCCTGCGGAAGAAAAATGTTCGGAATTTTGCCGTGCCGGTCGCTTAAGCGATATTCGCCCGTTTGCCGTGGGAGCGTTTCGCAATTGGTTCAAGAACGGTTATACCGGATGCTGCATGGCGTTTGAAAGAACTCTCTTGGATCGCACATTGCCATTCCCTAAAAATTTGCCGATGCATGATCAGTGGCTTGGGCTTGTGGCGGAACGTTTTATGAATGTCGTTTACCTTGACGAACCCCTTGTTGAATACCGTCAACATAAAAAGAATGCCACCCATATCGCAGGTGGCACGACCAGTCTTGTTCAAAAATTCAAGTGGCGCTTGAATTTGATGCGCGCTTTACTTAGCCGTTGAGTTCGGTTGCGCACTTTGGCCCGCTAAAAAAGCTTGCCAACCCATTTGTACAAAAGCGCCTGCGCGTACCAGGTCCGCCTGATTTTTTTCGTAGGTCTTTAGAATTTGGTTGTATTCCGAGACGTCGCGAATCATTTTCACGTCGTGCTTGAGCTTTTTCTCGAGCATGTCCTGTTTCCATTGGGCGCAGGCGGCAAGTCCCTTGCAGCTTTCGTCGAGGCTTACGAGGTAGGCGGGCACGGCGTCCAAAAATTGTTTTTCAAACGGCTTTGCCTTGGATTTTGCCTGCAAAACAAGGTTGTTCTGGGTAATCACGTTCTTGCGAATTTCGCTCATGAGGCGAACAATGCGCTCGTAGTCGACCTGCGGCCAAATGAGGCAGAATGGCCACATTTTTTTCCAGTGGAACTTGAACATGGATTCGTGCGCTGTGTTCTTTGCGCGTAAAAGTTCCTTGAGGTTGTCGAAAATGATTTGCGAAGGCAGTTTTGGCGTTTCGTTTGTTTCGTTCATATAGCGTAATATAGATATTTAACAACATTTTTCTTGCATTTTTTGTATTATTGAGGTAAATTCAAGTCAAAACCAATTCTATTGAAGGATTCTTATGAACAAGAAAAAATTCAAGATTTTGGCGATTGTTGACGCCGTCATTATCGTCGCCTTATTTATCGTCATGTTTACTTTGAAGGGCCAGTACAATGAACAGGCCCAGACTTCCGTGAAGGAACAGGTGGGTGCCTATCAGGAAACCGCCAATGGTCTTCTTCAGGAACAGTGGAAGTCCGTGGACCAGTACGGCATGGCTTGGAAGCTCATTTTTACGACTTTGACCGGCAACAAGACCGAAGCTAGCTTCAATGCCGCCGTCAAGGCTATTGAAGGAGACAAGGAAGCTCGTTTCAAGCAGCTTTCTTACACGTTTACGGCTGCAGGCATTCCGCCTAAGGTTCAGAACGACATTAACGAAAAGGGTGGTCTCGCCGACAAGTTCCTCCTCAAGGACGAAAAGGGCGTCAAGGAAGTCGCCTGCGGCAAGAACTGCGTTATTACGTTCACCTTTGCGAAGGGCAAGCTCAAGTCCAGCGACTACAAGGCCCTCGTCGAATACAACATGGCTGAAAACTTTAAACTGGAAGCTCCGGCTACCTTCCATTTCGAATAAGGAGCGCTTAAAATGAATATTAAAACTATCGCCATTGCTTTAACGGTTCTCGTGGTCGCTGTTCTTGCTACTGTTTTGATGCAGAAGGGTAACTACGTTTCTCAGGCTACGGAACACTACGAAAAGACCACGACCAATACGTTCAAGGGTTCTAGCAAAATCATTGAATACGTGTCTAACTCCATTGACCAGAACAAGCTCGTGTGGGCTCTCGCTTGCGATGCTGTTCAGTCTGTCAAGACTAGCCAGGACATGGCTAAGCTCGAAGCCAAGTATTTCCCGACCACCAAGGGCTCTAACAGCCTCTCCAAAAAGACTCGTAGGTTCGAAGCGACGAGCGCATACTTCATTGTGTCTAGTTTCGATAAGGTCGATGAAGACAAGAAGACTCAGCTCAAGACGCTCTCTGGCCTCAACTCCATTGACGTAAGCGCTTTGCTCGGTCAGGTCGCCGCTGCTGCTCCGGCCGAAGAAGTGGAAGGCGAAGGCGAAGAATACGTCGAAGAGTAGTCGAAACATAACTCTTTGATACTCAAAGACTTGCGATTTCAATGCTCCCTGGCTGCGTGCCTGGGAGCGTTTTTTTTGCGTTTTTTAGCGTTTTTAAAAGGTTTTGGTGCGTTTTTCCCCGTTTAAAATTGCGCCGTAAATTGCTAAATTTTGCGCGTTAAATTTTAACGGATGACGCCGGCCCAAAACCGGCAAGAGGTAAAAATGCTCATTCTTCGTGGCACTCCGGCTCTGTCGGATTTCCGTCTCCAGAAGCTTCTGGAAGACTTCAAAAAAGAAAATCTCCC
>JAKSIM010000066.1 GCA_024398845.1 Fibrobacter sp. | reverse complement strand
TATCGCCTGCCGTCACCACAGAATTCGCCTTGTTGAGGGTTGCAAACGGTTTTTCTTTCGAGCCCGCGGCGCTATCATCGCCGTCTGTCGCCACGTAATAAACGGCGCCGAATGCCTGTGCCGTCAAGGCAAAACCTAGCGCAAATAAAAAACTCTTATCCATACACACCTCAACGAACTTTTTGTAATATACTTGAATTTTTGAGAATGAGGTATGAGATGCAATACAAAACCTCGCGGACATCACAACATCAAATATTGTTGCCGTGCAACTTTTGCGCATGGCAGGTTTTGGTCGCATTTAGGAAAAATGTGCTTTTTTTAACGAATTTTTGAGGATAATTGAGTCAATTCGCTGTTTCTTGTGGTTCATTAGAGGTTGCCTTTAGCATGTAATCGTAGGGAATTTCATTTTCTTTGCAACGATCGGCATTGGGCTTTCTTTTATTAGTGTGAAAATAGACAATTTGCAATTCTGGGCAAATTGCAATTGCGGAATCGCTAAAAGGAATATCGTTTCTATCGGGATATCCATTTGATTTTTCGTTAATAGTAATATCGTTTACTACGTCTTTTTTTGTCTTGAATTGAATATCATCGGACCAAACCCAATGCAAATTGCAACGATATCCAACTTTTAATACCAAATTTGTATCTAAAAATTCTTTCTGGTATAAATCTGTTGAAATATAAAAGTGGGTTGAGCTTTTATATGTTTCAGTTTCTTCGTAAATCAAAGAATCTGAAAGATAGAGCAAAACGTGAGTGGAATCGGCTGAACCCAATTGGATGACATCTAATTGAATATGCTCATCCCAACAAGTATATACTCCATCCATGTCTACACAGAAATCGCATCCGCAGCATATAACAAATGCAACAATGAGAAGGCAAATGCGTTTCATCGAAAGCTCCAAATAAACAGTTCAATTTTGGTCATCTTAAAAAATTGCATTTTCAAAAAAGTATCATTTAACTTTCGTGACCAAAGTAATTTCTAGAGTGTCGCCTAATAATTTATATAAATCTGTTATAGAGTAATGTAAAAATTATGGCGGTGGTATTGTCTACAGGCTGTCGTTCGGTTTCACTCAAATTTTCTTAACCACATCCGTTCTAGACGAATGCCGCAGAGGCGAATTTATTTGCCTCTATGGCTGAGTCGGATGGATAACACTTTGTGTAAAGCAATTTTTGGAGTTTTCCTATATGCAACGATTTTTCATTTTGTGTTGCATATAGAAAATATTTGTATTTTAAGAAGTAAAAATGCTTGCAAAATTTGCTAAAAACAAGATTTTTGTTGCATAGAACTATTGACGTTCTGTGCTTGGTGAAGTATATTTATGACCATGAAGCCGATAATCGAATACACAGACTTTCGTAAGTTCATGCAGGACTTCTACGAAGACAGAAAGTTGCGCCACGCGTTTTCTTGGCGCGAGTTTTCGAAGCTTGCCGGCTTTTCGTCGTGTTCGTACATGAAGGTCGTGTGCGACGGCAAAAGCAAGTTGAGTAAAATCGGCGTGGAACGGACCGGGCAGGCCATGGGCCTTGTCGGGTACGAAATGGAATACTTCAGGGCCATGGTGAAGTTTGGCCAGGAAGAATCCGACGAAAAGAAAAAAGCCGCCTACGAAGAAATGCTCGCTATTGCGAAGGTGAACAAGGTGCGCGTCCTCGATAGCGACGTGTTCGACTTTTACGGGAGTTGGAAGAACCCTGTCATTCGCGAACTTGCCCCGATGATGCCGGGCGCTACCCCGGGCGAACTTGCGAAAAAATGCTACCCGGAAGTTTCTGCTGAAGATGTCAAGAAGGCTCTCGGATTTTTGGTGAAGAACGAATTCTTGAAGAAGGCAGGGGAAAATACTTTTGAGCAGACAGAAAAATCGGTGGTAGGGAACCCCGAAGCGACCCGCCTTGCCATCCGCGACATGCACCGTGAAATGGCGGGCCTTGCTGGCGCCTCGCTTGATCTCCCCAGAAACGAGAGGAACTTCACGGGGGTCACGATGGGCGTTTCCAAGGATTCCTACGATCGTATTGTGAAGGTGCTGGACGATTGCCTGCGTCAAGTGGTTGCCATTGCAAACGAAGACAAGAATATCGACCAGGTTTACAGAATGAATTTGCAGCTGTTTCCACTGACCCGTAGCGCAAAGGAGAACGAAAATGTTTAGGCCGATTTTAAAACGCTCACGGGAATTGCGTGTGCAAAGTTTAGCTTGCGCAAGCATCGCTGTTGCCTTTGCCATGTTTACCGCCTGCTCCGACAACGCATCCGTTGCCGGCACCGCCGTGGAACCGAACCAGCAAGCGTATGAAAACATAAGCAGTTCTTCTGATGTCGTGTCGAGTTCGTCTGCCCCAAAGACGGCGACAAGTTCTGCAAGCGTTCCGCAAAGTTCTTCTGTTAATCCGGCGTCCAGTTCTTCCGGGGAAAATACTGCCGCGAGTTTCGCGACCCCTGTGCCAGCGAGCTCCGCAACTCAGGTTCCGTCCTCGTCGCCTTCCAATCCAGAATCTTCGTCAACTGTGACGCCTCCTTGGGAAGATCCGCAGTCTTCCTCTGGCATTGACGATAATAGCCCGGGCGTACAGGAGCCGACTAACAGACTCGGCGATTTCATTTGGCAATACAGGGCCGACGTTGAATTTGACGAAAACGTACTCGCTTACCATTTGGTGGGCTGCGACCCCTGCGAACAAGGCGAAATTTGCGCCGCCACGCCCGCAATCTACGAGGAGTTCCGCCATGCCGTATTCTACAGCGAAGTGGACAGCGACGTCATCAAATACTTGTTCCCGAAGGCCGAAAATTTGATTTCGACGCGAACCAAGCCGCTGGAATGCCCGCTTCGCCTTTTGAATGTCGAAACGCGTTCGAATACAGGGTTTGTACTGACAAAAATTTCGGCGGACACGTTGACTGTCGTAGATTTGGAAATCAGTTCTTCGTGCAATGTCAGCACAGAAAAGAAAGTGTTTGGAATCTTGTTCATGTACTGCGGAGAGTTCTCTTCGAACGTAGTCGTCGAACATAAAGAACCGGAGAAATCCACGGCAGACGTTTGCGTGCCGGAATACGAAACAGAATGGATTAACTGGAACCTTTTGTAAAAAGGCCCCAAAAAATTTAACGAAAAATCCCCATTAGCTTGGGGAGGTTAAAGAATGCTAAAAAACTTCTGAAATCGTTTGGGTTAAGCAAATTGAATTTTTAGAAGTGGTTAAAGGAGAAGTGAATATGAATAAAGTAAAATTGCTCTTGTCGGCATCCGCTGCCGTTGCAGCTTTCGGCCTTGTCGCCTGCGGTGACGACAGTTCCAGCGGCCCAGACCAGGAAAGCTTTATCGGAGAATCTTCGGACGGCGGTGCCAGTGAAATTTCTTCCGGGGACGTTGCTGCGTCATCCGGAAGTGTTAAAAGTTCTTCTTCGCAAATTGCTGCGAACTCGTCTTCACAAAACGGTCCAGACTCCTCCTCTCAAACGCTTTTGAGTTCCTCCGGGGCGAAGTCCTCTGGCGATACGGTCGAGGTCAACTGCTATGCGGTAGATAATTATCAGCAGGTTTCCGCGGTGCGCTGCGATGACGGCTCGTATTTTGCAAGCCAGGAATCCTTTGGCATGTCTTTGGAGAATTTGCGGAAAGAAAATCCCTTGTTCGCAAAAAATTGTGGTGCAGTTATGATGACTTGCGTGGATGGCCCTACGGTAGTAGGCGGTCAGATGGGTAGTCAACGTGTGGGAGGGTGTTTCCCGGCTGCAACGTGTCCGCAAAAAGTTGAATACGCTGGAAATTGCGACGAATTGATTGATCGTTGCCTCAATAGCGAACTTCCGGATAATGGTGGATTGAACCTAGATTTTTCCATGACAAGCGAATGCTATGAAGCCTACAATCATTGTCCTGCATTTAGTCGCTCGAGTTCTTCTCAAACTGCGACGTCATCCGGTGATGTTGAAAGTTCTTCTTCGCAGCAAAATTCTGGTTGCGGGGAATCTGCCAAATGGCTTGAAACCTGCTTTGAACAGCCTGTAGATGAGGAAATGCCCAATTGCGCGATGAACGGCGAATCTGAAAATTGCATCCCACAATTCTCCTGCTCTTCCGAAATGGAGGGAATGTATGGAACCGGTTGCCGCGACAAGGGAGTCTATGTTTGCGACGGCGGAGTGTGGAAATTGACGAACTGCGCTTTGCCTGTTCTGTCCAGCAGCTCTTTTGCAGGGGGCGCGAGCTCATCTTCGCAGGCTGTCGCGAATTCCAGCAGTGCAGAACATTACTGGTGGCAAGAGCCGTGCAGCGTCGAGGGCGAACAAAAGAGCGAAGATTTCGGGGGCGTTACCGACACCTACGAATGTGTTCAAGGCGAATGGAAAATCATCAGCAAGAATTTTTTGAACTGCGATCCGGATATGGATTGCGTCGTTGATGACTGGCAAAACGCCTGCAAAACCAATAGCATTGTCGGAACCGCCTGCGTTGTCGATGAAGTGGATTATGGCCACAAAAGCATTGACGGTTGCGACTACTTCTGCTATGACGGTAAATGGGAGTACCTGCCGCCGCCTGCCGCGCAGTAGTGTGAAATCCACAGCAAGCATTTTTGAAAGTGGTCGTGTAAGCTTTTTTGTGCAATTCTATAAATTACTTGTTGTTTTTAAACATTTACCAAAATAGCGTGTAAGAATGAATGTTTTAATACCAAAAAAACGTATCTTCTAAAAGTTTGGTTCCGAAATTTTGGATGGCTCATGAAAAGAACGTCTTTTTGGTTTATGGTTTTGTCTTCTTCTGCGGCTTCACTTATGTGCGCTTGCGGAGGTGATTCTTCAACTTCTTCAAATTCCGAGATTCCGAGCGTATCAGAAATTACGTGCTGGGATGGAAGCGTCGTAAATGATGCATCGTTGTGCCCGCAGTCCCCTGATGGAAAGGTTACGTGTTGGGATGGCTCGCTTGTGGATGATAGCGCTTTGTGTCCGGAAAAACCTTTGCCTTCGGCGGGTGATGCCTCTACTAGTTCCGATGCTAAAAAGCCTGAAAGCAGTGGTTCCGAGGTTACCCCGGCAGGTGAATCTGCGGGTTCTGCGGCGTCTTCACCTAGCGTTCCGGATGTTGCGCCGTCAAGTGCGGGCGGCTCTACACTTTCCTCGGCAACTTCGTCTCCTTCCGTTACTCCCATCGGTGGCGGCAGTGCCGATACCGAGGATGACGACAATGTGGAATTGAAGGGCGATGAAACGACGTTCACCTTCAGCGGCACCGACGTGGTTATCGCAAACGACAACGGCTGCCTTAAAAAGGAAGCCGCGTCTGTGACGGTTTCATGCAGCGGCAACTACTACTTGACGGGTTCCGCGAGCGATTTCCAGGTGATTGTGAATACGGCCGACAACGATACCGGCAAGGTGGACTTGTTCTTGAACACCGTGAGCCTCAAAAGTAGCGATGCCCCGATTTACGTGCAGCATGCCGAAAAGACGGAACTGCATTTGGTCAAGGGCACCACGAACACCATCGAAGATGGCGCCTCCCGCACCAAGGCTCATACTTACACAACCGCTGGCGGCCAGAAGGTCGATACGACGAATGCCGCCATCTACGCCAAGGACGACTTGAGCTTCAAAGGCAGCGGTACGCTTACCGTGAAGGGCAACTTCAACAACGGCATTCATTGCAGCAATGACGTGAAGTTCAAGAAGAGCATTGGTACGTTGACCGTAGAAGCCAAGAATCACGGCGTCAAGGGCAAGGGTTCCGTGACAATCAACGGCGGCAACATAAACATTACGACTGCCGAAGGCGACGGCATCAAGAGCGATGAAGATGACGCCACAAAATTTGCAAACGGCAAGGGCGTCATCAAGATTGCCGGCGGCGTTATTACCATCAAGTCGGCGACGGATGGCATCACGGCAAGCAACGCGGTGCAAATCCTGAAGGGCGAAAATGTAGAAGCGGCGCCTGTTATCAAGGTGACGGCTGGCGGCGGGCAGACTTGCCTCGTTTCTTCTTCCAGCAACAACGGCGGTGGCCGTGGTGGCTTCGGTGGCGGCGGATTTGGCATGGGCGGCAACAGCTGCCAGGATTCCGTAAGCAAGAAAGGCATCAAGGGCGATTCGAGCATTACCGTTACTGCTGGCGATATCGACGTCAACAGCCGCGATGACGGTTTCCACAGCAACGGCGACATCACCATCAGCGGCGGCAAGATGACAATCAAGAGCGACGATGACGGCATTCATGCCGACAACGCCCTTTACATCAAGGGTGACGCCAATGTGGATGTGACCATGGCTTACGAAGGCATGGAAGCCTACGAAATGCACTTTGAAGGCGGCGTCACCAGCGTGAACACCACGGACGACGGCTGGAATGCGGCCGGCGGCACCGACAACTCCGGCGTCGAAAATAACGGCGGCGGCTGGGGCGGCCCAGGTGGCGGCTTCGGCGGTGGTGGCCCTGGCGGCTTCGGAGGTTTTGGCGGCGGGACTACCGGCAAACTCTACGTAACGGGCGGTGTCCACTATGTAAAGGTCGGCTCCGGTGATACCGATGGCGTCGACAGTAACGGAAGCATTGACATTTCTGGCGGTGTGGTGATCATTGAATGCCTTATGAATGGCGGCATGGGCGGCATGATGGATTCCGACGGACAGACGAACATTACTGGCGGCATCGTGTTAGGCTTTGGCGTTGGCCGTTCCGAGGCAGGGACCAACTACAGCGTATCTTTCAATACGAACGGCTACTATGGAGTAGCAGGCACGGTGGCTTTCAAACCGACTATCAGTGGCAGCAACACCATTTCGAACCAGGGCCAGCCTGCCGCAGTAAGCAGCACCGATGGCCTCACCAAAACATGCTTTGGCGAAAGCACCACGAACTGCGTGTACTACAAATAGAAGCGGTAGTTGAAACGGCAGTTGTCGCGGAATGCCGCGAAAGATGCGGCTGAATGCTGGAAAATCGATGTTGAATTCGGTTGATGGCGACTGAATGTCGGAAAATCGATGTTGAATTCGGTTGATGACGGCTGAATGTCGGAAAAGGGGTAATAGACGGGCGTTTTGCTTGCTTTTATTACCCCTTTTGTATACAAATTAATTGAATGTTGCGAAAATTAGGGGTCGTTTTTGGCCAAAGTGGGTACTAAACAATGGGTTGGGTTGCGTTTAGTACCCTCGTTTTTGCAGACAAATTAAAAAAATACGCTGTTTTGCCGGGAAGAGGGGTAATGAAAATGGATTTGTCGCCTGTTTAGTACCCCGAGCATTTCCGAAAAGCAAAGTTTTATTACAGGCAAAGTAAAAAACAGGGTACTAAAAGAGGGCCCGAAAGGCTTTTATTACCCCTTTTCAAAAAAAATGCCCGAATTTGCCCCGCATGTTGCTTGAGTTTGTTCGAAATTCGCGGTGAACAGAGTTCCCGCGCAGTATTCAGCCTTCGTGTTTTGCGCGGCTTGCTTCCTTCAGCTCCTGCGCGGTTTTGCTTCCCTCGGCTTATTCCTGCATCTGGTGCGGGCGTTTTTCCGCTATCTATTTTCTGGGATAGCCTTTATAGGGCTTCGTGATATTCTCGTATATGGTTTTAATCCAGTCGGTGGTTTCCGAGTACCCTTCGATGTAGTATTCGTCGAGGGCTCCGTTCCAGGTGGTGTTTTCGCGGCCGGTTCCGCCGATGTAATACGAAACGGTTGCTGTCGTATTGATCAGCTCGAGCGTCGTGGAGGATTCGTCGGCTGCTTCGACGGGTTCGCCGTTTATGAACAACGAAAAACTGTTGTTTTGCGAGACAAGCGCGAGGAACGTCCAATCTTCGGTTTGCATGGCGGAGGCGTCGAAATAGATGGTTTCGGGGCCTTTTGCTGTCTGGGTCTGTACGGCAAAGTTGTTTTTCGCGCTGTCGAAATACCACTTGATTTGCGAGACGGAATCTCCGTTTACTTTTTCGCTGAACAGGACTTGTTCGTTGTCGTTTGGGCCGTCCCACTTTGTCCAAAGGGAAAGCGTGAAGTTGCTGCCGATGGCCTTCTGCTTGTCTAGCGCAATGTACTGGCCTGGTTTCAGGAGTCGCGCGTTCCCCGAAATTCCCTTGACGAAGTTGGAATCCTGGACCCAGGAATGTTCGCTGTCGAATACGGGTTCGTACCCTTCCATGTGGAGCGTGACGTTTAGGAAAGAAGTGTCGTAGTAATTCCAGTTGTTCCCGAAATCGGAAGCGTTTGGATTATAGTCATGCCTTGGGGAGTAGAAGTGCCCGCCGTCTTTGTTCTTTTCGAGAGGCGGCAAGTAGATTTGGTCGCTTTCGTTTGTCGTCCTGAATTCAAGGTGCCCCTGCGGTTTTTCATCGCGGATGTACACGAGGGAAATATCGCCGGGCGGGATGGAATCGAAGGTAAACGAACCGTCTGCGTTGACCTTGGCCGTTTTGTGCGTGCCCACGATGCGCATGTAGCCGGAGGTTTCTCCGCTAACGGAACTTTCGAGGCTCTTGCGGCTGCCGAGTACAAGATTGTTGGTGTCGTTTGCGAAGGCTAGTCCGCATTCGTCGCCGCTTTCGGCGTACAGGACGAGGTTTTCGGAACTGTCCACTTCCATGGTGAAGTTCCCGTTGCTGTCGGTGATGGTTTCCACGGAGTCGGTGGCGGTTGTCTGTTCCCAGCTGTCGTAATAAGCCACGACGCGGACCTTTGCGACTTTTTGCCCGTTTGTGCTGATTACTGTTCCCGAGATTTCTTCAAGGGCGATGGAATTCCCGATGTCGGTGACGCCGCCGGCCACGTCGCTAGAACTGGAATCGCTGCAGGCGCATATCATGCAAAGCCCGAATGCGATGGATGCCGAAGAAAGAAGGTGCGTGAAATTCAGTTCCATTCTAGACCTCTTTCTTCATGTTCTTGCTCATGGGGAACGCTACAATCATCATTTCGTAAATCTTTTCGACATTGGAGTCGTTCGCCACTTTCGCGATGATTTTCTGGCGAGTTTCCTCCAAGACCTCTACTGCGTAATTGTAGGATTTTTCGCTCATGGCGAGGGTCGTGAATGCGGCGAAGCGCTCGTCTTTTGACTTGTGTTCCACGGCGCCTATGGCGTGTTGTATGTAATCGCGCCTGATTTGCCTCAAAAGGATAGGCGGGATCTGCGTGGCGTTCAAAAGCTGCGAGGTTTCCTTGTACTGGACTTTGTCGCCTTTTTTGACTTCGCTGATCATGCCCCATTCCACGAGGTTCTTGACGGCTTCGCGGGCTTCGTCCGTGGTGATTTGCGGTTCTACCATTCGGGCGAGCTTGATGTAGTCGCCGTCCCAGTTGGAATTCACGGCGAGTTCGCGGATAACGGGGTTGTACCATTTGCCGAAGTAGGCCTGTTCCCTGGTATTGACGGGCGTGAACTTGATTTGCTTGCGGATTTCCGCGATGCGCTTCCAGGCGGATTCGCGTTTTTCGACTTGGTCAGCCTGGTTGTACTGTACGAGCGCTTCGAAGTAGTCCTTCTGCAAGGGCTCGAAATCCATGGCCTTCGCGATTTTCTCGATGGATTTTGGCGTGAGCTTGAACCTTCCCCGGATGACGTTCAGGCAATAGGAACTGCTGCTGAATCCCGCTTTTGCCGCGAAGAAGCGGTGCGAGAAAACGGCTTGCATTTTCTTCTGTTCGGTAAAGTAGTCCTGAAGAAACTTGCGGAAGTCGTCGTAGTCGAATAGATGTTCCAACGCCATGTTCACATCCTTAATTTAGGAAAATAATTACACGGAATTCAAGTGTATGTCGCTTATTTATTGGGTATACGACTAGCATTGTTTATTTATTTTTACACATTGGGGTGTAAGCGACCCCTCTCTAGTATGGTGTGGGGTTACTATGGGAGGGGGCGCTTAACCGAAGGAGTAACGGCTTTTGCAAGCCATGTTCCAATGCCCTATAATTTATGGAAAATTTTCTGGATATACAAGATTTCGCACTCTTTGAAATGAAAAGAGTGTGTAAATGCGTGTAAAGAGGGGTTGCGGCGCTTTACCCGAGGATCTTTTCTTCGATTTTCTTGAAGCACTCGGGCTTGTCGCGTGTCGGGAGCCCGTTTTTCGTGAAGATGTGCAGGGAAGAACCTGTAGTGCAGAGTGTGCCGTTCACGAAAACTTTGTAGTTGAAACGGCACTTGAGCTTGTCGACGCGTTCCATGGTGGTTTCGACGTCGGCGATGTCGCCGTAGCGGCAGGGGTGCTTGTACTGCACGTTGATTTCGAGGACGGGGCTTTCGAACCCTTCCTTTTCCATTTCGACGTACGGGGCGCCTATTGACCGGAAAAATTCGGAACGTGCCTGTTCAAACCAGATGGGGTAGGTGGCGTGGTGTACCACTCCCATGGCGTCGGTTTCTGCGAAACGCACTTCGACATGTGCCGTATATACAAATTTTTCTTCCATGGTATAAAATATAATCAATATCGTGAATATGAACGTTATCGCTTGCCGAAATAATTGCTTATATTAGCAACAAACTATTTGGAAGGTGTTATGAGAAAGCTTTTTCTTGGGTTGGTTTCTGTAGCCTCAATTTTAATTGCATGTGGCGATGATTCTTCTTCCGGCAATTCGGCTGATACAGCAAAAAACAAAACTGAAATCTCGTACGGCACCATGACGGATTCCCGCGACGGCAAGGAGTACAAGACCATTACCGCAAAGATGTTTGATGGCAAGGATACGCTTATAAGCGATACTTGGATGCAAGAGGATCTTGCTTATGAGAAACGTGCCATTTATAGGGATGAAGAAAATGGACCTGATACCCTGTATTCTTATGAAGTCGAAGATGGTGTTTTGATGTATTATGGAGATGCCATCACGGCGGGAAAATGTGTTGGCTTTTTTGAAGGAAGTGCTATGAATTGTGATTTGCACCTTCCGTTCCAGGGCATTTGCCCAGATGGATGGCACTTACCCGATACGGTAGAGGCAAATCGTTGGAGGACTTTCCTGAAAAACGGAGACGGCGTTGGCGAGGCGTTCTATCGCCCGTCCAGTTCCGAAGAATGCGATGATGTGGATTACCTTTTTGCTGTTACTGATACTAATTTCCACTTTTGGGGCTTGGAAGCTCGCCCGGAATGTGCCGACAAGGTGCACGATTATGATCTGCGAGATGCCTCGGTCCGCTGTGTGAAGGGCGATGCCTATGTTGAGCCTGTTGTTGTGTATCCGGCGTATGATGGGGACTTTGAAACATTCGAGGATTCGCGAGATGGCAAGTCTTATAAAACAGTAGTTATCGGAACGCAAACTTGGATGGCTGAAAATCTAGATTACGAGGCTGAAGAATCCGATATTCTTTATGGGACGGAATTCCCAGATGCGCTGGCGCACGGCCGCGCATATTCCTGGTCTGCAGCGAAGGAAGCGTGCCCTACGGGTTGGCGCCTGCCGAGCAAGGCGGACTTTAAAACGTTGAAGGATTATATTACAGGGGAATGGCCCGATTATGGCGCCTTGGCTTTGCTGGGTAAGCAATATGGCTGGGAAATGGATACGTTCGATGCCTACGGGTTTAATGCTTTGTATGACGATCTCCCTGGTGGAGCCGATTTTAAGGGCGGTGCTTTCTATTGGACATCAACGGAAGATGAAGAAAAGGCCGTGATGTTCGTGCTGCACTACGACGAAGACGGTAGCAATGTTTCGTACCCCAAGGAAAAGTTCGCCGCTGTCCGTTGCCTGAAGGAATAATCTAGTGCATTCTTGTGCACTTAAAAATCTATTCACAATCTATCAACAATCTTTGCCCATAGTTGTGTACCCAATTTTTCTAAAAACTTGAAAAAAAAGCATTTTTTTTGCTCTAAGTAGTTGATTCTTATTGACAAAACCCTATAAATCTTACTAAATTTGCTGCGCTCTAGTTTCGTAACAGAAAATAGAACATGCCAAAGTAGCTCAGCTGGTAGAGCAGCTGATTTGTAATCAGCCGGTCGTAGGTTCGATTCCTATCTTTGGCTCGACAATGGGTCGTTGCCCGAGTGGTTAAAGGGGACGGACTGTAAATCCGTTGGCTCACGCCTACTGTGGTTCGAAACCACAACGGCCCACGCAACAAAGCGCCCTATGGTACTTCGGTGCCATAGGGCTTATGCCCAGGTAGCTCAGTGGTAGAGCACTTCCTTGGTAAGGAAGAGGTCTCGGGTCCGACTCCCGATCTGGGCTCTCACTAAAATGGAGATAGAATAATGGCAAAAGAACATTTTGACAGAAGCAAGCCGCACTGCAACATCGGCACAATC
>JAKSIM010000065.1 GCA_024398845.1 Fibrobacter sp. | reverse complement strand
GAAAATGCTGCTTAGACTCCTCCCAACCCCTCCACACATAGTTACGATGCCTCAATTTTTTGACATTTTTTTCCTCTGGTTATCCAACCATAAAATAGAAAAGTTGCTGTTATTTATTTAATCATCAGCAATTTTCCTATGTCATTCTGGAGCACAATATATGCACCTTTGCCAAAGCACGCATTTTTGAGTGCAATACGAATATCAGAGCCGCTTGCAACACTTACTCGCCCTATAAACTTTCCGTTCACGCTGAATACGTTGTACTGGGTTTCGGCTGTTGTCAACGGAGCGAATGTTTGGACGATTGTGGTATTGTCGCCTTCCCCGCCTTCGGAGCCGGCGCCATCTGAATCGCCGTTGGAATCTTCGGCGATGGCGTACCATTTGGCGTCTGAATAGTCAGCGGTTGCTTCCGTGGGCGGTGTCGTGAGATTTGCACCGAAATTGGCATTGTTCAGCATGTCGGTATTGACCATGCCGTAGAACACGCCCTTCGTAATTTCCTTGTCAAAGTTATTTTCAAGGTCTCCGCGAACTTGTGCTGTTCCGCTCAGTTTCTTGCCATTCAAAGCCCACATCACGCCATAAACCTGGGCATCGTCCGAAACTGTCGTATTCACGATGATTGAAATGGCGCCGACCTTCGCATTCCCGCTGATGGAACCACTCACGAGCCAAGCATCATCTTCCAAAATGGCGTTATCGCTGATAGTTCCAGCACTGACCAAGGCGCGGCCGCGAACAACAGCCTTACCGCTGATGGTTCCACCATCGACCACGGCGAAATCTTCGATGCGGGCGTTCCCGCTTACCGTTCCTCCGTTCACGACGGCATCGGGGCCCACGTAAACGGTCGCATCCACTTTCGCCTTGCTGCTCACCAGGCCTCCGCCATTGCTGTGGGCGGTGTAGCCGCTCCCGCTTGGTTTCCAGAAATCCTTGTTGTAGCCTTCGGGGCTCCCGTTCACGACTTCAATCATATACGGGTAGCGGTGAATGCTGTAGTAGAATTGGTCCCAAAGAATAGTCTGCATTTCCTTGGGCGCAGCGGTCACTGCAAGCCAAAGCGCCTTGTCGCCTTTCTTCACGTCAATGGAGATGTTCCCAGCGGTGTCGATTTTCAAGTCGCTGTAACGCGGCGTGCCGTCGCTGCCTTCCGCCACGAGGCCGAAAGCCCATTGGCTTGCCGGATCAGGGAGCGCGTCGGGAGCATAATTGCACCAGTCGTAATGCTTGCCCATGTAATCATCCGTATTGTCACCAAAGCACTTGTATCCATCCACGGTCTTTTTGCTTTGCACAATACCGCGGAATTTTACGGTCACCTTCCCTACGGAATCCGGATAAATGCGCACGAGGTTGTAACCCCAGCGCTGCGGTGCCCAGTAACTCGGCACTATGTAACGCGCTGGCTCAGCTTTTGCGCCCCCAGTGGCGGAACCACCGACGGAGCCTTCAGCGGCGCTGCCGGAAGCGCCATCTGCGTCTTCCATGCGGTTCAGCATCGTAACGCGGGTGTGTCTGCGGTAATTGTCCCAGCCCGAAAGGTCGCGGCGGGTCTTGAATTCGTAATCGCCATAAGATTTTTTGTACAGAGCCTTTTTCGCAGGGGCATACTCCAGCGTTGCGTTCTTCATGGCGAACTTTCCGAATTCCCTGTTCAAATCCTCGAGCGACCAGTCGTAAACCATCATCATTGCCGTAAAAGGCGTCTGTTCCATACGGCCCTGCTCACCATCGTGTATGGATTCCATCCAGATGCGGTTCACTTCGGCGGCGCCCTTGTTTCCACCGCCAAATTCCTCCTTGAGGTGCTCCAAAAATTGCCAGTTGCAGTAACGGTCGCGCGTCGAGCCGTAGTAAAGGTACGGGTAATTAATCAAGTACTCCGAGCAGTGCGCGTCGTTCGGATTGTACTGGTGCGCCATCCAGTTGGCGTGGCTTTCCGCAAACCAGCCCGCGTGGGAATTGTTCCCCATCCATCCGGCAACGCCCTGCAATCCGTGGGCGAACTCGTGCGAAGTTCCCCAGTAATCCTTCAGGGAACCTACCCCAATCCACATTCCGGGCCCGTATTCGCCATTAAGGCCCTTCACGTAATCCTGGCCGCCATAAAGCGACGACATCACGGCATTTTCAAAAACGTAAATGTTGCTCTTGAGTTTCTTATCGGGGCTTTTCGGGAACGGCAACATCCATCCGAGCGAATCCGTGTAGAACGTAAAGACCTTCTCGAGCGACTGGAGAACGCCCTCGGCATCGGCCTCCGGGATGGAAACGTTGTTCGGGGCACCTTGGTCGGTTGTCGTTTTTTTGCACACTTCGAAGTGCGCCGATTCCTTGATCTGCGTGAAGCCGTTGCTTTGGCACTGGTTTTCCCAAGTCACGGCCTGGGCCTCGCAAAAACCCATGGTTCCAAAGCCAACTAAAATCGACAGCCAAAAATGCTTCATGAAATACTCCAATCGTGACCAATTCCAAAGCCACGCAACCCATACTTAATATATCTAAAAAAGTTTTATTTTGAAGCTTTTTTATTTGTCGGCTTGTTTCGACCAAGATATTTAAAATCAGGAACTAGCTTGACGCAATTCGTATCTTTGGGAGCAACCCTTGCCAGAGTGAGTTCCTGGGTAAAGAAGCCTTTTGTACCAGAATTGACACTCCATTTTGTGCCGGCGGGGCAATCCCCAAAAGGAATTTTCGAGATGGCGACAAATCGGCTTCCCGTTACCTTGAACGTAAAATTATCTGTAGAAGTGGAATCTGGCAGCTGGAGTGCCTTGGGGCCGCCTATACTCTTTTTTTGGCTAAAATAATTTTTTTGAGCGTTAATGTAGGTCAACGCATTCTCGCTGAGTTCCTGTGACGCAGACTCTTGTAAAGCTATGGCTGCGGATTCCGAACAGTAACGGATACTAAGGCATAAAATTAATAGAAATAATACAACCACAGAAGTTATGATGATTACTTTCTTAGACGGTGACGACAAAGTATTTTCGTCTTCGTTTTCGAAGTCGCTCTGTTGCCATTTGAGAAGCTTAAAAGCCACCAAAACATGGGCGAATTGCCTTGGAAAAGCAAAACCTATTGCCGCAACAATAATTAAAACAATGCTTAAAACCATAAGAATGGTGAGCGCAATGTCGGCAGAAGGCAGCCTCTCTTCGGCTTCTTTGACCAAAGCAAAAAGCTTGCGGTCTTCAGCAAAGTTTTCCAAAGCCATACGTCCGGTAAAATTGCTGTAGCGTTCTACCGCCATTTGCACCGCTCCCTGCGCCATATTGAGAACGACCGAGAGGACGCGCTCAATAAAGAGACAGAACATGCCCACGAGCGCTATAAGCGCAGCAATGAAGCGAACGGTGCGATTTGGCGCAAAACCTTTCATTATTTCTTTTCCAACATGGAGAGGACAAGCTTTTTAGCCGTAGTGAAGTCCGCTTTACCAGTGCCAAGCTTAGGAACCGCATCAACCTGGAAGGCAAGTGACGGAATCATAAGTGGAGGCATACCGCTAGAGCGAAGTTCGCTAATAACGGTGTTGGCGTCCTTTTCACCTTGGTACACCAAGACAATCTTTTCGCCCTTAGAGGCGTCCGGAATGGAGGTGACCACATAGTCACAGCCTTCCAAAACCGGCGTATCTTGAATTTTCTTTTCGACGGCACCGAGGCTAATCATTTCGCCGCCGAGCTTTGCAAAGCGGCTGTAACGGTCAACGATGGTGAGGAAGCCGTCTTCGTCCAAATACCCCTTGTCGCCCGTGCGGTAATAACGCTTGCCGTCGATTTCAACAGTGACGCTCTTGGTGCGGTCGACATCCTTGAGGTAGCCCACCATCACCTGACAACCGCCAATGAGAATCATGCCGGCCTCCCCTGTCGGGAGCTTTTCGTTGGTTTCCGGGTCCACAATCAAGAACTGGGATCCTGGCAAGGCCATGCCCACTGTACCCGGCTTGTTGTTCACCTGCATGGTCATGTAGTCGCTGTGAAGCGTATTTTCGGTGTTGGTTGATGCCACCGGAGCAGTTTCGGTACAGCCGTAACCTTCAAAGATTTCTTTACCGAACTTGAGGCGGAAAGCCGTGGCAAGTTCCGGTCGCAAAGCTTCAGCACCGGCAATAATGATACGCACGTACTTCATGGCCATCGGGTGTACGTAACGGCTTATGGTAAAGGCGCGCAAGAACGTCGGAGTGGCGACCAAGGCCGACACGCGGAATTCGGCACAGACGCGGGCCATAGTCTTCACATCGGTCGGGTCAGCGACAGCCACAATCGGGCACCCTTCCGTCAAGTTCAGCAAAGTGGTCACAGTCAGGCCAAAGCTGTGGAACAGCGGGAGTTCCGAGAGCATCACATCGTTTTTAGTGACGTTAAAGATGCAGGCCAGCTGCTGGATGTTGCCCATGAGGTTGCGGTGCGAGAGCATAACGCCCTTCGGGGTACCTTCGGAACCGGAACTGAACACGATGGCGGCAATGTCGTCAATATTCACGCGCTTGCGGAACAAGAACTTGATAAGCCAAATCGGGGCGAACATGCAGAAGAACATGAAGAAGGCGATTTTAGCCTTCGGTATTTCCTTCATGAGGTCTTCGGCATAAAGCAGGTTGATGGTTTCGCCGGCAATCTGGGTATAATCGTTACCACGACGCTTAAGCTTTTCCATAAACATGCGGCTGGTAATAACGGTACGGGCATCGGCGCGTTCGGCACAATGCTTGACGTTCTCGACAGACGACGTATAGTTCAAGTTGACGTTCGTTTTACCCAAGAGCCAAAGGGCCAGGTTGACAATAACTCCTGCAGGACTCGGCGGAAGCATAATGCCGACTGCCTTTTCCTTGGAACCCAATTTACGCTTGAGCAACCTGCTAAAGGCAACGACCGCCCCCATGAGTTTAAAGCCGGAGAAATGGCCTCCATCAGGGTTATAAATCGCCGGTCCGTTCTTCACATGCTTCTTGTAGGTTCGAATCCAGCTATCGCCAATCGGTTTCACGAACGAGACAGAGTAATCCCAAGCGGCAATAGAAATATGGCGGATAATGGCGCGAACGTCGTTAGCCGGTGTTGTTGCCGGGATGGTTTCACCAAAGGCAACCGTTACGGCACGTTCAGCGGAAGCGCCGTACATATCGGAGCCACTATAACTAAAGTTACTGCCCCACAGACCCTGGATGTAGAACGGAAGAACTGTTGCTTCTGTGCCTTCGACGGCCTTGGTGTAATCAATGCTAAACGGTTCCACGTGAGGCGACTTGGAAACTTCGCCCGTCGGGAAAATGACCACGGCCTTGCCCGCAAGGAGAGCTTCGTGAATACGCGCCATAGCGTCTTCAGGGTGCTGCTTATCGATGCGGATCATGCCCAAACGCTTAAGAATAGAACGAAGGTACCATTTTTCGAAATGGTCTTTATTGCTAGCAATGCAAAGCGGACGCGGGCTTGCCATTTGGACCATGGCCCAGTCAATAAAGCTGTGGTGGTTGCCTACCAAAAGAACAGGACCGTCGTTTGGAATGTTACCGACGTTCAAAACGCGAATTTTGTAGCGGCTGAACACCAAACGAAGCATAGAACGGACCAATGCCTGCGGAAGGTTCGAAATCGCCCAGAAGAATACGGCCACCGAGACAAAACCGAGTCCAATAAAGTAGAGCTGCGGGCGAATGCTGGTGTAGTGCACCATGGCCGAGTACAAGAACAAGAAGACCACCAAAACAAGAGCCTGGATCAGGTTTGCAAGAGCAAGAACCCAGCCAGAGTTATTCGGGCGCGTATTGTACTGCAAAAGGGCGTTCACCGGCACAAGGAACATGCCGCCAAAGAGACCCACCAGAGAATAAATCACAGCAAGGGCAACGGGGTGCGCCATGAACGGGATGAGGAACATGCAAATAGACATGCCAATCATACCAAGCGGGATAAAACCAGTCTCAATAAAATCCTTGGAGTTGTGAGCCGCAAAAATGGAACCGACCATCAAACCCGCAATGGCGAACGCAATGTAGTTCTGAATCATGTTCACATCGCTTGCGCCAGACACGTCCTGGAACATGAGCACAAACACCTGCGCCATGGACCAGAACATCGAAAGAGCGATAATAGAAGCGCGAAGCGTCGGATGACGCCAGCCCAAGCTAAATCTGCGGCGAGCCGTAGAGAAATTAATGTTCTTGTCGGCGTACTTTACCTTAGGAACAAGGAAGCTGGCCACGGTACCCAAAACGCTAATGCCCGTTAAAATCCACGGAATGACCACGGAATTCGAAAGAATGTGATTCACGGCATCGTAGCGAGCCATAGCCTGGAGGTCAATGAGGTTCACCCCGACAATCGCAAGCCAGCTCGCGGCGATAATGCCGCTCAACGAGAAAATCTGCAAGAACGCATTGGCGTAGCTCATATTGCGCACGCCGAACATTTCCTTAATAATAGCGTACTTGGCCGCGCTATGAACAGCAAAGCCGCAAGAAAGGCCAATGGAGAGCCAGAAAGCGACACGCGGACAGCCCACCGTCACAAGAACAGCCATGGCAATCACAAAACTCGTCATGAACAGGGAGGACCAAGCCAAAATTCTATTCTTGGAGAACCTGTTGGTAAAGAAGCCCGCAAAACCAACCATTACTACATACGGAGCAATAAAGAAGATTTGGAGCATGAAACTCTGCCAGTTTTGACCACCGGTCGCCTCGGTGAAAGAACCCGACAAAATTTTCTGGGCGTAAATGAACACACCCATCTGAACAAAGGTAATGGCAAGAATCGATAAGAAATATCGAACAGCGCCTTTAGTTTTCCACATTATAAAAATGCCCTTAGTTAAAAAAATTCGTCATGAAATGTAGCAAAAAAATAAGCATACACTCTCCGTTTGGAGGTGTAAAATGTCGATTTATCCAAATTTTTTGCTAATAAAGTTTACAATAAGGTTACGTAAAACTTTTTTCTATTTCGGCAACGGTTTTAGGGATTCGTTTGGAGAGGTTTTCAAAACCTTTATCGGTGATTAACAAATCATCTTCAACACGAATACCAATAGTTTCTTTGTAAAGTTTCCCGTTAATATTTGCAGAGAAAGTTCCATACAGGCCGGGCTCGCACGAAATGAGCATTCCCGGCTTAAGCGGCACGTCTAGGGATCTTGAGCCCGGATCCCCCTCATGAATTTGTTCGCCAATAAAGTGACTTATTCCATGCGGGCGTTTATCGTACAATAATTTGTATGTACCTTTAGCGCCTTGAACCAAGCGGGTTTCAAGTTCACGCATAATAAATTCCCACGGAATTTGTCCAATTTCTTTAAGTGAAACGCCAGGACGTACAAACTTTTGATATTCCTTTGCAGAATCCAAAACGATTTCGTACAACATTTTTTGAAGAGGGTTGAACCTGCCATTTACGGGAATGGTGCGCGAGATATCGCTATGGAGCGTACCGAACCTCACACCAAAGTCCAAAAGAACGAGGTTGCCTTTAACAAGAGGCTCATCGTTTTTTACGTAATGCAAGCAACAGGCGTTGGCACCACCAGCAACAATGGTCGGGAACGCCAGGTCACCATCACCACGGCGCTGCATCTCGTAATTGAGGAACAAGGCGAGTTCACGTTCGTTGTGAATGTTCTTCATGTTGGCAAGCAACGCGCGGAATGCTTCGTTCGTAATGCGTTGCGCCGTGCGAGCTTCGCCCACACGTTCGGGTTCAAGCACAAGCCTATTTTCAAAATGAGCCTTGGCACAACTCAAAACATCCATCTTGTACTTGCGCAGTTTTGCCTGCAATGTGGCCTTGAACTTTTTATTATGGTCGCCTTCAAATTTTTCAAAGAAGTAAGCGTAGGCGTGCGGTTTAACCATTTTTTGTTTGGCGTACCGAGCAGCGAGGTCGTCAATAAACTTCCACAGTTCATCGGCCGGGCGCACATCATCTATGCCCGTCAAACTCGAAACATCGCGTTCACCATCAAGGAATCCGAGGCGCTTTCCCACCCAGAACTCTTTGAACGGATCCTTTTTGGGGACAAAGAGCGTAGACTTTTTGGAACTAGAATCGAGAACCAAATAACAGCCCGCTTGATTGACACCTGTAAGGTACACAAACGCAGGCTCTTGTACAAACTTGGTCCAGGTTTGAGCAAATGCTTCTTCGCCACCAGGTTCTACGGGCATGCCCGCGAAAACGCAAAATGAGTCGAGTTTTTTCATCAAAGCTAGGCGTCTTTTCGCATAAATTGCCTTGGAATCGTAATTTTTTGACGAAATAAATACCTGAGAATAGGTTTGAAACATAATTTTTTGCTTTTGCATAGGGAATTTTTACCTTTTTTAACATCTTTTTCGCAATAACTATATATATTTTAGCCATCAAAGATTAGAATGGAGTTCAAATAATGTCTCTTTTAAAGAACTGGAAGCTTATCCTCGCCTCTCTCACCGTTGCACTTTTCACCGCTTGCGCTGGCTCTTCTTCGGGTGGCAGCGACGATTACTCTTCTGACGACGGTTCTTCTTATTCCGAAGGTGGCGCCAAGAAGGCAGCTCCGAAGGAAGAAGTTGACGAAGATAAGTTGAAGAAGACCGAAAAGGAAGCTATGGATATCACCGAAGAAAACCATAAGCTCCGCAAGGAAATCTTTGACGCCAAGAACAAGCTCGGCATTCCGGTCGACCGTCCGTCTGACGACGAAGCTCCGGCTGAAGCTGCACAATAATTTAATGGATGAGTGAACTAACTCGTTATTCCATATCCGACAACCTGAAACGCATTGTTTCGGGCGAGAACGAAACGGTTTTCCGACTACTGGAGAGCCGTTTTTGTGTTGAGATACAAACCCGCCTCCCTGGACTCCAGATCAAGCCGCAAAAGAACGCCGATATGACGGGCGTTCTTTCGGTGCTGGACCAACTAAAAATAGCCGCTAAAAATGGCGAATTTTTGACTGCTCAAGATGTGGAACGCCTATTAGGGCCAGGAGTCCAGGAATTTAGCGAAGCTATTCCTGACACCCCGATATTCCGCAATCGTTTTGGCATAGCCGTTGCCGCCAAGACCACGGCGCAGGCCGAACTTGTAAAAGCTGTCGAAAAAAATGATGTGATTTTCGCGAAGGGTCCTGCCGGCACCGGAAAAACGTTCCTCGCGGTAACACTCGCCGTTGCTAGCCTAGAACGCCATGAGGCCGAACGAATCTGCCTAGTTCGCCCGGCTGTTGAAGCGGGAGAATCCCTCGGTTTTTTGCCCGGCGACCTCAAGGAAAAAATCGCTCCGTATTTAAGGCCCATTCACGATAGCCTGTCGGAACTTTTGCCCGCCGAAAAACTTCGCCGCTACGAGGAATCGGGAGCCATAGAAGTGGCCCCCCTCGCCTACATGCGCGGTCGAACGCTCAAACGCGCCTTTATTATTCTGGACGAAGCCCAAAATACGACTACGGCCCAAATGAAAATGTTTTTGACGCGCCTCGGGCCTCACAGCAAAGCTATTATTACGGGAGACGTGAGCCAGGTGGACCTGGCCAAGGGTCAAACTTCGGGTCTTGAACACGCCATGAAAATTCTCAAAGGCATTCGAGGAATCGCCCAGGTCGAGTTTACCGCCACCGACGTGCTGCGCCATCATTTGGTCAAAGACATTTTGCTTGCCTACGAGCAAAAGGACAAAAAGAAATGAAGAAGAAGCAGAAAAAATTTCACCTGATTATTGGTTGGATACTTGTAGTCGCCATGGCCATCGCCTTGTTCCCCGACAAGAACATCGCTTTGCAGGCCGAGCACCCGCACTTGGGCCAGCTCAGTACGCGTACTATCATTTCGCCCATTAACTTCGACATTCCAAAGTCCAAGCAAGAGATTGAAGCCGAACGCATTCGTGCCGCCGAAAAAGTGAGCGCCATTTTTGAATTCAACGCCGATGAAACAAACCGCATTAGCGAAGACCTCAAGCAGTACTTGCACAAACTCGGCCAGTACGGCGCATTGCAGATTCAAATCAGTAACGGCAATAACGACGAGTTCGGCGACACGACCTTGCAGCGCAAGGTTTCCCAAGCGTCAAAAATCTACGAAGTTTTAAAGCAACGTCTTTCTATTACGGCAATCAAGCCGTTGTGCATGAACCCCAAGGCTCGCGATTCCGTCTTTGCCGTATTCAACAGGATGCTTGACAAAGGCGTTTCCAACACTCTTGTGGCAAAGACCGAAACCGAAGTTCAGCTCTTTATTAACAACTACAACATCGACAATGTCAAATCTTTGATTTACAACAAGCCAACGGTTTCGCTAATCAAGAACAGCGAAGAAAACACGTTGGAAGCAAGCGAAGTACAGCCGCTCCAGCGCCGTATCGAAGAAGCTTTTAGCCAACTGCAGAGCGCCTTCCCCACCGAGCAAGGCTTGCAGAGCGCCTTTTATGAAGTCCTTTACGTGTTTACGCTGCCCAACGTATTTTACCTAGAAAAAGAAACGGAAGCACGCAAACAAGAAGCCCGCAACAAGGTTACACTCATCAAGGGCATGGTTCCGCGTGGTATGGAAATTGTGACGCAAGGCGCTCCAGTGACCAAAGACATTCTTGAAAAAATTGAAGCGCTTCAGCAGGCCCAGCAAAAAGAAGAAAATACGCGCTTGCTCACGGCTCCGTATGGCCAAGCCCTGATTTTCCTTATCGCTATTACAATCTTCTTTTTGTTCTTCTTCCTTTCTTCGGCCACCAAGAGCCTTAGAACGCCTCGCCAGCTGTGGAGCCTTATTGTGCTTGCCGCCTTGCAGGTCATTGCCTTCTGGGCTGGTCATAGCCTCGTGAATTATGTTGGTCGCATTGAGGGAACACTGATTCCAGAAAGCGTTGATTTGATGTGGCTCTACCCGTTTGCCATTTCGCCCGTGATTGCGACCGTGCTTTACGACCAGCGTATCGGTCTCGCCTTCTCGGTATTCTCGGCTGTAATTTTTGGAATTTTGAATGGTTACGATCTCGCGGCCATGATCGTGGTCTTTGGCGTTACGCTCATTCTCATTTCGCCGCTGGTTCGCATGCGTTACCGCGTGCAATTCGTGTGGAGCATTATGGCGGGTATCGGCGCTTTGGCCTGCGCCATTTGCGTAATGTTCTTGTTGCGCAACCGTATGGGCATTGTTCCGTTCTACCAGACATTGATTGTCGGCAGCATCAACATCATGGCTTGTACGGCAATTGCATCTGTACTGATTGTCCACTTGATTGAACGCATCTTCAGCATCACCACGGTACTCACCTTGATGGAAATGTCCGACTTCAACCGTCCGGCTCTCAAGCGCATTTCTGAACTTGCTCCGGGTACATTCCACCACAGCATTCAGGTTTCGAATCTCGCAGAGAAAGTTGCCGACAGCATTGGAGCCAACTCCCTCTTGGTGCGCGTAATGGCCCTGTACCATGACATAGGCAAAACAATGCGTCCGGAATACTTTACCGAAAACCAAAAGCAGGGCGTGAACCCGCACAACACCATGGACCCGACTCAATCGGCAAAGATTATTATAGGTCATGTGGAACAAGGTGCCGTACTTGCCAAGGATTACAAGATACCCGACCTTGTAGCAGCCGCCATCAACGAACATCACGGAACAACGCTTATCCAATACTTTTACGCAAAAGCTGTAGAAGCCGAAAAAGAAACTGATACCGTTGTAAACGAAGCGGATTTCCACTACCGCGGTCCAAAACCCCAGACCAAGGAAACTGCCATTTTGATGCTCGCCGACATCATTGAAGCTACTAGCCGCTCCATGACGGATCAGAATCCGGAAAGCCTCGCCAACATGATTCACAAGACGATTCAGGGCCGATTCAACGAGGGGCAGTTCAGTGAATGCGACCTTTCGATTAAGGAACTGTTCAAGCTAGAAAAGGCTTTCTTGCATAGCTTAGACGGCACCTATCATACCCGAGTGAAATACCCAGGTCAAAAGTAAAGAGAAAACATAAATTTTTGCAAAATTTCTTAGTTTTTAGCGGATTTTGAGTTGACAAAGGCTGAAAACTTTGTATATTTGGCACGTAACTTTAAGGACAAGCGTAAATGTTGAATAAAAAGAATCTCATTCTTATTGCAATCGGCGTTTTACTGCTCATCGTTGGTTTCCTCTGCCTCGCTACAGGCCCTGCAGATAATCCAATCAGCCTTACCGTTGCACCGCTTATCTTGGTTCTCGCCTATGTAGTTGTGATTCCTATCGGAATTCTCTTCGGCGGCAAAAAGCAAGACAAGTAACATTTTGGACGATTAGCTCAGCTGGTTCAGAGCGTCTGCCTTACAAGCAGAATGTCA
>JAKSIM010000064.1 GCA_024398845.1 Fibrobacter sp. | reverse complement strand
CCACGATTTCGCGGGTGCGGTCCCTGGAACCGTCGTTCACGAAGATGAGTTCGTGTTCGTAGCACTTGAGTTCCTCTTCGAGAACCTCGTAGGTTTTTGCAACGATTTCTTCTTCGTTAAAAACAGGGATAATTACAGATAAAAGCATAATGGCGCCAAATATAGAATAAATGTGTTTTTACGGTATCAAAACTCCGTTCACAAAGTCCACGTGAGTGCAGTCAATGCCGTTTTTGGGGATGGACTTGAGGGTTATCTTTTGAATGCCTTCGGTATGAGCCGTGAGCGTCTGGATTTCGCCGTTCTTAAACACCGGACTTTGGGCAAGCAGCTTGCCATCGCCCCAAATTTCTACGTGGACTCCGTCGCTGCAAAGGGATTCGTCATCTAGACCTGCAGAAATGCGGAAACTTGTGTACTTTTGGCCAATGTCAAAAACGGTTTCTGAGGCGGCGTGCATGCCGAACCCCTTTTCAAAGGTTTGACCGTCAAGCGTGAGCTTGTTGCCTTCGATGCTCTGGTCAATGTGCAAACTGCCCCAGCCTTGCTTGTGGCTTTCGTGCTTGATGCTTGTAAGCGGGACAACGCCACCCTCGGCGTTAAAGTAGAACTTGGAAATGTCGGCTAGTTTGCTGTTCTTTTCGAGGTCCTGCACAACAAAGCGAACTTGATTGTAACCCGGCTGTAAAGTGTCGGAATCTACCACAAAGTCGTATTCACCCTTTTGGTATTCGCCTTTTTGCATAATCTTGTTGTTCAAAACAATAATGTATTGCCAGTTGGATGCGGCCTTGGAACTTTCGTTGAACTTGTAAGTAAAGTGGACTGAATCCACTTCAATTTTGTTGACGTCGGAGTTTTCTTCTAGTTCGTTAACGTTGAGCTTTTCGGCTTGCGGGGCGGCCTTGGTGGTAGGTTCGTTCACTACAATGATATTCTTGGGATTGTAATTTTTGCGACCGTTGAACTTGGCGATTTGCACCCAGTAGTTGTTGGTAATGAGGATGTTCTTGACGCCCACCATGTCCATTTCGCGCTCAAATACATCACAGGTAGTGGCAATGCGATGTTCCACAGCCTTTTTGTGGTAGGTCTGGCTGTCCCAGCAGTCAAGTCCGCGAATGTAATAGACTTCGCCGTTGTACTTGCTAATAAACTTTTGTAAATCGGCATTGCTCATTTTGCGGGCGTTGTCGTAATGGATTGAAGAAATCCCGTAACCCACAAAGTGCCACGGACGGCCGTAAATGAACATGCGTTCCTTTTGCGGTTGTTCCTTGAGCCATTCCCAAATTTCGTGTTCTTCGATGGTCAGGTGGTTCCTGTTGTACATTATATTATTGTTGAAGTCTTGCTTGTAGTGGAAGGTCCAGCCGGTAAACAAGAGTGCTACAATAATGGTTCCTATAAACGAGAGCTTGGCAATCTTGTTTTTATCGATGGATTCGGCAAAGTATTCAATGGCGTGTGCAATGGGAAGGGCGCCCACAAAAGCCATGCTCGGGAGCATCACCAAGCTGTAGCGCTGGTTGATTTGAATGCTGAAGTCGCCCGAGACGTTCTCCAAAATAACATAGGTTTGAATGTGGTACAAAACGAGGAAAACGAGTGTCCACAGATAGAACTTGTCTTGTTTTTTTGCATCGTAAATGGCGCGGAAAATCAGGTAGATGCCACCAATAAGGAACAGGTAGTTAAAGTAGGTGAGAAACGGATTTTCGAGTTCGCCGTTATCTTTGAGGGGCTTGGTCATCTCGTCCCAGTTGCGGGCAAGATCTTCGAAAAAGTGACCGTGGGCTTCGAATTCACCGCCCTGGAAGCCAAAGCCTTGGAAGTAACTGATGGTGAGGAGCACCGGCACGCTAAAGAGCGAGAGTGTTACGAAAAATACGGGAGCCTTGGCGTCCTTTTTGTCGAGAATCTTGGGAAGGGCGAACAGGATGAACGGGGCGAAGCAGAATACCGTTTCTTGGCGGGTCTGCGCAAAGAAGGCGAGTACGAGAGCGAAGAGGGCCCAGTGCTTGACTGTGTTCCTGTCGTAGGCCCACTTGAATGTGAAGAGGGCTAGTGCCGAGAGGAAAATGTAGAGCGGTTCCACCGACATGGAGCGGAACTGGAATAGTACGGTCGGTTGTAGCGCCGTGAGGAGCGCCGCAAAGAATGCTAGCAGCGGCTGGCGCGTCCAGGCGACAATCGCGAGGAACATAAGCAAGAATGCGAGCGGGAGCAGCAAGAGTTCCAGGTTGAAAATCCAGTGGAGGTCCGTGCCAAAGAGCGGCATGCCAATGGTGTAGAGGAAGGCGAGGCCCTTTGTTTTAAAGCTGTTGGACTTGGAAACGCAATTGAGGGTTCCCTTGTCGAAATCGCCTTGGTTGCAGGTGCCCGATTCCTGGTTGTAGTACATGTTCTGTGCTACGGCCATGAATACGCTCTCGTCGCTTTGTACGCGGTGTCGGGCTTCAATTTGCGTGGCGGCAAAAATGGAGACCATTACGGCAAAAACGACCGTGAGAATGCTGAACGACTTTGCGGGGAGGATTCCCTTGATCCATTCGCGGAAATCCTTGCTCAAAAGACAAAAAAGAACTATGATGGCGATGAACTGCACGCCAAAAAGGGGCAAGGGCAGGTAGAGGTCCAGTTGTTTAATGGTGTCCTTGTGCTCAATATTCGGGCCAAGGTACACTAAAAAGGGGATTGCCAGGGCCACAATGAGGCCGATAATTGCCTTGGGATGGGCTAAGTTCTTGAGTATCATTAAGATATAGTTTTTCATTGGTGCTTCTCAGCAAAATGTGATTTCTGACACAAATATAAGTTTTTCTTTTATTGGTGTTTTCCTAGGCTTTTAGACCTTGAGATATTGAATAATAAAAACTACATTTGGCGCGTTAAAATCCAAATCTAAAGAGGTTTACTGTGCAAGATTCTTTAGTCACCAAAGCAGCTGACAACGTCCGTATTCTTTCTGCCGCCATGGTCCAGAAGGCAAAGTCGGGCCATCCGGGTGGAGCAATGGGCGCCGCCGATGCGATTACGCTGCTTTTTGGCGAATTCTTGCGCTTTGATCCGAACGACGCCAACTGGATCGCTCGTGACCGCTTCTTTATGGACCCGGGCCACATGAGCCCGCTCCTCTACTCTGAGCTTGTCCTCACGAACCGCCTTACGCTTGACGATGTGCAGAACTTCCGCCAGCTTGGCTCCCGCACTCCGGGCCATCCGGAAGTGGACGTCGCCCTTGGCATCGAGAATTCCTCGGGCCCGCTCGGCATTGGCCACGGCATTGCCCTCGGTGCTGCTATCGCAGAACGCTTTATGGTCGAACGCTTTGGCACCATTTGCGAACACAAGACGGTTTGCCTCGTTTCTGACGGCGGTCTCGAAGAAGAAATCGCCTACGGCGTGGGCCGCGTTGCCGGTCACCTCAAACTCAACAACTTGATTTTCTTCTATGACGCAAACCAGGTGCAGCTTAGCTGCAAGACCAAGGACGTGATGAGCCACGACTTCAAGGCCCAGTACGAATCCTGGGGCTTCCGCGTCATTGAATGCGACGGTTCTAACATCGCCGAACTCCGCAAGGCTTTCAAGGCCGCTTGGGCCGAAACCGAAAAGCCGGTGCTCGTTTACGGTCACACCACCATGGCTAAGGGTGCTGTTGCCGAAGATGGCAAGAGTTACGAAGGCGAAGTCAGCACGCACGGTCAGCCGCTCAACGCTGCCGGCGCAAGCACTTCTGCAACCGTCAAGAATCTCGGTGGCGATCCGGAAAATCCGTTCCAGATCTTCCCCGAAGTGAAGGCCGCTTTTGAAGCTCGTATGGAGGAGCTCAAGGGAATCGCCGCTGAATGGAAGAAGGCTAAGGCCGCTTACGATAAGGAAAATCCCGAAAAGGCAGCAACCATCAAGGAATGGATGTCTGGCAAGGGCCCGAAGCTCAACCTTTCCAACCTCCCGATTAAGGAAGGCGTTGCTACCCGCGTGACTAGCGGTACGGTTCTTGGCTACCTCGCCGAAAACTTCCACAACATCATTTGCAGCTCCGCTGACCTCAGCAACTCCGACAACACTCAGGCGTTCCTCAACAAGACGGGCATCTTCCGCCCGAACGACTTCAAGGGCGCCTTTGTCCAGGTGGGCGTTGCCGAACTCACGATGGGCGCCATCTGCAACGGTATCGCTTTGCATGGCGGTCTCTACCCGATTTGCGCCACGTTCTTTGTGTTCAGTGACTTTATGAAACCGGCCATGCGTATGGCAGCCCTCATGGGCCTCCCGGTCAAGTACGTGTTTACGCACGACAGCTTCCGCGTTGGCGAAGATGGCCCGACGCACCAGCCGATTGAACACGAAACGCAGATTCGCTTGCTCGAATGCCTCACCAAGGAAAGCGGCAAGGCCGAAATGCTCGTGCTTCGCCCGGCCGATGCTTTTGAAACGCTCGCCGCTTGGGAAATGGCTTTTGAAAATACCGACAGCCCGACGGCTCTTATCCTCACGCGCCAGGTGGTGAACACCCTCCCGGGTGACAACCGCTACGAAGCCGCCAAGGCTTGCCGCAATGGTGCTTACATTGTGAGCGACAATACCGCCGCTGGCAAGAAGCCGGAACTCACTCTCGTGGCTAACGGCTCCGACGTTCTTCTTGAACATCAGGCCGCCGAAATCCTCCGTGCCGAAGGCAAGGCCGTGCGCGTGGTCTCCATGATCAGCCCGAACTTGTTCCTCAAGCAGGAGAAGGCCTTCCGCGACCAGATTATTGTGCCGTGGACCCCGGTGTTCGCCCTCTCGAGTGGCCTCCCGGTTCTCTTCGACCGCGTGGTCGGTGGCTTCGGTAAGGCTTGCGGTCTTTCCCGCTTTGGCGCCTCCGCTCCGGCTGGCGTGCTTGAAAAGGAATTCGGTTATGTTCCCGAAGCTGTCGTTAAGGCTGCGAAGGAATACCTCGATGAATTTGCTGCTAACGTTGCCGATTTTAAAAAGGCAAACTAAGCCAAAAAACTATCCCAATTAGAAAAGAGTCCGCATTTTGCGGGCTTTTTTGTTTTTTAGGGATAAAATATCCTATATTCTAGACATGATTTGCCCGTTTTGCAAAAACGATAATGACAAAGTTGTTGATAGCCGCGTGAGTGGAACCTCCATTCGCAGGCGTCGCGAGTGTACTGCATGCGGTCGTCGCTTTACGACCCGCGAGTACATCGAAGTTCAGCCTTTGACGGTTATCAAACGTAGTGGCGAAAAGGAGCCGTTCCAACGCGAAAAGCTTATTCGCGGTATCATGAACTCTTGCAAAAAGCGCCCGCTCACGATGGACGACATCGACCAGCTTGCGACCCGTGTCGAAAACGCGCTCCCGGTGAATGATAATTTTGAAGTGGGTTACGACAAGATTGGGAACCTGGTGATGCAGGAACTCAAAAAGTTAGACCCGGTGGCCTACGTGCGCTTTGCCTCTATTTATCGAGAATTTAAGGAAGTCGGCGAATTTGTCGACCAGATTAAAACTCTCGACAAATAAAATCGTGGTGCTTTGCAGCTAAAGTTGTAAATTTCTCAGTTAAACTTTACAGCCGCACTCCAAAAGAATTTGATTGTAGTGCCCGTCACTGTTCATGTTCTTGATGCGTGTAACAGCTTGGTCGCGCAGTTGTCGTATACGTTCTCGGGATAGACCCATTAAGCGGCTCAGTTCGCGAATGCTTTTGCCTTCGCCCCCCTCAAGACCGTACATTTGCGCTAAAATTAGATGTTCTCGTTTTGGTAATTTATTTAAAAGCTTGTTTGTAAAATTATGGATAAATTCGTCTTCGATAGCCTTGTCGACGCTGTTTTGCTCGGGGTCCAGCAAAATATCTTCGAGCTTGAGGACTCCATCTTCGCTAACGGGTTGCGATAGCGAAACCTGGCGCCCGCCAATGTGGTTGAGCTCTTGCAGGTCGGGGTCCAGCTCGCTTTCTGTTCGGCATTCGCGGATGCTTTTGTGAAGCCTTGTTTGCTGGTTTAGCGGAAGCCTTACGAGGCTCCCTTTTTCGCTGATGGCGCGGGCGATAAATGCCTTGATCCACCACACGGCATACGTTATAAAGCGCACGCCGCGACTTGCATCAAAACTCTCGAGTGCTCGCCAAAGGCCTATGGCGCCTTCGTTCACGAGTTCCTCTTGCGAGAGCGTATCGTTTTTGTAGTTTGCCGCAACCTGTATTACGAACTTCATATTGGCGTTTAACATTTTGGCTTTGGCCAAAGTGTTGCCTTTGCGAATTTCGCTGAATACAATTTGTTCTTCGGCAAGGGAGAGCGGAGTCTCATCCTTGAACTTGGCTTTGATCCACTCCATGGTGGACATTGGGGTTGTCATATATTTAGCTCCTGGGAGCGTTGTTTTCGCTCACCGCATAATAAATACGGTGATGTTTTATTCTTCGCCATGAAAATTTTTTGTTTACAAAAAGGGGGTGTGACCTCATTTTTTTTATTTTTTAGGTATGCCCAATTTCAAGCAGATTTTGTTAGATGCCAATGAACGCCGTTCGTCCCTGTTTGACGTGACCGACGCCTACCGAATTGTGAATGGTGCGCCCGATGGCATGCCCGGAATGACGCTGGACCGCTTTGGCGATCGCTATCAAGTACAGTTTTTTGGCCCGGAGCTTTTGCCTCAAAAAATGGATATTGTGAGAGCCGTGGGTGAGGCCTTTTCGCCGGTTTGCGTGGTGGTCAAGGAGCGCCTGTCGAGCTCGGGTAAGTCCCTCGAGAATGCGCCCATGGAAGTGATGATGGGTTCTGCCTCCGCTGCCGCGGGAACTGTACGTGAGGGGAATGCTCGTTTTAATGTGGACTTGCTCGACACCGTGAATCCAGGGCTGTTTTTGGACATGCGGAGCGTGCGCCTTGAAGTTGAGGAACGTTTTCGCGCCATGGCCGGGAGCGCTCCGTTGCCCGAAGTGTCGCAGGGAACGTCGCAGGGAATGCCGCAAGGAACGTCGCCGCGGTTCTTGAACCTCTTTAGCTACACGTGTAGCTTTTCGGTCCATGCGCGTTTAGGCGGTGCGGCCATTGCGACGAACGCCGACATCAGCGGCAAGATTCTGGACAAGGGTCGCGAAAATTACGCACTCAACGGACTCGATTTGCGTCCGGGCGAATTCTTTAAGGGGAATGCCATTGAGTATGTGCATTGGGCTCAAAAGAAGGGCCTCAAGTTCGATGGCATTGTACTCGACCCGCCAAGCTTTGCGCGGTTCAAGGGCTTCAACTTTAACGTGCGTGAACACCTAATGCCGCTTGTGGGCGATTGCGCTACGCTCTTGAACAAGGGCGGGTTCTTTATGGTGAGTTCCAATTACAGCGAATTCAACCTCAAGGGCTTTGCGCGTGATGTGCTTACCGCTGTGGCGGGCGCGCACCCGCATGCCCGTACCGCGTGGATGCGCGGGCAGGACGTTGACTTTGCTGGCAGTGGCAAAACAAAAGACAGCTGCCTCGTCGCGACTCTTGTAGAAGTATAAGACCCGCGACTTAGTTGCTCGCTGCTTCTTCGCTGTCAGTTTCGGCGGTCTTCTTGATCCAAGGAGGAGTGCGTTTTGCCTTTGGTTTTTGTTCCGGCTCAGGTTCCGGCGGGTAAAGCAACCCAAAGCGGAGCCCCGCGGTCGAAATCATGAATTTTTCAACACGCAATTTTTCTAAAAGCGATTTGAGCCAGAAGAGCCCGCAAATAATGACTTCGTGGCGCCCGTTTTCGAGCCCCGGGAGCATGGCGCGCAGTTCCTTGGAGAGGTTTGATATACGCGTGGTAACGGCGTCCAAATCGGCGATGCTCATTTCGAGACCTTCAATGGACTTGTAGTCAAATTGCGGCTTGTTCAAGAATACCATGGCGAGGGCTGTGCCTGTGCCGCCTATGAGGTACACCGGCTTTTTGGTCATGCCCTTGAAACTCACGTCCTTGAACGTTTCCTTCACGAATTTCTTGTATTCGGGACCCGGAATCGGACCCATCGCCTTGAACATCTTGAGAGCGCCTACCGGAATCGAGAATGTGGTTTCGCCATTGGATAGTTCCGTGGAGCCTCCGCCAATGTCCACCGTCACGATGTCTGCGCCGTGCCATTCCTTTACGGAGCGGAACGTGAGCTTGCCTTCTTCTTCGCCGGTAATCACGCGGGGCTTGACCCACACGGCCTTTTCGACGGCGGCAATGACTTCGTCCGGATTCGAGGCCTTGCGCATGGCTTCGGTCATGGCGACCGCCTGCAGGTCTGCGCCCAGCGCGTGCAAATCCATGCGGAACTTGGTCATGATGTTCGTGAGTTCCTGGATGCGCTCCGGAGTGATGGCGCCGTGTTCGTAAATGTCTTCGCCCAGACGGCAGACTTCTACCTTCTGGAGCTTTGGAACCAGCTTTTGGCGGGTCGATTCGGGAATGGTTTCGCCGGTCTCTGCGTTTGTCGTCGCCGGGACTACTTCGTTTTCGAAGGCCGCGATAAGCAAAATGCAGCTGTGGCTACCAATATCTATAGTCGCTTTGAGCTTGTTTTCCATGGTCGCCCCTAGTTCGCGCTGTCTTTATTTGAGCTGTCGTCGGAGTCCGTCGCACCATCGGCGATGTCCTTGGCACGCAAAACGCCGGACTTAATTTTCTCGGCGATTGACGCCGGGTGCAGCATGAATTCCTTTGCGCTTGCAATGGCCTCTTCGACCACGGATTCGGGGTACTTGCCGCTCCAGCTGGCGACTAAATCGCCCGATTCGCTACCGAGAGGTTTCTTTTCGCGAATCTCTTGCCCCATCTTGAGCGCGAGCAAAAGCCCGAGTTCAAAGGCGCGTGGATTTTCTTTGCCCTCTAACAACTTTTCAATGCGCTTGATGCGTTCGTCGTAGGGGACGTTTTCGAGTTCGGCAAGATCTTTTTCTGAAATCATGATTCAAAGATAAAAAAAGAAAGGACCCGCATTTGCGAGTCCTTCCTCAAAAGTTTGCTTTTGGAAGAATTACTTCTTAGCAGCAGCCTTCTTAGCAGGAGCCTTCTTGGCAGCCGGCTTCTTAGCGGCAACCTTCTTGGCAGCAGCCTTCGGAGCAGCCTTCTTGGCAGCAGCCTTCGGAGCAGCCTTCTTAGCAGCAGCCTTCGGAGCAGCCTTCTTAGCAGCAGCCTTCGGAGCAGCCTTCTTGGCGGCAGCCTTCGGAGCAGCCTTCTTAGCAGCAGCCTTCGGAGCAGCCTTCTTAGCAGCAGCCTTCGGGGCAGCCTTCTTTACAGTTTTCTTTGCTTCAGCCATTGTTTTTCTTCCTTTTTTGAGGGTTAATTGTTTGATGACTATAAAATAACTTTTATTTCACAAATAATCAACACTTTTTTAATTTTTTTTCATTTTTTTTTATTTTGCCTATTGACAGCGAAAAATTTTGACTCAAGAAAACGTCAAAAAAGAGTTTGTTAATTTGTTTGTGGCGTCGCAATGCGTTCCGCATAAAATAAGCCTTTGACGCAATTTGACATTATTTTCTATGAAAAAAGAAAAACCCGGTGAGAACCGGATTTTAGTTACGTAACTTAATGATACTCAAAAAGATAATTGTGGATTTTGACGTGTGCGCGTACTTGCGACCTACTATGAGTACTTTTGCAACTTGCGCGAAGGCCTTCGGGGCGTTAGATCCCGAAAAATTTTACAAACCTGCCTTCACGCTTTCCACATATTTTTTGAAACCTTCAACACCGAGTGCGTACATGTCGACGAACTTGGTGGCGAACGGCGGAATGCGACCGTTGTGCATACCAAGCGCGTCGTGCATCACAAGCACGTGACCATCGGTGAACTTTCCGCCGCCAATCCCTATGGTTACTGCGTTCACTTCGCGCGTGATGCGGGTGCCGAGTTCCTCGGGAATGTGCTCCAGCACCATCTCGAAGCAGCCCAGGTTATCGGTATACTTTGCTGCGGCCTCAATGGCCGCGGCCTCTTCGTCGGTCTTGCCCTTTTGCTTGAAGTTCTCTGCGGTTTGCGGCAACAGCCCGTGGTGGGCGCAAACCGGAACGTCCTTATTGCGCAGGAATTCAATGACGCCTTTGGGGGTACCTTCGAGCTTTATGCTTGAACAACCCACGTCCAAAAAACGGCGGGCGTTGTCGTAGGCGAGCTCGGGAGTTGCGTCGCTACCGAAGGGCATGTCGCCAATGACGTGCGTGTTCGGGGCTCCGCGGCAAACGGCGGCTGCAAAGATGAGCATTTCGGTCATCCCGACTTCGCGCGTGCTCTTGAATCCGAGCATTGTGTTCGCGAGACTATCCCCGACCAAAATCTGGTCCACGCCGGCGGCCTCGGCCATGCGGGCGAAGGCGAAATCGTATGCTGTAATCATAGAAACCTTTTCGCCAGAGATTTTTTTTGCCTTGATTTGCTCGGGAGTCAACATATAAAGCCTCTATTTTTTTAGTTTGGCCCGCGTCGGGTTTGGCGTTTGGCTGCGTCCGTTATGACGTTTGGCGACGTCTGTTTTGACGTTTGGCCTCGTCGGGCCTTCTCTAGTGAAAAATATAGAAAAGAGTGAAGGCTGTGGCTTTGTCGGGGCTATGCTTGGCCTGTTTTGGGTAGGGATGGTCCGGCTTCGGGGGCTAAAAATTAAACCGCATTGAGCACTTGGCAAAAACTTTGAGGCAGCACGATGTTTGCGATTGGGAGCGCTTCTTTGAACAGCGGGGCGATTTCTTCGTCGCTAAAGCCCGCGATGCCGCACCCGATGCGCGTTACCAGAAATTTGAGGCTTGTGTGCGCCTTGGCGAACTCGATGAATTCGTCCACGTATGGCTTGATGGTTTCCACGCCGCCTTGCATGGTAGGGATGGCGTAGCTCTGCCCCTGTAAACCTACTCCCTGGCCCATAATGGCCCCGAACTTCATTACGGCGATGCGCGCCGCCCCGCCTCCGTGCATTCCCCTGAGGTTGCTCCCGAACACAAAAATCTCGTTTTGGGCGAGCGAACTGATGCGTTCCGGGGTGAATTCTGTGCGAGTGAAACCTGAATTTGACATTGGGTGACCTGTTGTTAAACGATTCCAAAACAATATAAATATTTAGGAACTTTACCGGAACGTAATTCTTGTAAGCAGCTGTTTTAAAGCCGGACGATTATTGAATCAACTGTAATTTATTGACACTCTTTAAGATATATATTTGAGGTGTAGCCATTTCAAAGGAGTTTTTATGGAAGCTGTGCTGCTGTTGGTCGGAGTAATCGTGGGTGGGGCCTGCGCGCTGTTGATTTTCAAGTTGCAGGGCCGCTCGAATGCCGAAATGGAACGTGCGAACGCCGAGCTGCAAAAGGAGTTGCAAGAAAAGTCTCGGCTGCAGTTCGAGGAACTTGCCACGCGAATTCTCGAAGAAAAATCCAGGAAGTTCTCGGAGGCGAGCAACCAGAACATTGGAGCCCTCCTCAAGCCTTTGGCCCAGAATCTGGACGACTTTAAGCGCAACGTACTCGAAAACCGCGAAAGGAGCGCCGCCCAGCATGCAAGCCTGCAAAACGAAATCAAAAATTTGATGATGCAGACCCAGATGGTGTCACAGCAGGCAAATAACCTCGCGACAGCCCTCAAAGGGGATTCCAAAGTGCAGGGCGATTGGGGCGAAATGATTCTCTCGACCATCTTGGAACGCTCCGGCCTCGTGAAAGACGTACATTACACCACGCAAGAGAACATCAAAAACGAAGCGGGGAACAACCTCCGCATGGATGTGCTCGTCAAACTACCCGATGACCGCTGCATCATCATCGATTCCAAAGTCTCGCTTACCGCGTATAGCCGCTACTGCGAAGCGGGCGAAGAGGCTGCCCGCGCGCTCGCGCTCAAGGAACACCTAGCCTCGGTGCGCAAGCATGTAGATGAACTCGCCGCCAAAAAGTACGAAGAAGCCCAAAAAGGGACGCTCGATTTCGTGATGATGTTCGTGCCCGTCGAGCCCGCATACCTGCTCGCCATTCAGAACGATGCCGAACTCTGGACCTACGCCTACAACAAGCACATTTTGCTCGTGAGCCCCACCAACCTTATCGCCTGTATAAAACTCATCGCCGACCTGTGGCGCCGCGAAGAACAGAACCGAAACGCCCTGAAAATCGCAGAAGAAGGCGCCAAAATGTACGACAAGTTTGTGGGATTCCTCGACTCTTTCGAAAAACTCGGAGCCACGCTCGGCAAAGCGAATGACGCCTACGGAAACGCCCTCAAACAGCTCAAAACAGGCTCCGGGAACCTCGTGACGCGCTCGCAAAATTAAGGCAACTCGGCGTCAAAACCACCAAGGAGCTCCCCAAAACCTTCGAGGACGCCGAAGAAGGGTGACGGAAATTCTGGGAAATTGAAAATCTTTTAGAACTGCTCGAAGAACTTGTAGACTTCCTCGGGAACCCAGGTTTGTTCCCAGTTCCAGCCCACGCCCATGTTACCG
>JAKSIM010000063.1 GCA_024398845.1 Fibrobacter sp. | reverse complement strand
CCAACTCCTACTACCTGGCTTCCGAACAGGTTGGCGATTATGGCACAAACAAGTCTGCTGACGATTTTGCCAATGGTGATGTTTTTGTTGCTTTGCATAGCGCCGAAGGTGGTTACGTTTGGGTGCAGGCTCCTGGCGACAAGTACCCGACCATTGATATCAACGCAACGAGTGCCAATATCGTTGTTCTTGATTGGTCGACTGCCACTGACAGCACCACCCTTAAGGACGAAGGTTTCTCCGAAGGTGACATTGTCGTCGTGAAGGGCGGCAAGCAGTTCTATGCCGACGGTGAGATCTACGAGGGCATCCTTTCTGCGGAACAGGTTGCTGCGATTGGCGAAAACAAGCTCTACCCGATTAGCGGTGTTAAACTTGAAAACGTTAGTGGCAAATTGGTGGCAACCTTAAACGGAAACTCCGATGAAACTCTTGTCATTCCGACGGATGTTGAGGTAGGCAAGGTTGTTTACAAACGCAATATGGTTGCTGGTGCTCTCGAAACCTTTATGGTGCCGTTCTCTGTGCCTGTGCCTTCCGAAAGCGGTGTTACGTTCTACAAGTTTAAGAGAATTGCGGAAAATGATAAAGGTCGCCGTTATGTGGTGAAGGTTTCTAAGGTCACTGAAACACTCGTGGCGAATACGCCATATATCATGGTGGCGAACTCAAGTATCACTCAAATTGAATTTGCCAAGTCCGGAGAAAACTTGACGCTCAATTCGATGGAAGGTCCGTACAAAACGGAAGCTAAAACGGAAAATGGTATCGTATGGACTATGAAAGGCGTCTATGAATACAAAACCTTTGGTGCTGATGATTCTGAACTCGGCCGTGCGTACGGCTTTGCTGCGGAGAACATCGGAGAAACCAAGATTGGTGAGTTTAAAAAAGTTGCAGCGGGGGCTACAATTCAGCCGATGCGTGCGTATCTGGTGTATGAAAAGCCGAATATGCAGGCTCGTCCGGCTGTTACTGGCATGAAAAGCTTTGCTATCATTCCTGAAATGCCAGGAAATATTAGTGTTGAAATTGAAGATGGCGAAGAGGAACCAATGGTCGTGAAACAGATTACGGTTGTTCCGACAGTTGTCAAGTCCAATCGCTGGTTCGACATGAATGGTCGCGCTCTCAACGCAAAACCGACTGCCAAGGGTACGTACTATTACAATGGTCAAAGAATTATTATCAAATAGGGAATAGAATGGAAAAGAAAGAATATCAACCGCCGAAAATGGAAATAGTGCAAATGGTCGCTCTGGGAAACTTGCTGTCGGGTAGTCCGGGAGATGATCCAGGAGAAGTGATTGATGTCGAAGAAGAGTAACCTTAACCCTCTTCTCCGAGCATCGTTTTACTCTATAACTTAAATACATACCTCGTTCTCTTTGAAAAAAATCATGGAGAACGCGTTTAGCGCTGCTGTTGTGTAGATAATGAGTGAAACATGAATCTTGAAAAAAATGTTTCACGTATTCGTGAAACCATAATGCCATAAAAAAAGAATATTTTCTTGAACCTCGCCATCTTGGCGGGGTTTCTCTTTATTTCTATATTTGGGCTAACTTTAACGTATAACAATTGAAAGCGTTGTGAGTCCGGTCTAGCTGAAAGGCAGCGACGATGATCCCGGTAGCGGTGCTTCATAGGAAGGTCCTATATGACATTAATGATTCTCAAAATGATTGGGTGCCTGGCACTCCTCATGTTTGGCATGAAGACCATGAGTGAAGGTCTTCAAAAACTCACCGGCGGGCATCTCCGCGCAGTTCTCGGCACCATGACGAAGCATAGGCTGGGCGGTCTCCTCACTGGAACTTGTGTTACCGCTGCCGTGCAGTCTTCGACTGCTACTACCGTCATGACAGTTTCGTTCGTTAACGCTGGCCTGCTCACATTGAGTCAGGCCATTCCTGTTATTATGGGCGCAAACATCGGTACGACGGCCACCGCATGGATTATGTCCATATTCGGGTTCCAGTTCAACATGAGTAGCGTCGTGTGGCCGTTTTTTGCTCTCGGCATCATTCTCAGCTATACAAAGAAGAACTCTACGAAAAGCTTTGGGGAATTCATTTTCGGTTTCTCGTTCATGTTCCTCGGACTTTGCACGCTCCGCGAAAATGCCGTGGCGATGGACCTCTCGCACAACCAGGCTGTCATCAACTTCTTTGCGAGTTGCGGCGGGTGGGGCATCTGGACGACGCTCCTGTTCCTTGTGCTGGGTAGCGTGCTCACGATGTGCGTACAGTCTTCGGCGGCTATCATGGCAATCACCTTGATTCTTTGCAGCAGCGGAGTGTTGCCGATTTACCAGGGCATCGCTCTTGTGATGGGTGAGAACATTGGTACTACGGTGACATCGAACTTAGCTGCCCTTTCGGCGAGTACGCAGGCCCGTCGCGCGGCCTTGGCGCACATGCTCTTTAACGTGTTCGGCGTGATTTGGGTGCTCATCGTTTTCCATCCGTTTGTGAACATGGTCTGCCATATCGTTGGCTTTGACCCGAATTTTGTGCCGCAAACCCAGGAAGAAATCGCGCAGGCGAGCGTTCGCGTGACTTACGCACTTTCCGGTTTCCATACGGCCTTTAACGTGTGCAACGTGTGCATCCTCATTTGGTTCATCAAGCCGATGGAAAGAATCATTTGCAAGATTATTGTGGGCAAGGAAGAAGACGAGGATTTTCGCCTCAAGTTTATCAGCGGCGGTCTTTTGAGCACTGCGGAACTTTCGCTTTTCGAGGCTCGCAAGGAAATTAACTTGTTTGCAAAACGCAGTCAGAAGATGTTCGGCTTTGTTCCGCAGCTTCTCGAAATGAAGGACGAGAACGAGTTTACTAAGCTATTTGCCCGCATTGAGAAGTACGAGGGGATCAGCGACAACATGGAAATTGAAATTGCCAATTACTTGAACAAGGTGAGCGAAGGTCGTTTGAGCCCCGAAAGTAAGGCGAGCATCCAGTCCATGCTTAGGGAAATTTCCGAAATCGAGAGCATCGGTGACGCCTGCTACAATATGGCACGCGCCATTAACCGCAAGTACCGTAGCCCGAAGGATTTCACCGAAGAACAGTACGCTCACATCAAGCACATTATGGAACTGAATGACAAGGCCATGAACCACATGATTAATGTCATTGAGGATGTGCCGCAAGTTGATGTGAATAGCGCTCTCAACATCGAGAACGAAATCAACGATTACCGCAAGTTGCTAAAAGAGCGCAATGTGGACGATATCAATGCCCAGAAGTACGATTATCAGATGGGCGTACACTACATGGATATCGTGAACGATTGCGAAAAGCTTGGCGACTACATTATCAACGTCGTCGAGGCCCACGCACACGTAAGACTGACGTACTAGTTTGTGGTGATTGGGGCGACCGCAAGCTCCTAAACTCGCCAAAAGGGAAAAATCTCTTTTGGCTTTTTTTTATCCATTTTGCAAATAACGTAGATTCGTTTCGTTGAAAATAATTAAACCTATACCACTAGTTAATGTTTTTTTTGCAGCCTCCGGCGTTTTCGTTTTGACAAAGTTTGATTTTGTTTTTATTTTAGATTTCGTCTGGTTGTTAGGGTGTTTGGCCGAATTCAATAGTTTTTCATTTTTTATAGGAACATCCTAAAATGACTTGGATGGTATTTAAGGTCCTGGGCTGCTTGGCTCTATTGATGTTTGGCATGAAGTCCATGAGTGACGCCCTGCAAAAGATGGCTGGCCCACAGCTTCGACATGTACTTGGAACCATGACGACGAACCGTTTTACGGGTGCTTTTACGGGTATGTTCGTCACGGCTTCTGTGCAGAGTTCCACTGCGACTACCCTCATGACGGTTTCGTTTGTGAATGCAGGCTTGCTCACCTTGGCGCAAGCCATTTCTGTTATCATGGGCGCCCACATCGGTACGACGGTCACTGCTTGGATTATGAGCCTAGGCTTCTCGTTTAACATCGCGAACTTTGTTTATCCGGCGTTCTTTATAGGCATTGTCCTCATCTACTTGAAAAAACATCGTGTGGGCGGCGAATTCCTGTTCGGTGTCGGCTTCCTGTTCCTCGGGCTAACTTCCCTGAAGGAAACTGGCTTTACGCTGGTCAACGATCCAGCTGCAAGTGCGTCCATTAGCAACTTCTTCGCGCATTTCAGTGATCCCACGTTCTTCAATTCAATGTTCTTTCTTTTGATGGGAACTGTTCTTACTTTGTGTGTACAATCCTCTGCCGCCATCATGGCGATTACCATGATTCTTTGCTCTACGGGTGTTTTGCAGATTGATCAGGGAATCATGCTTGTACTTGGTGAAAACATTGGTACTACGATTACGGCGAATATCGTGGCGCTTTCGGCAAATATCCAAGCGCGTCGTGCGGCTTTTGCTCACTTGTCCATCAATGTGGCTGGCGTGTGCTGGGTGACTTGCGTGTTGCCGATATTCCTCAAGACGATTTGCTCTGTTGTCGGCTTTGACTTGGATTGTCACCAGGGTGACGCCTGTTATGCCTCGAATCTCGCGAAAATTTCCGTGGTGTTGGCCTCGTTCCATTCGGCGTTCAACGTTTCCAATACGCTTCTTTTGATTTGGTTCATTCCGTTCATTGAAAAATTTGTCTGCAAGGTGTTCAAGTCCAGAACGACCGAGGAAGAGGAAGATTCCCGCCTGCACTTTATCAGTTCAGGCTTGCTTGAAACGCCGGAGCTTTCCTTGATGGAAGCCCGCAAGGAAATAACCTTGTTCGCCCAGCGTACTCAGAAGATGTTCAATTTTGTGCCGAAACTTTTGGAATTGAAGGAAGAAGAGGCTTTTGTCAAGCTGTTTGCGCGTATCGAGAAGTACGAGGGCATTAGCGACAACATGGAAATTGAAATCGCAAATTACCTGACGAAGGTAAGCGAGGGCCATTTGAGCCCAGAAAGTAAGTCGAGTGTGCAGGCTATGCTTAGGGAAATTTCCGAAATCGAAAGTATTGGCGACGCTTGCTACAACATGGCCCGCGCCATCAACCGCAAGTACCGCAGCAAGACTGACTTTAACGAAGAACAGTATGGCCACATCAAGCACATTATGGAACTTTGTGACAAGGCTTTGACGCACATGATATCCGTGCTTCAGGATGAACCGATGGTCGATGTTAAACGCTCGTTGAACTACGAAAACGAAATCAACGACTATCGCAAACTCCTAAAGGAAAAGAACGTGGACGATGTCGAAGATCAGAAGTACAGCTACCAGCTCGGCGTGCACTACATGGACGTGGTGAACGACTGCGAAAAGCTCGGCGACTACGTCATCAACGTCGTCGAAGCCCATGCACACTTGAGACTGACTTATTAAGCCCGTTCGCTCATTGCATCGGACAGAGGACCTCCGGCGGTTCGCTCACTCTCGCCTCCGCTCCCAGCTTCCGCCTGGGGGCTTCGGCTCACACAAGCCCGTTCGCTCATTACGTCGGGCGAAGGACCTCCGGCGGTTCGCTCACTCTCGCCTCCGCTCCCAGCTTCCGCCTGGGGGCTTCGGCTCACACAAGCCCGTTCGCTCATTACATCGGGCTTAGAATTCTCGCCTCTCGCCCGTCACGGTGTATAAATTTCTAATTATCTTTTTGTCTATATAAAGGATGGTTATATGAATTTTTGTTCGATGGTGAAATTTTCGTCAGTGGCGCTGCTTTCGGCTTCGTTCCTGGCTGCATGTGATGCTGGCAAAACGGAAACGACAAAGTCCGTGATAGTCTATTACTCGCAGCAAGGTCACACCAAAACACTTGTGGACTTGTTCCAGCAAAAGACGCATGCCGATGTGGTAAAACTGGAAATGGTCAAGGATTATCCCGAAGAATACAATGCGACGATTGAGGCTGTGCGTGCGGAGAAGGCCGCGGGTACGTTCCCGGAATTGAAGAACGCCAAGGTGGATCTCTCCAAGTACGATACGGTCTATGTGGGGTACCCGATTTGGTTCGGGACATTTGCCCCGCCCATCCACACGTTCCTCGATAGTACGGATCTTTCGGGGAAGGTCGTAGTGAATTTCTGCAACTTCGGTAGCGGTGGCCGCAAGGCGAGTACGTTCGACCTCCATGCGCTTGAACCGAACGCGAAGATTGTGGGTTCATACGGCATTACGCAAAAGCGCTTGAACGCGGGCTTTGCCTCTGGTGAAATAGACGGCTTTCTTGCGGGTCTCGGCGCAGGCTCTAACGACATTATTGCGGGCTCCAACGGAGTCGCGTCCAACGTCGCTCCGGCAGAAGTCCCTGCTGGTGCTCCTGCTGCGGGTGCGTACACAAAGTTTCGTCCGCTGGCTTCCGAAGACTCCGCGGCCTTTATCGAGGCGACCAAGGATTACGGCTATTTGCACTTGGAACCGGAAAGCGTTTCTACGCAGATTGTCGCAGGTCTCAACTACTTGTTCATCTGCACGGCTACGGAGCCTACGGGTGCTAAAGTCAAAAAAGAAATGCGCGTGTTTCGCCCGCTTCCTGGTCGCGGCGACATTCAAATGCTGAACGTGGAAAACGCCGACTAAAAAGGCGTTGAGCGGAATTTGAACATTGCTGCCGAAAACTGTTTTTTGGGGTTGTGACCTTGTCAATCGAAAAACAACGGCGTTAATCTACGCAGTTTTTGCGTAGATTAACGCCCGGATAACCACTCGAATTATCGCCCGAATTAGCAAAATCTTTGTTTAAAAAAAACGGCTCCCTAGAGGGAGCCGTTTTAGGAGAGATTGCTAATGAAAAACTCGATAGGGTTTAATCGTTCGCGATCTATTGCAACTTTGTCTTAAAGACACGGCTGCCGACCTTCACGATGTACATGCCCTTTGCTCCGGTGTAGACCTTCTGTTCGCAACCGAGACCGCGGGTTTCGCGAACCTTGTGGCCGAGGCTGTTGAACACGGTGATGCTCAAGCCCTGAGCGTCTCTGACGGTGATGTAACCATTTTCGTTGTACACGGCGACAGAGGCTTCGTATTCAATGCCGGCGATAGCTGTGGTGCTAGAGCTGCTTTGCTGGCCCCACGGGTTCGGTCCCCACGGATTGCTGTTCGAGGACTTCGGCGTGTCAGCAGAAGATGCCGGCGTGTTGGCCGAGGATGCCGGAGTGGCAGCGCTGGAGGATTCTGCAATGCTCGAGGAGGATGCCGGAGTGGAAGAAGCGTCGGCGTTGGAAACGACCACGTCGCCTGCGTTCGGGACGGCATCGACGAGGATGTTGCCATCCTTGATGGATGCTTCGATGTCGGCGCCGGCCTGGGTGGCCTTGACCTTTGTCCAGTTGTTATCGTTCTTGATCTTTATGGTCAGCGGATAGTCGTACTTGGAAACGTTGTCTGCAATGCTGTGGGTGACTTCGAAGGTGATGCTGTTGGCATCGCCGCTCTTTTTGTTCACCTTGGAAGCCTTGCGTTCCTTCACGTACATGGCGACGAAACCGAACGGGGCTGCCCAAATATTGTTGTTCTTGCAGTATTCCAGACCATCTGTAATGGCGCTGAGCGGCGTCGGTGAATAGCTTGCGTAACCATTGTTGTTTTTACCTTGCAAACCATGGGTGACGAACATGACCCATCCGCCAGAGTTCGCGACTTTTGATATTTCTCCCTTGAAGTCGTTCGTGCCTTGATCGCCAGTCATAATTGCAGGAACCTTCGTCCAGTCGCTCGGACCGTCCTTGCTCATGTTATCGCCCATTCCATCCCAGGAACCGTTGCAGATTCTGCCTGCAATGTAGTTCTGCCTGACTGCGTTGGCGTCGGGGACCTTGCAGTTCGGGTATGCCATTGTGATGCAACCGTATTTTTGCTTGATATTTTCGTTGATTTTTTGTTTTGAAGAGGCTTCTTCGTTATATACGGCACCGCTGCCGTTATGGGAATTTGTATGGCTTGCGATTTCGTGACCGTTGTCGGCTAGGCCTTGGAACCCGTCCATGCCCCAATTTGTTACTAAGTTGAAGGTCGCCTTGAAACCGTAGCTGTCAAATGCAGGGCCGACGTCGCTCACATGGCTCGGAGCGCTGTCGTCAAAAGTGAAAGAGGCCGCGGCCTTGCGGTCGCCGGACCAAGTTGCGATTTCCTGGGCCATGCTCATGGAGCAGCCAAGGGCGATAGCGGTGGTAGCCGCAATAATTCTCTTTTCCATAAACCATCCTTTTTGATTGTCTACAAGAGATTTATATAAATATTGTCTTTTTTTAGTGTAAAATTGGACGTTTCCGTTGTTGTTTGTTGCAACACTCTAAAAGGCGTAAAAGTTGCTTTTTTGAGTGAATTTAAACGATTTTCTAACTATATTGGGGGTATGCTTTTTGACGAAATTGTAAACTCCAACTACGATTTGCAAGAATACCCTGCTTTGGGTGCTTTTTTGCAGGAATGGTCGTGCTCACGACCGTTCGAGGGACTCCGTGTTTTGGTGGCGACCCCCATTTTTAGGAATACCCTTTTGGAGTACCGGGCCCTCATGGCTGGCGGTGCCGAATTGTTGGTTGGTCGTGCCATAACCTGCGACCCAAAAATCGTCGACTTGCTGCAAGAGAATGGAATCGAGGTGGTGACTCCGCAACAGGTGCTCGAGGCCGAGGCCGAGGGCGAGTTCCTGGATTTGATTCTCGACTGCGCAGGGTTGTTTGCCAAGTGCCACCCGCGTTACGGCTTTGTGGAACTCACGCGCAGCGGCGTGCAGTTTTTTGAAAAGTGCCCGCTGCCTGTTTATGTAGCCGACAGTGGTATTGTAAAACGCATTGAAACGAGCCTCGGTACGGGCGAGGGGTACTTCAGGGCCCTTGCGCAACTTGGATATAGAAAAAACGATGGGGCTGGCTTCGCGGGAAAAAAACTGCTTGTCTTTGGGAGTGGCAAGGTGGGTTCGGGTATTGCCCTGCAGGGCGTGCAGCGCGGTATGCAAGTGAGCGTCGCAACTCTCGTCCGCTCAACTTCCGGGATTCCTGTCCATTCGACTTCCGCGACTTCTGTCGACGCAACTTCCGGGACTCCTGTCGACGCGGTTCTGAGTTCGGTTCCTTCGTCTAGCGATTTTTCGCCGATGCTTTTGCAAAACGATGTGGAGATTCTCGACTGTCTTGACGACGCTGTGGTGACTGCTGCGATTCGCGGGGCCGACTTCGTGGTGACCGCGACGGGTGTAAAGAATGCGCTTGCGCGCCCGGCCTTGACGGAGGCTCTTTTGGAAACTCGCGCGGTGCTAGCGAACATGGGCGTCGAGGACGAATTTGGCGAGGCTGTGCCGGAATCCCGGGTGCTGAACCAAAAGGCTCCGCTGAACTTTATTCTCGAAGAACCGACGCACCTCAAGTACATTGATGCATCGCTTGCGCTCCACGCGGCTCTTGGCGAACGCCTGCTGCAAGAGGCGATGGGCGTGATTCCACAGGAAGCTGCCTGCGGTATGCCGCGAATGCTAGACGTTTGCGAAATTCCCTGTGCGGGTCCTCAAAATCCGCCCGCCGAACTGGAACAGCGCATTCTTGTGACTACAATGCAAAACGGGACCATCGGTCCCGAACTTTGCGGCATGCTGGGCTTTTCGCCCGATGCCGAGATTTAAATTTTTTTTGTTTCCCTATTCGCCGGAGAATACCGGGCGGACTGCATAACCGTATCGCTTGTTGCAGTAGTAGAGGGACGAGGTGGGGTTGAGAAAAGTTGGGTAAAAAACATACGTCACTTGTGAAGTCATATAATAGGAATAATCAAGTCCAAAGTTGACGTAGGCGGTGTCGGTGTACACTCCGCTGCTAGGGAGTGCAATTTCTGTTTTGTGGATTGGATTTGTTATGTTGTAGCAAAGGGTGTGATGGTCGATGATGGTTTCGCTGGTCATTTTCCCATAAAGACTTTTTATTTCCTTCACTCGGGGAAGTCTCCATTTGCCGCCCAGTTTGGCTCGGGCAATGTCGTACGCGTCGTTACCTTCTATGTTGTTCGGAGAACTCATGTTTGTCAGGTAGAAGTAGCCGCTCGTGTCCCCGTACAAGAACAGGTCCAACGTATCGGCTTCGATATCGTAGTACTGTTCGTTGTGGTACTTGACGCGTGCCCCCTTGGAAATGATTCCCGGTGATGGCGGGACGACGCCTTCGTAAACGCCTTCATCCTTCTTGACCAATAGGAGGTTGCCCTTGGCAAAATAGATTGGCTTTATGCTGATGATGTTCTTGTCGCTGTCGAAGGTGGTGTCGTTTGCCCCGATGTAGACGCCTTCGATTCCTTTTTCTGTGGCGGTCAGGGGGTAGAGAAGTTCGTTCAGGCAAACGTTCTTGAGAGTGTCGTAGGCGGTGCTGCCGCATTCCACCTTGATGGTTTCCCCCTCGCAGGTCGCGACGTCCGGGTCGTACTGGAGTCCGCCACAAAGCTTGTAGATGGCTGCTTTTCCGGTAAGCGTGCTCTTGAAGCAGAAGGCCGTGTCGGTGGTGAACTTTATGGAATTGCAGGTTAAGGTTTCAACCGTGGGTGCATTTAACTGCGAAGACGAATGGGTTTCTTCAGAGCTAGAGGAGATGCTTTTATCGGAAGAAGAACTGGACGTCTCGGATGATGACGACGTAGTCTTTCCGGAGGACGAGGAGTCTTTTGCCTTTTCGGAGGACGAGGAATTTTTTGTTTCCTCGGAAGACGAAGAAATTTTTGTCTCCTCGGAAGACGATGAGTCGTCTGACTTTATGGACGATGAACTTTTTTCCGTGGTCTCTTTTTTGTCGGACGAAGAACTTTTATCCTTGCTGGATGAGGTTTCTTTGTCATCGTCGGTCTTTGCGGACCATACGATGCGGGTGGAATCCCCGCAGGTGATTTTTACGCCATCGTTTCCGGCGGCGTTGACGGTGTCTTTCACATGGCAAGTTTCTTGCTCGGTTTCTTCGTCGTGAATCGTGTCGATGGTATCTCCGTTGCAAATGATGTCGAAACCCTCGTCGGCTTCCTTGACGGTGCAACCGGAATCAACTTTGTCCGTTTCTTTCGGAGTGTCGATTTCTGCCGTGCTTGGAGTTTCGTCCTTGGACGAACTTGTGGAGGAGTCATCGCCACACGCGATGACGAAGAACAAGGCGCAGGTGCCTGCCAAGAAAGCGATTTTTTTCATATTGCAACCTTCCTGAAGAGTTGTTTTTTACGAATATTAGACTTTTTCGTTTCCAATCTTGCCGAAGAACTTCTTTGTTTCGCGGGCGACGACACCGCTTAACAGAATCAGGGCGACCAAGTTGGGGAACGCCATGAGGCCGTTAAAGATGTCGGCGCTGGTCCACACGGCGCTTACCGTGAGGTACGGACCTACAAAGACGGCGGCGACGTAAAGCCAGCGGTAGGCGAGTACAGCGCCCCTCTTGCCACGGCCCACGATGTATTCAAGACACTTTTCAGAATAGTAGGCCCATCCGAGAATCGTAGTAAATGCGAAGAACACGAGGGCGAGTGTCAAGATGTACGGGGCGATGGTCGCACCTGCCGGGAAAATGGAGAGACCGCGCGTGAAGGCTTCCATCGTGATGTTTACGCCCTGGAGTCCGAGTTGCGGGTCCCAGGCGCCGGTCACGACAATGACGATTCCCGTCATGGAGCAGATGATAATCGTGTCGATGAAGGTTCCAGTCATGCAGACGAGACCCTGGCGGACAGGTTCCTTGGTACGTGCGGCTGCGGCTGCAATCGGGGCAGAACCGAGGCCGGCTTCGTTACTGAAGATACCGCGGGCAATACCCTTTTGCATGGCGATAAAGATTGTGCCCACCACACCGCCAGTGACGGCGCTCGGGTTGAAGGCTGCGCGAATAATCGTCTCAATGGCGCTGGTCACCTGCGAGAGGTTGAGGCCGATAATGAGAAGGCAAAAAATAATGTAGAAGATGGCCATGAACGGCACAATCACGGTCGAAACCTTGGCGATGCGCTTGAGGCCTCCGATGATGACGGCTGCTGCAAAGAAGGTCACGATGGCGCCCGCAAGAGCGGTGGAGAACGAAATGGAATTCCCGCCGATGTTCACGAATTCATTTGTCGGAATGACAGTTGCAACGGCTGTTGTAATGCCGTTTACCTGCGTAATAGTTCCAATGCCCAAAAGGCCCGCGAGTACGCCGAAGGTGGCAAATAAAATAGCGAGCCACTTGAAATTCTTGCCAAAGCGTTCCTTGATGCCGGTTTCAATGTAGTAGAATGGTCCGCCCAGGATTTTGCCATCTTTATCAACTTTACGGTATTTTACGGCGAGGAGACCTTCTGCGTACTTGGTGGCCATGCCGAGGAAGGCGGCGACTTCCATCCAAAAGAGGGCGCCTGGACCACCGGTGCCAATAGCTGTTGCGACACCGACGATGTTGCCGGTGCCGACGGTTGCGGCAAGGGCCGTGCAGAGGGCGGCGAAACTCGAAACTTCACCTTCGCCTTCGGTCTCGTTGCGGATGACGTAGCGCAGGGCGTTCTTGAGGTTCGTGATTTGCAATACGCCGAGGCGCATGGTGAGTAAAAGACCGACGAACAAAATTACGGCTATAAGAGGGATTCCCCATACGTAGCCGTCGACGGTATCTAAAAAGGCGTTAAAAGCGTCCATTAAATTATCCTTAACGAAAAAGATGCGTAACTTATTGAGTGCCAAAAAGATAGAAATGTCAGTCAAAACTGTCTTGAACCTAGGGGAAATTTGACCGAGAATGGACTCCAAAATTGAAAAAGCGTATCTCTTTTTGCTAAATTTGTGACGAAAATTGACTATAACTTTTTCAAAGAGGAATTATGTCTGAATCTCGTCCTGTTCGCGTCCGCTTTGCTCCGAGCCCCACGGGCTATTTGCATGTGGGC
>JAKSIM010000062.1 GCA_024398845.1 Fibrobacter sp. | reverse complement strand
ATGACACTTAATGGAAAAGATACCTGTTTTCAGGTATCCTTTTGACACATAAGCCGCCGAACCCTTTTTTGCGTTTTCCCGTTCCCACTTTTTTACAACATTTTTGAGAACACACAATCCAATAATTTACATTATTTACATTGATTAATACAAAATTTATAGTTAGATTTAAGAAGAAATTTGAGAACATTCAAATTTCAAATCAAAAGGGATTTTGGATTATGTTAAAAGAAACCATCGCAGCGGCCGCCCTCGGCGCACTCCTCGCAACCTCCGCCACAGCAGCCTACGGGCCGGCACTTCCGCTTACCGGTTGGGCCACCCAGAACGGCGGCACCACCGGAGGTGCAAAATACGAAACAGTCACAGTCGACAACGTCGACGACCTCAAGAAATTCGCCAAGGCCGGCAACAAGACCATCTACATAAAGCCGGGCACGTACGCAGGCACCGTGGAAGTCGGAAGCAATGTCACCCTTTACGGCTACCCGGGAGTCACCATCACCCAGCCGTCAAAAGGCAGCGGCATCAAGCTTTCCGGCTCCAAAAACGTCATCATCAGGAACATTTCCGTAAAAGGCGTCGGCGCCGTGGACGAAGACGACGAAGACTGTCTGCAAATCAATCACGAATCCAAGAACGTCTGGATTGACCACGTGCATGTTTTTGACGGCCACGACGGCAACATGGATATCGTGAACCAATCCGACTACATCACCGTTTCGTGGAGCAAGTTCACGTACACTTCCGCCTCCAAGAACCACCAGTTCTCGAACCTCTTCGGCAACAGCGATTCCAAGACCGCCGACGCGAACGCGCTGAAGATTACCGCCCATCACAACTGGTGGGGCGACGGCGTCAAGGAACGCATGCCTCGAGTGCGATTCGGCCAGGTCCACGTCGTCAACAACCTCTACACCAGCAGCGCTGCAAGTTACTGCGTACGCGCGGGCATGAAGGCGAACATCCGCGTCGAGAACAACGTGTTCATCGGAGTAAAGAATCCGCTGGATTACAACAACCAGTCCAAGGAAGGCGCCAAGGTTTCCATGATCGGGAACTACTACGAAAAGACTTCCGGCAACACCACCGGGCAGGGCACCGCATTCACGCCAGCCTACAGCATGGGCGTTACCGACGTGAGTACCAAAGAAAAGGCGTACGCCCTCCGCGATTCCATTCAGGCTTACGCAGGCCCAACGCTCGCAGCACCTGGTTCTAACGACGTGACGCCAATTTCATCCAATTCCGTCACATCTTCCAATTCCGAAAAATCTTCCAGCAGCGAAGTTACGACCAGCTCAAGTTCCGCCAAATCCTCCAGCAGTGAAGTTCCGACCAGCTCAAGTTCCGGCGACGTTGACGCGACGTCCAGTTCTGCGACAGAGCCTACAAGCAGTTCTGCCACAGAGCCTGAAAGCAGTTCTGCCTCAGAGACCGAAAGCAGTTCCTCGGGAACCGCCTCCATCACAGCTACTGCGGCACACCTTTACTCCGTGAAGGCAAGCAACCGCACGCTTTCCATCGAAGGCGCCGCTGGCAAGCCTCTCGCCATATTCGACATGCAGGGGCGTTTGCTAAACGTGACCCGCATACAAACAAACACTTTCGGGACGAGCCTCCCCCGCACAGGCACCTACCTCGTCCGCGTCGGGCAGGAAAAGTTCGTCATCAGAGCACGCTGACACGCTCCTCCGACTCGAGCAATTCTCCTTCCTAACCCAAGCCTCGCCCGCCGGGCGGGGCTTTCGTTCTTTTTGCTCATATCCAGCAACCAAACCGCAAAAAGCTATTCAAAAAAAATTTCAAAGTGGCAAAATGTGCAAAAAATCTAGCGAAAAAGCGGCAAACGTGGAAAAATGTGAAAAAAAAAAACGCCCCAGAACTTTCGTTCCGGGGTGTTTTATGACGCTGTAAAAGCGCCAATTTGGATGTGTTGTGTTTAGGGAGCTTTTAAATCTCTACCTGGATACAGAAACCATAAACTTTTTGTTGCCTCTGACCTGCTTGAGCATGTACACGCCCTTCACAAAGCCAGCCTCGCCCAAGGCCTGCACCGCTGTCCTGCCGTTCAGGCGGACAATGCCAGCCTCCTTGCCGGAGAGGTCAAACACGCGATAAGCATCCAGCGTATTCTGCAAAAGCGCCTGGCGCATTTCAATTGCGGTCTTATCGTCAATAGTCTCGCCGTCAACAGTTTTGTCACCAACAGTCTTATCACCAATAGGCTTCGTATCGGCGGCATCCTTGCCCTCCTCGAAATTGAAGTAGTCCACATCGAACCAGTCGGCGAGCGCGGTGAAACGCAGGATGTGCGTACCGGCAGTGAGTTTCACGTTCGCCTTGACCTTGCCATACTCGTCAAAGCTTTCTTCGGCGCTAGCCTTCGGGACCTCGAGCGCCTCGGTGAGGCTCTCGCCGTCAATGGACATCTGGAAACTGGAGCCGCCTGCAGAGGCGACCGCGGCATACATGGTGTAATCACCGTCCTTCGCAACATTCACGGTATATTCCAGCCATTCGCCTTCATTGATGTAGCCCACGACAAGCTTGCCATCGGCCTTCTTGTAAATATCCACACCGGTGCCGTTGCGGTAATCGCTGCACTCGGCTTCCTTGCCCGCATCCGTGCAGGAATGGTTGTCAGCATCGTTTTCGTTGTAGGAATCGACATCACCGCCGCGGCCAACGCCCGGTTCATCAAAGTTCTCGGCCTCAATCTTACCCGGAATCGCCCAAGCGGTACCGCCGAACGGACTCTGCGGAGTCGGAGGAGTCGTGCCGCTACCTTCGAAACCCCAAGCCTTGATGGCCATGGTGGAATCCTGGCGGCCCATGAACACGAGGAACAACTGGTCGACAATTCCCTTGAGGCCGGAGACTTCGCAGGAATTTTCCACAAAGGTGTTCTTGCTGCCCGTATTCTTCAAAGTGCAGGAGCCAGCCAAAGTACCCAACGCGGACCCCGTGCGAATTTCAATCTTGTTGCCGTCCGCGGCACTCGCCGCTTCTACGGTGAAGCCAGTCGCCGCCGTGCCAAAGTCGACGCCACTCACGCGAATCCAAGATTCCCTTGTTGAAAGCGGAAGCAGGTAATGTTCGGCCACCTTGCCCTGCACAAAGTTGGAACGGCTGCGAATGCCCTTCTGCTTGGAACTTGTGAGAGCCGGATACCAATCGTACGGGTCGAAGTTCTCAATCTGCTTCGGGCCCTCGTCGGTAAACTTCATCTTTTGAATGGTGCCATCGGCATTGTAGAAGAATTCATCCACAGAGACACTACGGTGGTAGCCTTCGTTCGGATTCGGTCTGCCATCGTCGGCAGGAATCTTTTCAAGGCCGTTGTAGCCCTTTGCGATACGGCGGTCATGGTACACCGCATACCAATGCCCCTTGAAACCAGCAATGCCATGATGGTTGTTGTTGCCGTTGATGCTCTTGCCGTTCATGTTCGGGTCGTCAAGAATGGTTCCCTTCCAAGTGTAGGGACCCTTCACGTTCGTGGACATAGCGTAGTCAATGGAGGGCGCACCCTGCTGCCAGCCGGTACTGTAAGAGAAGTAGTAGTTCCCTTTGTACTTGTGGATGTAGGAGGCCTCGAGCATCTTGCGCGTCGGCAAGTTGTTCACCTTCACATGAGAAGCAGAACCGGAAACGCCGTTCATGGCATCATTCAACTGAACGATGTCAAAATTGTCTGTATTCGGACGGCTATTGCTTTCGCCACCGCCCCAGGTTACATACGCCTTGCCGTCGTCATCAATAAAAATACTCGGGTCAAAGCACCAGGAAACGCCATCGCAGCCGATAACGCCCGCGCCACCTACTAACTTGCTCTTGCCGCTCACGGCATTTTCCCACGGGCCATTGATGGCCGGGGCCTTGATATAACCGACACCGCCGCCACCGCCATCCGGGAACACGATATAGAACATACCGTCTTTAACCGCTATGCCAGAAGCCCAAATGTCGTTAATGCCATTCACCTTGCGGGCATCGTAAATAATGCCGAAGTCCGTCCAGTTCTGCATATCCTTACTGCGGAAGCCGTAAAGAGCCTTAATATTATAGCCACCCGCATCGGCCGCTGCCGGGTCGTCGGAGTCCGTAATGATATAGAAATAGTTTGAATCTGCCGCTGCACCGGGGTCAGCAAGATAGTGATAAGTTGAAATAGGATTATCGGCCATTGCAGTCGATGCAAGACCAAATGCGGCGCACAAGCCAAGACATGCCTTAATATTTCTAGACATCATATAACATCCCATACGTGGGCTCCAACACCATGCAGAAGCACCACAATAAAATTACCCCCTCAAAAGCAAATTTCTCCACACACAAACACAATTCCTATGGACAAATAAACAACGGCAACCGCATTCGCATGTTTTCGGAATCAAGCAAAGCCTTTATTTGCGTCACAAAAAAGCTATCTTTACTCTTGATGAACCGTTTTGAACTCAAAAAGACTTCGAAGAAATCCAAGGCCCGCCTGGGAGTGCTCCACACGGACCATGGCGACATCAACACGCCAATCTTTATGCCCGTGGGTACCGAGGCGACCGTGAAGGCCGTGACGCCCGCGCAATTGAAGGACATCAAGGCGGAGATTATTCTCGCGAATACGTACCACCTGTACCTGCGCCCGACAACGCCGAAGATTGCGGCCGCCGGCGGCATCCACAAGTTCATGAGCTGGGACAAGCCAGTACTTACGGACAGCGGCGGATTCCAGGTGTGGAGTTTGAAGGATTTGCGAAAGATTACGCCCGAAGGCGTGGAATTCAGGAGCATCCTGGACGGTTCGAAGCACTTTTTTAGCCCGGCAAGCGTGATGAACGCCCAGCGCGAAATCGGCGCAGACATCATCATGGCGCTTGACGAATGCACGCCGTACCCAAGCACCGCAAAAGAAGCGGAACACAGCCTAAAGTACACGCTCAAGTGGACCGCGGAAGCCATGCAGTGGCTCAAGGAGCACCCGCCTATCCACGGTTACGACCAGCAGTTCTTTGGAATCATCCAGGGAGGCATGCACAAGAATCTTCGCAAGCAGGCCATCGAGCGCATCGCAGAACTTGACCCGGATGGATTCGCCATGGGTGGACTTTCCGTAGGCGAACCGACGGAAACCATGTACGAAATCGCGGATTTTTGCACGGACATCATCCCGCAGGACCACGCCCGTTACGTGATGGGTGTAGGCACCCCGTGGAACTTGCTTGAACTCATCGGCAGGGGCGTGGACATGTGCGACTGCGTGATGCCCACCCGCAACGCAAGGAACGGCATGCTCTTCACAAGCGAAGGCGTACTCCGCTACAAGGCCGCCCGCCACGCCGAGGAATACGACAAGCCCGTGGACCCGAATTGCGACTGCTACTGCTGCCGAAACTTCAGCCGCGCCTACCTGCGCCATCTGCACCACGCGGGTGAATCGCTCGGATTTACGCTCGCAAGCATCCATAACCTGCACTTTTATCTGCACTTGATGCAGGAGGCAAAAGACCACATCGCCCAGGACGATTTCGAGGAATGGTCCAAGGCGAAAATCGAAGTGCTCCAGCGCGACTTGCAGTAGGTCTTCACCAGCGTAGCAAGCGAACCATCTAGTTTTCGACGAAACAATGCATTTTTTAAGCGGAGTTTAAACTCCGCTTTTTTCAAAACACTACAAAAAACGCCCCGGATTTTTATCCGAGGCGTTTTTGATGGTTACTTTAGCGCTCTAGGCGCCACAGTCTTACTTGATAGAGATGCGAGCCATCTTGGAATCGCTGCCGTTCATGATGCGGACAACATAGTTACCCTGGCTCATATTTTCCAGAGAAACCTGATGCATACCGGCAGTCATGTTTTCGGAGCGAGAAGTGACCACATGGCCCATCATGTCGAAGATTTGCACCTTCACAAAGCCGCCCTTGTTGAGGGAGACATTGAGCATGCCACCCTGCACAGAGAACTTGATGCCGCTCTGAGCAACGCGAGCAGCCTTGATGCCAGACGGGATGCTAACGCACTTGAGGTCGTCAACATAGAGGTAGTTGAGTTCCGGCTGAAGGTCGAGGCCTTTATAACCAACAACTTCCCAAGCCAGTTTCTTAATATTCGCATGATTGAGCTCAACTTCATCGCCCCAGATCGGTTGCTGGATATCATCCCATGCAAGAACAACCGTTTTCCATTCTGTGGCATCAGAGAATCCCTTCTGATGATAAGCATAATCCACCACCTGGCCATCCTGGACCTTAAAGACGTGCGCACTACCCTTATAGCGGTAAGAAATCCCCTCGCAAGTGCTCATATCAAAGCCCTTGGTAGTGTCAGCCATCATATTAAGACCAAGAGCTACAAACGGAGCTTCTGTATATGCAGCTTGATTCCAAACAATACCATTAATACCGACAAAACCAGCAGTACCATTCGTCGGGTCGGTTGTACCCGGGAACACAACTACGTAACCCGGGAGTTCCGGATCATACGTATTCGTAATAGAAGACTTTCCTCCCGGCACAGAATCATTATAAGCATACCACGTACCAGTTGTATTGAGAATTTCATCTGCATCTTCAACATCGTCAATGACGAGGAGATCAACAACCGCAATTTGAGTTGAAGAAGAAGAAGCAACAGGATCAACTGCACTAGAAGAAGCCGGTTCTACATTCTTAGAAGAACTAGAAGCTGCCGGTTGTTCTTTCCCAGAAATAGCAGCAATGCTAAGGCCATCGCAACGAACATCGTCAATGTAGAGGTAATCGTAAGTCGGCTGGTTTGCGCTAGCAGGCGTTTTGGCCTTACCATTAACTTCCCAAGCCAAACGCTTGGCCTTTCCAAGAGAAGTGGCAAGGCTTGTTATTTGAGGATCTTGCCAGTCATCATGTTGCTTAAACATGTCCAAAGTAAGTTCAAGAGAAGTCCAGCTTTCAGAAGGAGGAGCAGAATAGTAGTGGAAATTGTAATTGGTAATCGAAGAGATTTCCACACGGAAGTTATGAGCAGCACCCTTATACTTATAAGAAATCGATTTGCAATTCTTGAAGTCTGCGAATTCCGTCGTATCCTTCGTGAAATTAAGACCAATAATTGCATACGGATCCCACTGATAACCACCATTATTCCAGTCACCGGCATCAATATGAATATCTTCCATAGCAGCAACATAGCTAGAAGTATTTTCCGAGCCCGCATTCTTCAAATCAGAGGTCTTCTTTACAACACTATACACACTCTTGCCAAAGTCATTTTCAAACTTTTCATTGCTTATAGTTGTTTTACCTACGCCATCTTCCTTTTTTTCGCTTCCAGCATCGGTCCAAGCAGACCACTGTCCACCCGTATAAGTGTAATGGTCACCGTCTTCAAAGTCATCAACAAAATTTGTTTGAGCTCCGTTCGCTACACCCGTAGAGAAGCCGTCGTCAGAAGACTTCGATCCAACGTAGTTTTCCAAGCCACAATCAGTATAGTTAGGAACATTAGACGTAAGTTGCTCCTTCACCCAAGTACCAGAATTAGTATAGGACAAACCATTGGTAATGATATTAGTGGTAAATGCTGCAGATGTTTCCGATTTAGCGGATGCAGACCAGTTTGCCCAAGAAATATTATTCTGAGCCATCCAATCTACCCACTTTTTACTTTCGCTTTTATTCGGTTCACCATCTCCATTCGCATTAACGGTTCCCCATTCAGAAGCAAAAACAGGGACTCCAGCGTCCATTGCAGATTGAGCATTTCGGGCATAATCGCCATCTTGATGATGAGAATCTGCATAGAAATGAAGCGTACAAGCAAAATTCTTCTTGGAATCCTGAATACCGGCCGTAGCGCAAGCATTCGGCTGGCTGGACCATCCTGGGCTACCCACGAGCACAAGGTTATCGGAACCGGCTTCGCGAATGGCCTTAATCACAGCATTTGCATGGGAAGCAACGCTACCCATGTTGGCACCACTCGTAGGTTCATTCCAAACTTCAAAAATCACGTTGTTCGTTTGGCCAAATTCCTTTGCGGCCCAAGTAAAGAATTCAACAGCTTCACTTGTATGGGCATTGCTAGCCGTTTCAACGTGCCAGTCAATAATGATATAGATATCGTTTTGCACGGCAGCATAGACCATACTCTTAACACGAGCCTTTTGGTCGTTTTCACCTTTTCTCATGTAGAAACGTTCATTATCGCTTTCGTTACTGCCGCCATCTTTTTCATCAACACCCAAGGCAAAGCGGATAACTTCTATCTTCATGTCCTTCACCATAAGGTTTAGAGCATTTGCGGAATAGAAATCGGAAGCTTCACGTTCTGCAGAACTCCAGAAAAGGCTCATACCCTTCACCTGGACTGCCTTGCTACTATAGGCTGGGCAAGAGCCAACCAATTTGTTACCACTGGCCATCAATTTACCATATGTGCTGACAGGGCCAACACGACCAGGAACTACTGCCATAGCAGTGGCAGCGGCGAGCAACGTTGTTGCGATGATTTTTTTCATCTTACATCCTCTGATTTTTTTGTTTATACACCTATCCCGCTGAAAAAATAGTATTTATCTCAAAAATTTGTTGTAATTATTTTGGATACATAAATACATCCAAAAAAAAACAAAACTTAGATAAAATCATTTTACATTTCTTTATTAGGAATACGTATTCGAGCCAACCCCAATAAAATCAAGTCTCTACGCGCATTTCAACAAGCGAAATACATCTACATGCACTATCGGGCCACGTATCCAGCCTTCAAAAAAAGTGACGGGCGTCACAGAGGAGAACCGTCAAACATTTATTCTCCGCATTGTAAAAAAATCATTTCATAAAAATTTTTAATTCCAAAGCACCCAAAAAAGGCAAAATTTTTCAATTTAAGCCATAAAATTTTGTTTTTTTCATCAACAAAAACTAGAGTTTCTCTAGCTGGTCATAAACCTCGTACAACCGCTGTACCCCGTTTTCGAGACCGTAATAATGCTTGATATAGGGAATCAAGAGGGCAAAAAACAGCACATCCAGGCAAAGCACGGGGATTTCGGGGTATACCGCAAAAAAGAGAATGCCGCCCACGCTCAACAAGGCAAAGAGAATCATCACCAGTTCGTGAACCAGGCGTTCGTGCTGAAAAAATCCAATATGCACGCACACGGAATGCAATTGTTCCGGCGACAAACGGTCCCCCTTGTTTACCATGGACAATAAACTTTGCTCGTAATCACTCATCTTTTTCAGCATAAAGACCTCTAAAATAGCCACAATAGCTTCTCTTTTATTGAATATAACGAAAATTTATGTTTTTTATTAGTCCTTTGAAAAATAAGAATACTATTTTGAAAATAGTATTACGAGGATTTATGGAGCCGCTACAATTTACTTCGCTCGCCGCCATGTTTTTTGCAAACTGTTCTCGCCAGGACTTTGGCGGATGGTACAAGCGGCACAATGGGAACTGGCGACTCTACGCCCGCGAAAAGCAACGTGATACATCCATCTACCTAGCCATTGCCCTGAACAAGCGCGGTTTTACCGCTGGCGAGAGCCTTGGCATTATCGCCCCGAGCTCCCCCGAATGGATCATGGCCGATATCGCCGCACAAATCAACCACGCACGAATCGTCCCGCTGTTTCCGAACATTTCCTCGGAAAATTTCATATTTCAATGCGAAGATTCCGATGTCAAAATTTTGCTCGTCGATTCCATTGACGATTTAGACGCACCCCTGCAAGAAGTTCTCCCCAAATTCAAGCTGATTATCAGCATTAGCAAAGGAGCCCTCCCCGAGAACGGCATCCATTGGGAAGAACTCGTTGAAGAAGGCCGCACTCTCGCAAAGCAGGGAGAATATTACAGCTGGGTTGACGACCAAATCCAGAGCATCCACCCGGACGACATTTTTAGCATCATCTACACCAGCGGTTCCACGGGTCGTCCCAAGGGGGTCGAGCTCACGCACCGCAACATGCTCACTCAAATCCAGAACATTTTGCCGTTCTACCATTTGAACCGTAAGGTGGATCGGGCCCTGACCATTTTGCCCGTTGCGCACGTTTTTGAACGCATGGCGGTGTACTATTACATTTTAAACGGCATCACCGTCTACTTTGCCGATAGCCCCAAGAACGTGGCCCCCATCATGACGGAAATTCACCCGACCGTAATGATTGTGGTCCCACGCATTTTAGAACGTTTGTACGAAAGCATGACCGCAGCTGGAGACAAGGCGCGAGGCCCCAAGCGCTGGCTCCTCAAGAACGCAATTAAAGTCGCAAAGATTAACGACCCCACCAAGCCCGCCACCATCATGGCCCGCATTTACGACCGCCTGGTATACCGCAAAATGCGCGAAGCCGTGGGCGGAAGTTTCCGTGTGGTCGTGAGCGGAAGCAGCGCGCTCAACAAGACGATTTTAAGATTCCTGCTCAACATTAGGCTCCCCATTTACGAAGGCTACGGCATGACGGAATGCTGCCCCGTTATTTCGACCAACTGCAAAGACGAAAACAAGCCCGGTTCTATAGGCAAGCCCCTCGCCCATCTTGACGTAAAAATCGGCGAGAACAACGAAATTTTGGTCAAAGGGGACAGCGTTTTCGCCGGCTACCACAACATGCCCGAAAAGAACGCCCAAATATTTACCTCGGATGGATTCTACAAAACTGGCGACCAGGGATTCTTTGACGAAGACGGCTATTTGAACTTTACGGGCCGTATCAAGGAGCTATTGAAAACGAGCACCGGCAAGTACGTGAGTCCGAACCCCATTGAACTCGAAATCAGCCGTCACCCGGTGGTGGAACAGGCACTAGTGATTGCCAACGACCGCAAGTTCGCCTCCGCCGTCGTGTGGCTCAACCCCGAAGGCGCCCGCCGCTTGCTCAAGTTTTCAAAAGATGAATTCAGCGTCGAAAAGGCAATGCAATCTTTAAGGCTACGTGAAGCCATCAACAGGCACATTGGCCGCGTCAACAAGAAACTGAACCATTGGGAACAAATCCGCAAATGGACTTTGATTGGAGACGAGCTCACCATCGAATCCGGCCTTTTAACGCCTACACTCAAGATTCGCCGCAAAATTGCAGAAGCAAGATACGCCGAGCAAATCGAGGAAATGTATAAGAGTGGTTAGTGGTTAGTGGTTAGTGGCTAGTGGCTAGGTTTTAGTTTCGCTGCTTCGCTGCAATTCATAACACGCCTTCGGCGCCATCATTCCACTGCATACGGAATCGAAGATTCCTAACCACTGCTTAGTGATTGGTGGTTAATAAACAGGAGTTAGTTAGGCGCTTCACACAAAAAATCCCCCGCTTTCGCGAGGGAATTTTTTTGAACGCAAGGTTCGGCGCAGATTTCAAAGCAGGGTTAGCAACAGCACTGTTTACCAACCACTGCTTACTAACCACTACTTAGAAGTGGATCACGCGGACCTTGATGACCTTGTCGAGCTTACCGAGCTTTTCGACGATGGAATCATCGACCTTGCTTTCGACGTCAACGAGGTTGTAACCGATCTTGCCGTTGCTCTTGTTGCTGAAGGAAGCGATGTTGATACCTTCGGCACCGAAGACCTTCGTGATTTCGGAAATCATGTTCGGGACGTCCTGGTTGATCACGACGACGCGGCTCTTGACGCCCATGTGCGGGTGATCGACGAGGGCCGGGAAGTTCACGGAATTGCGGACGCAACCGAATTCGAGGTAGTCCTTCAATTCTTCGACAGCCATGACGGCGCAGTTTTCTTCGGCTTCTTCAGTGGAAGCGCCGAGGTGCGGGAAGCACATGATCTTGTCGTTCTGGATCTGCTTTGCATCCGGGAAGTCGCAGAGGTAGCCCTTGAGGGTATCGTTTGCGAGCATTTCGTAAATCGGGTCCATTTCGACGAGGCCACCGCGGGCGAAGTTCAAAATGTGCGTACCCTTGAAGTTCGCGAGATTCTTCTTGTTGAGGAGGTTTTCAGTCACGCCCTTGATGAACGGAACGTGCACGGTGAGGAAGTCGGAATTGGCGATGACGGTGTCGAGGTCGGCAATTTCAACCTTGTTGGAAAGTTCGTGCATGTTGGCGGCGTTCGGATACGGTTCGTAAGCGAGCACGCGCATGTTCTTCCAACGAGCGTAGTTGGCAACGAGCACGCCGATCTTGCCAAGGCCAATCACGCCGAGGGTCTTGCCGGCGAGTTCCATACCGGCGAACTTCTTCTTGCCGCTTTCAACAGTCTTGGCCATGTCCGGGTCGTTCACGTCGAGAGCCTTGACCCAATTGGCGGCCTGGGCAACGTTACGCACAGCCATGCCGAGCACGGTCATCACGAGTTCTGCAACAGCGTTGGCGTTGGCACCCGGAGTGTTGAACACGCAGACGCCCTTTGCACTGGCCTTGTCGATGGTGATGTTGTTCACACCGGCACCAGCACGGGCCACGGCGAGAAGGTTCTGGAAGTTGTCCGTATCGACCTGGGCTGAACGCACCAAGATGGCATCCGGATTTTCGACGGAGTCGGAAACCTGGTAGAACGAGCCAAACAGGCTCAGGCCTTTCTTGGAAATGTTGTTCATAGTCTTGATAGTTGCCATGATATTTTGTCCTTATTTTTTGAGTTTATAAACTTAGACGAGAGACGAGAGACGAGAGATTCGTCACTTAGTCTTGCCAACGGCCGCGCTCCTTGAGTAAATTCACGAGTTCTTCGATGGCGTTCTCCTCGGGGATGTTTTTCTTCACCGCAGTCTTGCCTTCGAAAAGAGTAATACGGCCGGGGCCGCCTCCGACGTAGCCGAAGTCGGCGTCCGCCATTTCGCCCGGGCCGTTCACGATGCAGCCCATCACGGCGATGGAGATATCCTGCAGGTGGCCGAAGCGTTCCTTGATTTTTCCGAGCACCGTGCGAATGTCGTACAGCGTGCGGCCGCAGCCCGGGCAGCTAATGAAGTTCGTCTTGCTGCGGCGGCACGCGGCGGCCTGCAGAATGTCGAACGCGAGAGCCACGGATTCGGCGGGGCTCTTGTAGCCGTTGATGATGACGGCGTCACCGAGACCGTCGGTCAAGAGGCTTCCGAAGTCGGCGGAAACGCGGAGCATATCCATTTCGGAGCTTCCGATGTTTGCGCAAAGCAGAATCGGGTCCTTGCGGTTCGCCGCATCCAAGGCGCTAGCCATGGCGCGCACGCCATAGACCATGTCTTTACCCGTGTAGCAGAAAATGCTGTTTGCAGGAACCTGAGCCGGATTCGCGGCAAAGGCAGCCACATCCACAGCATCCTTGAAAGTCACGATGTTCGCGCCGGCTTCCAGGCCAGACAAAGCGAATTCCGGGCCACGACGTTCACCCTTGACGCTTGCGGCGTTACCCATCACGCCGACCTTCACCATATTCGAACCGCCGATTTCCACACCGGCAAGCGTCGCAACCGTCGATTCACGACGTGCATAATGGTACGGGTCCTTCTTGAAAACCGGGACTTCGAACTTAGGCGCATCCGCCTTGAGTTCGCAGGCCTTGATCAAGTCCTGAGCCACCGGGACCTCGGCCACCGGATCTTCGGTCAGCGAAACGCGAATCGTATCGGCAAGACCGTCGAGCAGCAAAGCACCGATACCGGCGGCGGACTTCATGCGGCCATCTGCGCCAGCGCCCGCTTCCGTAACGCCCACGTGGAACGGATACGGCTTGAAGCCTTCCT
>JAKSIM010000061.1 GCA_024398845.1 Fibrobacter sp. | reverse complement strand
CTGGGACTGTCCAGACAGCCGTCAGCAAAAGGCCGGCGGCAAAGCCAGAGAAAGACTTTTTCATACAAACATCCTTGTTATGGAGAAATTTCCATTTTCACCATAAGCAAAAATATTTCAAATGAGACTAATTAGTATCTGGCGTAAAAGATCATTTTATGGACAATATGTCCAAAGGACCGCCGCTGCCTTGGTATAACACGGTCCTTCTTCTTATTATGTTGAGGGGGCTAATCTCTTCCGCCCTTCATCTCTTTTTTGTTCTGGTACATCGCTTCGTCGGCCTGCTTTACGACGTCTTCTACGGAATCGCTCCCGTTGTAAATGGCGAGTCCTGCGGCAATGGAGACTTTTCCCCAATCCGTTGTGGCGGTTGCTTGGGCTTTTCGCATTTCTTCTTGGAAAATACTCATGAGAAGTTTGCGGTCGTCGTAATCTTTGTGTTGCAGAACCACCACGAACTCGTCTCCGCCAATTCTAAAGACTGGGCTGTGGGCGAATACTTGGCAAATGAGCCGGCAAGCGTTAATCAATAACATGTTGCCATGGTCGTGACCATAAGTATCGTTAACGAATTTTAGGCGATTTACATCGAGAAGTATAATTCCGAATCGTGTAATGTGGTTCTGTTGAATTTTGGTCTTAAAGTCTAATATAAAATTGTCATAGGCTGTTTTATTGCGAACGCCTGTCAAGGAATCCTTGTAGGCAATGCCTTTTACGTAACCCAAATACTCCCTAATGTATTCACACGCGCTGGCAAAACTTTTGCAAAGGGTTCCTATTTCGCCGTCCTTCGCGACGTCGAAGGACACGTCCAGATTGCCTTCCGTCATTTGGTTTGCGGCTTCGGTGAGTTCCATGAGTGGACGCGTGATGCTTTTGGCAAAGTAAATAGAAACGAATGCGAAAATGAGGAAGATAAATAGGGCAAAACCGGCGATGTTCCATATCAGGAAATTTCTGTCTGCGTATATTTCTGATTTAGGAACGACTAAAACGAGTTTCATTCCATTGGGCAAAAGATTTTGGACGTGTAAAATGTCTCTGCTCTTGTTGAACTTTTCCCCCATTTTTAATGTGGGGTGATATATTACAGTCCCGTTGGTGCTTTCTAGATAAGCATAGCCGGTTTCAAACAACTTTATTTCGGATATTTTGGACGTCAGATAGTGAAAGTCAATGTCCATGCCTATAACGCCTATTTCGTCCCCGTTTTTTATCAAGGGTTCCACGTACGAAATCATGTATACGTTTATGTTTTTGTTTTCGTAGGGGTCTAGCCATAGTGGACTGCGATTTTGGATAGGAATGTAGTACCAGCCGACGTGTTCTACGTCATCGGGAGAGTACTTTGAAAAATCAGTGGGTGTCAGTTTTTGAATGTTACCATACGAGGTCGTTTTTGCAAGAAAGATACCGGAGGTGGGCGGCGTCAACTTTGGGTTATACCGCATGTAAATAGATATCGCGTCGGGTATGTTTTTGATGGTGGAACGTATGATGTTCAAATTTTGGTGGGTGATTGCTTCGAGTGCACTGTCGTTTTTGAGCGTGCCCGCGCTATCAATGTTTTCTAGAACAACGTAGTTTAATGTTCTTACGTATTGCTCAATCTTCTCCAGCGTGTTCGAAATGCGTTCGGTTTCTTTTTCGCTGGTTCTTCTTAATGAATCTTCGACGTCCTTTTGAATGTAGTTGCTAAATCCAAGGATTCCGACTCCGCCAATTAGCAGAGTGCAAAATAGTAGACCCGAAAGATTTAGCTTAAGGATTTTAGATCGGATGGAAGCTTTCATTTTCCCTTCTTTGGTATATTATGTTCCAATAGGAATATACATTAAATAACTATTTTAGTGTGCTATGATTTTTTTGATAGTCATCATATACGTCGCGTTTATTGGACTAGGCCTGCCGGATACGATTTTTGGTGCTGCCTGGCCGTTAATGCAACCCGATTTGGGGGCGGGACTTTCGGCGGCGGGGCTTTTGTCGATTATTGTTTCGCTGGGGACAATTGTGGCGAGTCTTTTGACGCCTCATTTTTTGCGCGTCTTGGGTACAGGTAAATTAACGGCTTTTAGCATCGGCCTTACTGCTGTAGCGACGTTTGGTTACGCTATGACGTCTAGCTTTGGGCTTATGTGCCTGCTTGCTATTCCGATGGGGATAGGAGCAGGTGCGGTCGACGTGTCGCTCAATAATTTTGCGGCCTTGCATCTTGAAGCGAAACATACCAACTGGCTCCATGCGAGTTGGGGCGTGGGGGCCACACTTGGGCCGGCGCTCCTCTCGGCGGCAGCATTTATGGGGTATGGGTGGAGAGGCGCTTACCAGCTGGTGGGCGTTCTTTTGTGTGTGATTTTTGTGGCTATGCTTTTTGCACTTCCTGTTTGGCGAAAGGTCGAATGCGAATCGGCTGCTGGTGAAGTTTCTGTAATCAAGGAAATTTCGTTGCGTGCTGCTTTGCGGGTGCGAGGCATGAAACTCAGCTTTTTTGCGTTCTTCTTTTATGCGGCGCTAGAAGTTTCGACAAGCCTTTGGTGTGGTACGTACTTGGTGGGGCGTGGGTTTAGCCCGGAGGTGGGGGCCGCTTGCGTTTCCTTGATGTTTGGCTCTGTGATGGTGGGCCGCATTGTGAGCGGCTTTTTTGCCATCAAATTCTCGGAACAGCGCATGATTCACGCGGGTATCGCGATTATCGCGGCGGGGTGCTTTATTTTAGTCATGCCGATGCCGCATTGGATGGTTCCCGTTTGTATTTGCCTTTTGGGGCTTGGCTGTTCGCCGGTTTACCCTGCGCTTATCCATGTGACTCCCGCTCGTTTTGGCGGTGAACTTTCGGGCCGTGCTATCGGGATTCAAATGGCCGGTTCTTATGTAGGTGCTGTTTTGATGCCTCCTTTATTTGGCCTTGTCGCATCGTATTTTTCGGTGCTGTTGCTCCCTGTGGTTCTCGCCGTATTCCTGGGACTTTTGCTTTTATGCGTTTGCATTCTTGATTTTTTAACGGCAAAGCGGTTGTATGTAGCGCACGCTATTGAAGTTGCCGACGAGTACATTAAAGACGCTCGCTCTCGGCATGAACGCGCCAAGCGTAATCGTAAAAAGAGAAAGAAGAAAAAAACATAAAAAAACCGGGCGTTTAACCCGGTTTCTTTAATTTGTGTGCTGCAGAATTACTGCTGTGATTCTGTAGTAAAGGGGACGAGCTCCACGCGACGGTTTTGCTTGCGTCCGTGTCTAGACTTGTTGCTGCTGATTGGCTTGCTAGAACCGAAACCTACAGCGCGTAAGCGGTTTGATTCAACGCCCTGCTTTTCCAAGTAGTCGACTACGGTTTGTGCTCGCTTTTCAGAAAGCTTCTGGTTGGTCTTGGAAGATCCGAGCTCATCAGTATGGCCTTGGACTTCGAGGTTAGCTTCCGGAATCTGCTTCATGAGCTTGGCGATGTCGTCAAGAGTTCCGTAGCTGCTCTTGGTGAGCTTGGCGGAGTTAAGCTTGAACTGAATACCCTTCTTCAACTGATCCAAGTCTTGCTTTTTGTTGAGCGGGCAGCCCTTGGTGTCAATCTTTACGCCTGGGAGCGTGTTCGGACATTTGTCTTTGTTGTCCGGAACGCCGTCTTTGTCAAAGTCAAGCGGGCAACCGATGGAATCGACGCTGACTTTTGCTTCCGTATTCGGGCACTTGTCAAAGCCGTCCGTTACGCCGTCCTTGTCGCTGTCGAGGCTGCATCCAGTGGAATCCACTTGTTCGCCTGGCTTAGTGTTCGGGCACTTGTCGTTAATATCAAAGACTCCGTCCTTGTCAAAGTCAAGCGGGCAGCCGGTAGAATCTACCGTGATGCCGGCGGTCGTATTTGGGCATTTATCCAAAGTATTGCTCACACCGTCGTTGTCGGTATCAATGGCGCAACCGGTAGAGTCAACGCCTACGCCAGCCGGAGTGTTCGGGCACTTGTCTTGGGTGTCGGGTACGCCGTCTTTATCAAAGTCGGATTCGCAACCATTTGTGTCTACTGCGGTGTTTGGCTTGGTGGACGGGCATTTATCCAGACCATCAGGAATGCCGTCTTTGTCACCATCAATGGGGCAACCGGTGGAGTCTACACTAAAGTTGGCTGGTGTGTTATTGCATTTGTCTATAGCGTCGTTAATGCCGTCCTTGTCGGTGTCGATTTTGGAAAGGGAATCGTTTATGGCTGCTTCGCGAGCGGCTTTGCGAGCGTCAAGGATTGAGTCAACCTTGGCGGCAATGAGAGAATCCGTATTCGTTTCGTCGGATCCGCCAAAGCGGTATACGAGAGTCATGGCGCCGGCAAACAGCGGGCTCGGGGCGTAGCTGTAAGTTGCCTTGCGTCCGTGCTCGCTAGAGTACGTCAGCACGTAGCGGTCGGCGTCCTTCATTTCTTCCTTACCCTTGTAAGAGAAGTTCTTGAAGGTACGGACTGCGACTTCAAGGCCCATACCGAAGTCTACATTCTTGGTCACGTGGAAGCGGAGACCCGGAGTAATAATCATCGGGTCAGAGAGCGGGTCTGTCGGGAACGGATCTTCTTGCAAGCGCATTTCGCCCGAGAATTCGAGGAATACGTCTAACTTGCGGTGGGCAAGCCAGTTGAAGCCCGTGCTGTAAAGCAATACGTTGGATCTGTCGTCGTCAAATACATAGAGGAATCCAACCTGGGAGTTCCAACGCAGGGGAATGCCACGCTTGCTGAAATCGAAGGTGAAAATGCCGTTAACGGCGAGGGCGATAGAGTTCGCGGTAAATGGAGCTACGTAGTCATCGCTCAGGTACCAAGTATGACGGGGACGGAGACCCACGCCTTCTTCGCCAGTCGGGAAGAAACCTTGTACAAAGAGAGCTGTGGAGAATACACTGCTGTCGTTTCCAATGGGGAGTCGAATCTTCATCCAGGTTTCCACGTCACCGCGGCCCATGCCGTTCATGCCGAGAGAGTCTCCCAGTCCGGTTGTGGTTCCCACGTATTCATAGTAGAGCGGGAGGTTCGCGCCGATGTCCAACCAGTTGAACAAACCTAAGGCAACGTTGATGTTACCAGAAACGGATCCATCCATTTCGTAAAGGCCGATGCTTTTGCCGTTTTCGTCGTAGACTTGCGCACCACGGGCGAGAGACCAGGCATCAATGGAAACATCGCTACCGAAGCCAAAAGAAAAATTCCACTGGCCTAGGGTGTTAGCGTTGTGCTGGTGTAAACCATCTTGACCGCCGGTAATACCGCTTTGGGCGTTTGCTGCACCTGCCAGCAAAAGCAACGATATCGCTGCGAATGAGACGACTCTTTTCATGACGAGACTCCTCCAAAAAGAATTCCAATGGAAAAATAGCAAACGTATTACATTGCTATTACGTAACTATAATAGGGATAACGCTTTAAGTACCTTTATTGGCCGATTTCGACGACTTTTTTATTGTTTGTGCTGCCCAAAACAACGCGTACATCCCTTTTGTGTACGTTAAAGTGCTTTGCCAAGAGTTCACAGATGGCTTCGTTCGCCGCCCCTTCGACAGGGGGAGCCTTTACCTCGACCTTGAGGCTTCCGTCGGGTAAAGCGGTGACGCTTTCACGCTTGCTTCGCGCATGAACCTTTATATTGACTCTCATTTGGCCTGTGACTAGGCGAGGACCTTGCCTACCGGATTCATACCGGCGGTCTGGGTTGGTCTTTGCTGTTTGAGCTCTTCAATTTCGCGCTGGTCGTTTTCCATGGCAGCGAGGAGTTCCTCTTGACCACGGATAAGGGCTCGACAACGAATAAAGTAATTGTTACGGAGCTGCTTAAGTTGTTCAATTTCTGCACGGAGGTCTTCGGCTTCGCGTTTGGTGTTCTCGACTTCGCGTACGGCACGGGCCTTGGCTTCGGCAATTACCAGTTCTGCTTCTTTTTCGGCGCTAGCCTTGACTTCGTCTACGGTCTTTTGCATGGTAACTACGGCGTCTTGGATCGTCTTTTCGATTTGACGGTAGTAATTCACGCGTTCTTCGGCAATCTTCAACCGTTCCGTGAGGTCCGTGCGATTTCTGGACATTTGTTCAAAGGCGTTTGCCGCAGTTTCGAGGAACGCCTTCACTTCTTCGGGGTCAATGCCGCCGAAGTTTTTTTTGTGGAACGTTTGATTGCGTATGTCGAGCGGGGTGAGTTCCATGTAGACCTTCTGGTAGAAATTTCAAAACTGTGCTAAAAATATAACAAAAGCGAAAAATTTTGATTCTGTTTTTTTATAATCTGATTATATTAAAAACAGGGGGAAAGGGTGTATATGTTAGCTTTTTTTAGGAAATTCTGGAAAGACCAGGATACCGTTGAAAAGAAATTCTTTTGGATGGTTCTTTTTATTGAGGTCTTTGTCACCTGGATATCGGGCGTTTTCACCTATTTTGAAAATTTGAGCCTTTGGGCTTATCTCTCTTGCTTTATTTCTTGCGGCATCGTTTGTTGCTTGGGTGTTGTCGCTTACAAAACCAAGGAATATGGTATTTGCTATATGGGCTCGTTTTATACGATTGGGCTTGTTTTGATGCCTGCAGCGTTCTTTTTTTGTGGCGGCGTCAAGAGTGGTATGCCAATGTACAGTTCCGCGCTGATGCTTGTGGGCGCTGTGGCTCCGGTAAGTACCAAGCGCAAGTTGATTGCATTCATCATTGTTCTTTTGTGGATGGGTGCGGCCATGATTTTTTCGTTGTCGGGTACGGATCTTTCTAAAAAGTTATTGACAGAAGTGAGCGAGCAGGCTTCGGCTCTCGATGTGGTGGTCTCTTACATATTTATGTCTATTACCATCTATTGCATAGGGGCCTTTATTGTACGTGCGTATGCTAATGAATGCGATAAGCGAGAAAAGCTCGTGGCGAGGTTAGATTACCTTTCGAAGCGCGATTACCTGACGGAGCTTTACAACCGCCGTTACTTGATCCAGTACTTGGAAAGTGTAGTCTGGGCCCAGCGGGACAAGTTTTATTTGGTTATGTACGATGTGGACGATTTCAAGTCGGTCAACGATACTTACGGCCATTTTTTTGGAGACCAGGTCCTGTGCGACCTGTCCAAAATAATTTTGGATTTTGTGGACGAAAAGAATGGCGAGTGCGCTGTGCGCTATGGCGGCGAGGAGTTCATCTATATCCTTAAGGGCGATTCCGAAGTGGAAGCTTATGCCAAGGCCGACAAGATTCGTGAAGCGGTGAATATGCACCAGTGGGAGGAGGCTCCAATGCTCCATGTGACGGTGAGCGCTGGCTTTATGTCTTGCCGTTCCCGCAGAGGCTTTGACCACAAGGAGCTTTTGCATAAGGTGGATGAGCTTATGTTCATGGCGAAGTCTAAGGGCAAAAACCATATTCGAAACGTGTCGGAATAGAGGCTTAAAAACATTGTCTCGATTGTTGCCTTATTTTTTTTGTTGATAAAATGTTGATTAATTGTATCGTCCTATGGGGATATGCGATTTTTGGCGTAAAAATTCAATCTGGCGTTCGTTAACCCCTTGATTTATATCGGGTTTTTGCTAAATTTGTGACTCAAAAAAATTGCTTTTTAAAAAGGTTATATCATGAAAAGAACATTCCAGCCTCACAATCGTAAGCGTGTCAACAAGCATGGTTTCATGACCCGCATGGAAGACCGTTGGGGTCGTGCCGTTTTGAGCCGTCGCCGTGCCAAGGGCCGCAAGCGCTTGACCATCAGCGACTCCATCTATAAGAAGTAAGTCGGGGCTGGCAATCGCCACTCTGCGTTCTTATCGGCTGCCAAACCAGCCCGCTTATCGGCAAGTAGCCGTCCAAGGGAAGTTCGTCCGCGCATCGTCCTTAACAATGCGTTGGATTGAGAGCCCGGACGGTTTTTGTCGTTTCTGCTTTTTGGCAAAAAAGAAAAACGGCAATGCCGTTTACCGCAACAAGTGTCGCAGAGTATTGCGGCCTTTGTTTTTTGGAAAGGTTCCCGATATCAAGAAGCCGGTGTGGGCGATGGTCGTTGTGACCGACAGTTCCGAGGAAATGACTCCGGAGCGCCTGCGGGAATCTGCTTTCAAGCTTTTCCACAAAATGGAATGGGACGTACCCCAGGAAGGGCACGGAGATGTGGAAAAAGGTTAAAAAGGCTCTCGGAACGGCCTTGATTGCGCCAATCCGCTTGTACCAGTTGATTCATCCGTACTTCTTTCACGGAGTCTGCCGCTTCCAACCTACCTGTTCCAGCTATGCAATTGAGGCCATTAGGGTACACGGACCCTTCAAAGGTTTCTATCTTGCAGTTTTTAGAATTTTGAGATGTAACCCCTTCTGCAAGGGCGGCTATGATCCAGTTCCGCCCCCAAAGGATAAAAGATGAACAAGAATACTCTTATTGGTTCCATTCTTATTGCGGGCATTATGCTTTGGTGGATGTCCACAAGCTCGTCCAATGCCGAGGCTCAGGCCAAGGCCCAGGCGAAGGCTCGCGAAGCTGCCGCTATTGAAGCGGCCAAGGCTGATTCCGCCAATGAACTGGTGCTCCCGGCCAAGGTTCCCGAGATGAAGGCTGCCCCGGTACTCGGGGCTCCTGATGTTGCGAACGATTCCGCTGTTGTGGTGGATTCCGCGAAGGTCGCTGGCGATAGCGCAAGTGTCGCTTCTGACAGTGCTGCCACGGCAGCTCCGGTGGTTGCCCCGCGTACGGTGACGGTCGAAACGGAAAAGTTCATCATGACGCTCACCAACAAGGGTGCCAAGGTCCAGAGCGTGATTGTGAAGGCTTTGGCCGATAGTGCTGGTCACTTCCCGGAACTCATTCAAGACACGACTCTCGGTGCTCTCGATTTGAAACTTGGCAAGGCTGACTTGAGTGAAGCGATGTTCGATGCCGGTAACGCCGCCGAATGGATTACGGTCGATGCCGATACGACGGTTTCGTTCACGTTCACGGATGCCAACGGAAACAAGGTTATTCGTAATTACGGCTTTACCAAGGCTGGGGTTTCCGTTCGCCAGTCCAACAAGTTTGTGGGTTTCCAGCCGAGTGAATACGAACTCTCCTGGAACGGTGGCATGAAGGAAACCGAAGAAATTCCGAAGGGCAAGAGTTTTGGTGGTGCAAGCTACTTCTTTAGCGAAGTCATTTTTAACACGACCTACAGCGTGGAACGCGAAATGGTCCGTGAAGCTGAAACGTTCAACAAGGACGAAGGTAAAATTATTTGGGCGGGGCTTCGCCGCAAGTACGTGGCCATGACGGTGCAGTTTGACGCTCCGGTGCCTGCAGCCCTCACCGCGAAGCCAATGAAGGTCGAAGACAACGAAAAGGATCCGGGAACCTACAAGATCGCTCTCAACGACTACTTGCGTGATAGCGATTCCCTGAGCTACAACTTCATGGTGCTTCCGCTCCAGTGGGCTGAAATCGAAGCCCTGGACAAGGATTACGAGAAGGTCATTGTGAGTGGCTGGAAGTGGTGCGGTGCAGACGTTTGGTTCGTGTGGATTTGCAAGATGCTTCTCAAGCTCCTCAAGCTCTTCTACGCTGCCATACCGAACTATGGCGTGGCCATCATTCTCGTGACGTTCATTGTGCGCGGCATTACGACGCCGTTTACCGTGAAGCAGATGAAGTCCACCCGCGGTATGGCGAAACTCAAACCGCAGCTTGACGAAATCAACGTGAAGTACCGTACCGACCCGCAAAAGAAGCAGGCCGCCATTATGGAACTTTACAGCAAGAACGGTGTGAACCCGCTTGCTAGCTGCACTGGCGGCTGTCTCCCAATGCTCATCCAGATGCCTATTTTCATGGGCCTCTTCTTTGTGCTTGGACGCGCTATTGAACTTCGCGGCATGCCGGCGTTCCTCTGGATTTCGGACCTCAGCCGCAGTGACGTGATTTTCAACGGCTTCACCATTCCGTTCATTATGCCTGATGGTCTCGCCATTCTCCCGTGGATCATGGTCGTGACGACTTACTTCCAAACAAAGGTCACCATGGGTACGAGCGCTGGTATGGATCCCGCCCAGCAAAAGATGATGGTGTGGATGATGCCTGCGATGATGTTCCTGTTTAGTGCCGTGATGCCGTCTGGCCTTGTACTCTACTGGATTATCAGCAACTTCTGGAGCATTGCTCAGTACAAGATTATCAACCGCGATTTGATTGCTGCAAAGTCCACGTCCGAAAAGCTCAAGGGCAAGGACGTGCAAGACGCAAAAATCGTGAAGTAATACTGACGACAGAAAATCAAAAATTTAAAAGAGAAACCCGCGGTGCAAAATCGCGGGTTCTTTTAATAGTTTTCGTTTTTAGTTCTCTTGTTATTTGAACTTGTCTAAAAATCTTTTAATGGGGAAACCGACCAGCTGGAAAGTCTTTTCCCAAAGGAAATCCTTAACGCGCATGGCTCGTGTATCGAGGCACTTGGGGAACCAGGATTCGTCAAAGTCCTTGGCGAAGCCTGCTTTTTTGATTAAGACGAGGTAGTTCTCGTTAAGGGCGTCATAGGCGTGGTAACGCACAAAGTGCTTTTTCTCTTCGTGGTTAAAGCGACGTTGCAAAAGTTTACGTTTAATAAAACCGGCGCCTTGCTCTATGAGTTCTTTGTAGGCGAAGAATACGGGGCGCTCCGTATGGTAGAGTGCTTCCATGTGGATTTCGGCTTCGGCAAATTTTTCGCTGAGGGCGACTTCAAGATTCCGGGTGGCGCCGTAAAATTCCAGTTGTTCCGGGGTTTCAAAAAGGTGCAAGAAAAATACACCCATGGCGGCGGGTTTCATGTACAAGAAAAAGGATTGAAGGTGCGGGGCGAATTCAGTATTGCTGGTGAGCGATACCACATCGGCCTTACTCTCTTCGGCCTTTTGGATGAATTCTGCGAATTTATTTTGGTAAAAAACTATGGAATCGTTAATGAGCAAAATGCGTTCGTAACCGCCATTGTTTACGCTTGTCGAGCCTCCTACGGGGATGCTGCTGTTCGCTTGTAATTGCAGGTACCGGCGCCACATGCCAAAGTCAAAACCGCGGTTTTGTGTGAGGAACAATTCAATATTGTTGTCTGCCAAAAATTCGTAGGTCTCTTGCGAGAGTTCGCGGTCGTTGGTCAAGAGAACGACTTTGAAATCCGTTTCAGAAAGATGTTTGAGCGCATAGCGAACGTAGCCGGGGAGGGTTTCTCCGGTTTGGTAGCTCGCATAGAGCACAATCTTTTGAGACGTCTTAGTCATTATCTCCTGCCACTGCGTCCGCGTCCACCGCGACCTTTAGCGAGTTTTTCGCCAAAAGCCCTGGGACCGTTTGATTTGCGGCCTTTGCGGAATTCGCGAGGCTCGCTTGCTACGTGGAAACCTTCGCCGTCGCCTCCGCGGAAACCTCCACGGGGACTGCGCCCGCCATCGGAACGTCCGCGTCCGCCAAAGTCACGGCCGCGGCTGTGTTCGCCGAAATCGGCGGATCGCTTGTGATCGCGGCTGCGTTTCATCGGCAGGTATTCCGGTTCGTCGTCGAAACCGTCGTCGAAGTCGCGACCGGAGTTCCTTCCGCCGCGTTCAAGGTCTTCGTCGGGCTGGCTCACGTAACCGAGCGCTTCGGCGGCTGCGGCACGGTCCGCGCGCTCGTGGACGTCGCGGAAATCGCGGTCGCCCGCATCGCCCTGGCGACGCTTCTTCTTCGGTTCGCTACTGAGTTTCTCAAGGATGCTGAAGTCGGCCTGGCCGCGTAGAGGATCTACGCGGAGGAGGCGCACCATGACTTTGTCTCCCCTGCGGAAGGTGCGCCCACTCTTCTTCCCGAAGGCGAGTCCTTGGTCTGGATTGAATACGTAGTAGTCGTCGCCCGCGATGTCGCGGAAGCGCACCAGGCCTTCTGCAATCGGGTCTGCGATGGAAACGTAGATGCCCCATTCCTCGATGCCCGTGACGTTTGCCTCGAAGTCATCGCCAATGCGGTTTTTCAGGATGAAGCAACTGCACACCTTGATGGAAATGCGTTCCACCTTCATGTTCTTGATTTCGTTTGCCGAAATCAGGTCGCAAACTTCAATAACGCTGTTGGCGCGCTCGGCTTCGATGTCTTTTCCTTTGCGGGCGAGTTCGCGGTGGCACCAGAGGTCCGCGTAACGGCGGATAGGAGAGGTGAAGTGGCTGTAGTCCTGCCAGTTCAGCGCGAAGTGACCAAAACTGTTCGAGTCGTAGTGCGCCTTCTGCATACTGCGCAGAATGCGGTTCGTGAGCGTCTCGTCGCTCCCTGCGCGCTTGACCAAATGCTGGTACAGTTTGAATGCCGTCGGATTCAGATTCGTGTCGCCGCTGCGGGGCTTGCCCAAATCGCGGAGCATGACCGGGGAATCCTTGAACAGGTCCGGGTACATGTAGTAAAGTTCCATGATGTCCTTCGTGTCGGGTGCTTCATGGATACGGTAGATGCCTTGCAACTTGCGTTTAGAAAGTTCCTTTGCGCAGCAGTTGTTCGCGATGAGCATGCACTCTTCGACCCACGAGTTGCTTTCGTCGGTTTCGCGCGGCACGATCTGCACGGGTTCGCCCTTTTCGTCGAACTTGCAGCCGTATTCGGTGCTCTGGAATTCGAGGAGGCCTTCCTTGGTGCGGTTCTTTTTGAGGAGCGCCGTCACTTCGGCAAGCGCCTTGATGGAATCGTCGCCCGCTTCCATCATCTTCACGGCCTGCTGGTAGGTGATACCCTTCGTGATGTTCACGATACTGCGGTGGAAATCCCAGCTGAGGACGTTTGCGTCCTTGTCCAAGTCCATCATGCAGGTGAATGCGCAGCGGTCCACGCCTTCGAACAAACTGCAAACGCCGCTCGAAAGTTTTTCAGGGAGCATGGGCACGGCCGTCCACGGCAGGTACTGCGTGTAGCTGCGCTCCAAGGCCTCTTCGTCGAGGTCGCTTCCTTCTTGCACGTAGTAGCTCACGTCGGCGATGTGCACGCCCAGCTTGAATCCGCCATCCGGTTTGCGTTCCACGCTGATGGCGTCGTCGTGGTCCATGGCGCCTTCCGGGTCAATGCACAGGATGTCGAGTCCGCGGTAATCTACGCGGCCCTTGAAATCCTTGGCGCTCGGCTCCTTGATGCCTTCCACGTATTTCTTGATGGCGGGGCTGAAGTCCTTGGGGAGGTTCGATTCTTCCATGAACTTCACCTTGACCTCGTCCCAACTGATGTTCATCGCCTCGGCGGTTCTATCCACCTTGGCTAAGTAACTGTGCTTGAATTTCGGGTGCGGGTACAGCGTGAAGCTGATGGTCTCGCCTTCCTTGCCGGGGGCTTGGCGTCGGTGGCACATCTCGTACACCTTGCCGGTTTCGAGTTCATGGACTTCCCATTCCTCTTCGCCTGTCTGGTGGAGGATGCCGCGTTTGACGCGTGTCTCGTTTTCCTTGTCGTTTTGGCGGCGGCTGCGGGCGCCCGGGCGGCGGTTGTCTTCGGGGCCTTGTTCCGCGAATTTCTTGCGGCGCTTTTCCGCCTTCTCTTCGAGCGTTTCGCCATCGCCGAGCTGGTATTCCTTGTGGCTCGTGCGCTTCAAAAGACCGCGCTCGACCATGTCGGCTAGGAGCTGCTTGAATGCCATCTTCTGCTTTTTCGGGAGGCCGAGTGCGCCTCGGAGCTGGCTTCCGACCATAGGTTCGTCACGTAAAATAGCGATAATCTGTTCTTCGCT
>JAKSIM010000060.1 GCA_024398845.1 Fibrobacter sp. | reverse complement strand
TGCCCGCGTCGTCGAGCACGGAATCGTCGGCCGCGACGTTCACGATTTCGCCGAGAAGTAGCTCTGATTCTTCGTTGTAGCTGACCATCTTGCATTCGAGCGTGAGCGGGAGTTCCGCAATCAGCGGCGCATCGACGTTTTCGCTTTTCACGGCGGTGAGACCCGACTTCGCAAACTTGTCTGCAACCTTCTTGCCGCTCGTGATGCCGAGGTAGTCGATCGCCTTGATGTTCTGGGCGGTCGCCATGCTCACGGTGAACGCCTTGCGCGCCTTGATGTTGTCCATCGTCTTGTGGCTGCTTGCGACGTAGATGGCAATCTGGTTCATGTCGCTTACGCTTCCCCAGGCGGCGACCATCGCGTTTGCGGTGCCATCGTCGTTGTAGGTCGCAATTACAAGTGTCGGCTGCGGGTAAAGATAAGGTTTTGCTCCAAGATTCTTGCGCATTTGGGTTCTCCTGTATTAGCCTGTGCTGGAAAGTTTTTCGTTTTGTTGGAAAATCAATGATTGGCTTTTAAATCAATATATTAATTTGATTATATGGAAAAACGATAATTGCGAGTGAAAAATTCCATAGAGAATCGCATAAATTTGGTTTGGGGCGTATAGTTTGAGTTGTCGTTGAGTGTTTTGTTGCGAAAAATCACGTTTTGCAAAAAAAAAGTCCTTTTTTTTGTAATCTTTCTTATTTTCATTTGTAAAAAATGCTTTAACAATTCTTTTCCCGGAGAATATCATGAATAAAATGAAATTTGGTTTTGCGACTATTTTGGCATCCACGGCGATGCTTGCCATTACGGCTTGTGGCGATGACGTTACCAAGGTGACTGAAATTCACCAAGATGGTATGGCAGTGCTTGAGAAGGGCAAAAAGCTCTCAAAACAGGCTTGTGATACGACGAATGTGGGCGAGATGCTCTTCGTGACGGATTCCTCCGAGGCGTTTATCTGCGACGGTGAATCTTGGCAGACGCTTAAAGGAGAAAAGGGCGAAAACGGCAAAGATGGTGCCGACGGCAAAGATGGTGCCGACGGCAAAGATGGTGCCAAGGGCGATCCGGGAAAACAGGGCGAAGATGGCAAGGCTGGCGCGAATGGCGTGAGTTGCTCGGCGAAGTCCGTGAAGAACAAGGCGGGGCTTGAAGGCCTTGAAGTAACTTGTGGCGAAACTGTTGTTGATACGATTTGGAATGGCGCCAAGGGCGAGTCCGGTAACGACGGCGTCGGCTGCTCTGTTGAGGACGGGCTCGACGGCACGGTGAAGGTCACCTGCGGCGAAGGTGACGGCAAAACGACAGAAACCATCTTCAAGGCCATGTGCGGCGCGAAACCGTACGACCCGACGATGGCGTTCTGCTCGGAAGGCGAACTCTTCAGCTGCGATGACAAACCGTACGACCCGAAAACGCAGTATTGCCTCGAGGTAACGAGGGATGGTTCCGATATATACAGTGTGGAAGCGCTTTTGACGGATGCCCGCGACGGTCAGAACATCCAGGTTTACAAGACCGTGAAAATCGGCGACCAGGTGTGGATGGCCGAGAACTTGAATTACACCGTGAACGCGAGCGGACAGAACTGGTGCGGCGGTGGAAGCGGTAAATCTGAGGGCGACTGCAATAAGTATGGTCGACTGTACACCTGGGCTACAGCTGTTGGCGTTTGTCCTGAAGACTGGCATCTTCCGGATACCACAGAATGGAAAAAATTGTTCAATGTTGTTGGCAAAACGGACATTGTCGGTCAAAAATTGAAGGCTAACACTGATTTGTGGCGGTCTTCTGATGGAATTTCAAATGACGACGCCTTCGGTTTCTCGATTCTCCCTGCTGGTGGCCGAAGCGATGCAGGTTTATTCGGCAGCGAGGGCAGTTACGCTGGCTTCTGGAGTTCTTCTGAGTTTGAGGATAGTAGCAGCGACGCGTGGGGCCTGTTCTTTGACTATAACCTCAACGGTATGCGTCAGAACAACGAAACCAAACTTTTTGCCTATTCTGTCCGTTGCGTTAAGGACTAAAGTTCATTATAATTGAACTTGAGCGGGGGCGTAGACGCTTTAGCCGGGGCGTCCCCTGCGCTTTGTGTTTGAATTTATTCTCCAAAGCTAGGTTATCTGCAATTTTTTTTGATATATTTCATAAGGCTGAAGAAGAAAATTGCAGGATGCCCGTGGTTCTTGAACAAGTCAAAATAGATTTCAATGTGACGCCCGAAATCAAGCGTTTTGTGTACGTGTACCTTTTCGGGACACAGGAAGCGTGCTACATGGTAGATTCCGGTGTTGCGGGTTGCGAATCCCAGGTGGAGGCCCGCATGGCGCATTGCGGCTTGACGCCCGAAAACCTGAAGGGGATTTTCTTGACCCATGCGCATCCGGACCACATCGGCACCGCCAATTATTTCCGTACAAAGTATGGCTGCAAGGTCTATGCGAGCGAAGGCGAAAAAAGGTGGATTGAAAATATCGATACGCAGTTCGCCGAACGCCCGATTCCGAACTTCTATAACCTGGCAGGAGCCTCGACTCCCGTGGATGTCGTTGTCGGTGACGGCGATAAAATTGACTTGTGCGAAGGAAACGTCTTGAAGGTCGTCCGGACTCCGGGCCATTCCGCTGACGAAGTTTCGTATGTGTTGAATGGCTGCGCATTCATTGGCGATTCCGTTCCCGTGAAGGGCGATATCCCGATTCTCGTGGACGTCCGCGCCACTCGCGCCACGTTGAAGCGTATTGCCGCACTTGATTGCGATACATTTTACCCTGCCTGGGACCACACTTACGATGCCCGCGAAATGCAAGCGAAAGTTGCCGAGGCCGAAGCGCTGTTGAATGTGATTGAATCGGCCGTGAAGCAGTCGAAAGCCTTCGCGGTATCCGCGGCGGTAAAACTGCGCATTGAACCGAATGCGGATTCGGAAGGCGCGAACTTATTAGAAAACGCGGACCTTGCCGCGATTGTCGACGAAGTCTGTGCGCGGCTTTCCGCCCCGATGCTCAAGCAGAACCCGCTTTTCAAGACGACCGTGAGGGCGTTTTTGTGACGGGAGAAAATTGCAGTGCCTTGAAAAACGTCGCGGAATTAAAAAATTCGGCAGAAATTTTAACCTGAACAAAGAGAGTACAATGAAAAAGATAATTACGATAGTAGCCGTTTTCGGCTTGGCAATGGCTTTCACCGCTTGCGGCGATGATTCCTCGTCTAATCCTGGTCCAAACATGGGCCCCAAAAACAACGCCGATAATAAAGCCTGCCTTATCAGCTATTCCGACGGAAGCAAGAGATGCAACATGGGGACCTCGGCTGTGATGTTTTGCGGCGGGACCGGTTCTAGTGACGGAGTGAGCTTCACTAGTGAAGCCGTCGCTGATTGCCCCGCAGGTGAAAATGTCAAGTGCGCCGATACCGACGGCAGCCTTTCTTACTTTTACGATGCAACCATGACCGAATGCCCGAGCTGGTTGCAGCCCGCTGCAAATTAAGTGCAGCCCGCTGCAAATTAATAGCGCGCTTACACTTTAAACAAATTAAAAACGGCACCCAAAAAGGGTGCCGTTTTTTGTGAACTTTGCTAATGATTCTTTAGATTATCGGAGCTCGGTCTTAAAGATTCGGCTGCCGACCTTCACAATGTACATGCCCTTGGCGCCGGAGTAAACCTTCTGTTCGCAACCGAGACCGCGGGTTTCGCGAACCTTGTGGCCGAGGCTATTGAATACGGTGATGCTCAAGCCCTGCGCGTCTCTGACAGTGATGTAACCGTTTTCATTAAACACGGCGACCGTGGCTTCGTAATTAATGCTTGCAATAGCCGTGGTGCTGGAACTGCTTTTTGAGCTAGCAGAGGACTTCGGTGTTTTGGCACTGGAGCTGCTTTGTTTGCTTGCGGAAGACTTTGGCGTGCTGGCAGAGGATTTCGGCGTGCTAGCAGAGGACTTCGGCGTGCTAGCGGAGGATTTCGGCGTGCTGGCAGAGGACTTCGGCGCATTGGCACTGGAAGATTCAGCGACGCTTGAAGAAGAAGGCAGAGTGATGGCGTCTGCGTCGTAAACGATTACGTCGCCTGCGTTCGGGACTGCATCGACGAGAATATCGTCGTCCACGATGTTCGTTTCAATGTCGGCGCCGCTCTGGGCCGCCTTGACATTCGTCCAGTTATTTGCGTTTTTAATCTTGATTGTCAGCGGATAGTCGTAGTCGCTTACGTTGTCCTTAATGTTATGCGTAACTTCGAAGGTGATGCTGTTGGCATCGTTGGACTTTTTGTTCACCTTGGAAGCGATGCGTTCCTTTACGTACATGGCAGTACTACGGAATGAGGCCACCCAAATATCCGAATCGTTTTCCTTGGCCCACTGGAGGGCTCCATCGATGTCGGCGATATAGGTGGGGGAGTAGGTTGCGCTACCGTTGTTTTTGCCCCTGAAACCATGCGTGAGGAACATGACCCAGCCGTTTTGCTTTACGGCATCTTGCATTTTTTGAATGAAATTCTCGGAGCCTTCAAGTCCCCCGGATCCAGTCGTAATGGCGGGAACCATGGCCCAGTCGCTTGGACCATCCTTGCCCATGATTTCAGGAACCTCGTGCTGGGAATGATCGCAGATACGGCCGGCGATGTAGTTTTGCTTCACGGCGTCTGCGTTAGAAACGTTACATTCCTGGAATATTTCGGGATCGGTACTTTCCTGCCATTTTATGGGGTATGCTACGGTGAGGCATCCGTACTTTTGTGTGATTTTTTGGGAAATGTCGGCCTTCGAAGAGGCTTCTTCGCCGCTCATGCCCTGATTATGGGTTTTACTGTGACTTGCGATTTCGTGACCATTGTCGGCTAAGCCTTGGAAGCCCTCCCAGTTAGGATTCCAATTTGTTACGAGGTTGAACGTTGCCTTGTAGCCGTAGTTATCGAACATTGGGCCAGCGTCACTTACGTGGCTTGGGGCGCCATCGTCAAAAGTGAAGGAAACGGCACCCTTGCGGTCGCCAGACCATGTTGCAATTTCCTGGGCCATGCTCATAGAACCACCGATCGCCATAGCGATGGTTGTCGCAATGATTCTCTTTTTCATAAAACGTCCTTTTGCGGATTTAAGTTGCCGAATAAATTTGTTAATTTGCACCCAAATATACCTTAATCGGGCCGGAATTTCAAGCTTTTCGATTTAGGTGACGACAGTACTTTTAATTTGTATTTTTTATAGTAGATAACGATTGTCGAGAATTACGGCAAAGCCTGCACGCCACGCAACTGGCCATGGAAGCGAATTGCGAACCTTTGGCCGATTTCGACAAAACCATCGAACACGAAAAGTCGCATTCCAAGGAGTGGGGCGGAAGGACGGTGTAAATGAAAATTCTCGTTTTATGTACAGGGAATCGTTGCCGCAGCCAGATGGCCCATGGCATTTTGCAGAGCCTGGATTCTTCCTTGACGGTATGCTCCGCTGGCGCGAAGGAAACTTGCCCGGCGTTCTTTGGCGAGGTTGGCGAACGTCTGCATATCGGCTTTGACGATCCCGACGCCTTCAAGGGAACAGAAGAAGAAATCCTCCCGGAGTTTCGTCGCGTCCGTGACGAAATCAAGATGAAGATGGAAGAATTCTACCGGACAAAAATCAGGAACAAAACAGATTTATCCAAGCCTTGAGCGCGAAATAGCCTGGCTGAACCAGGCTGCCTCTTGACCGTTCCTTCTTTCGTATATATATTCTCTGTACACCTTTATTACGGAGCTGGATGATCAATATCCTCAACTGGTTCATTGTATAAAGCGGGTAGCGCCGGGTGGCGTTATCTGCTCCTTTGTGTTTCACCGCGGGCTTCGGCGAAAATCGCGGGACCTGCTCAAAAAAGGATATACAATGAATATTAATTCTGAATATACGATTCGACAGGAAGTTCCTGCCGACTTTTCCATCGTTGAAAATTTGACGCGCGAGGCCTTTTGGAATGTTTACCATCCGGGCTGTTCCGAGCATTACGTGCTGCACTGCTTTCGCGACAGGCCGGATTTTATTCCGGAGCTTTCGCTTGTGGTGGAGCGCGAGTGCTGCGGCTGCCAACGCGAAATCGTTGCGCACGTGATGTTTGCGTGGAGCGAGATTCTCTTGGACGGGGATTGCCCGCGCGCATTGGCCGCGGAAAGAAACGGCTTGGCGAATCGTCGCCTTAAAATGATGACGTTCGGGCCTATCAGTGTGCGGCCGGATTTGCAGCGCCGTGGAATCGGCAAGATGCTTTTGGACTTTGCGATGGAGCGCGCCCGCGAAATGGGTGGCGGCTGCATTGCGATGTGCGGGAACATCCGGTTCTACGGGAAGTGCGGTTTCGAGGTGGCTACGACAAAGGGCGTGCGCTATGCAGACGACCCCGACGGTGATGCGCCTTATTTTTTGATTCGAGAACTTACGCCCGGATTTTTAGACGGTGTGCGCGGAACTTACAAGGATCCTGAAGGTTACTTTGTGAGTGAAACGGAAACCGAGGAATTCGACAAACGGTTCCCCTTGAAAGAAAAGAAAGTGCTGCCGGGGCAACTGACGCACTAGTGGTAGCGCTTATTCGCGGCTACGCACCCTGAACAATCACCCGGTAGAATTCGAGGAACTGTTCCGGGGAAAGTTCTTCGGCGCGGACGGTTGTGGGGTAATCCAGGAGCTCGATGGCTTCCTGGATTTTCTTTTTGTCGTAGGGGCGACCAAACGAGTTAGCGAGCGTCTTGCGCTTTTGCGTGAAGGCGGCGCGCACAAAGTCGAAGAAGCCTTCGGGCGCCTGGAGCGCGTTTGCGCGGGGCGTGAGGAGCATGGTGGCGCTATCGACGTTCGGCTTCGGCGTAAAGTGCTCGGGACCGATCTTGCGAAGAATTTGCGTGTCGGCGAAGGCGCTCACGAGGACGGATAAACTCCCGTAGTTGCTGCTGCAAGGCGAGGCGCAGATGCGTTCGGCGACTTCCAGCTGCACCATCCCCATGAACCCCTTGGTGAGGTGGAGGCGTGGCATGAGCCCTGCGATGATGGCGGTCGATACGTTGTACGGAAGGTTCCCGGTGACCCAGGGCTTTTCGTGTTCGTCCAGGAACTTTTGCAGGTCAAACTTCAAGAAGTCGATGTTTTCGATGTGGAAGTTCTTGCGGTCTGCGAATTTTTCGTTCAGCACGGCGACGCACTGCTCGTCGATTTCGACGGCGGTGAGTTCCACGCCGCGGTTCAGCAAATGTTCGGTAAGGGCTCCGTGGCCGGGGCCGATTTCAAGTACGGCTTCGCCTTCGCTCGCGGGCAGGTCGCCTGCGATGGCAATGGCAGTGGGTACATCCAGAAAGTTCTGGCCGAATTTGCGACGACGGGCTCTATCCATATTCGCAAATGTAGAAAATTGTTAGAACATGATGAACGCGCCAATGGACATGGCGATGTCATCGTGATCAGAGAAACTCCCGAATGGATTCTTGATGAATTGCTTGGTGAAGGCCATTTCGAGGGCCGCGCATTCATACTGGAAACGGAATCCGAGGTTTACGTCGGTTGTGCTAGATTCGATATCAACTTTTTGAATTTTGGTTTCTTGGTATTTGAAGTCACTAAAGTCGATGACGTCCCATGTATATTCGGCACTAGCGAATGCGACAATGTGGTTCCCCAGAGCGACTTCACCAAGAATGTTTGGCGTAGTGAAGAGCCCGTAAACGTTATGCTTGCTTCGATACCCTTCAAGCCGGTCGAAGAATATAAATGCGGCCATTGTGTTTAGACCCAAGAATATTCTGGCTTTGCTCGAAGAGAGTATGGTCGAACCGATGTTGAATTGTGGCAAAACTTCTGTACGTGCCGTGGTGTCGGTTCCAACGGATTTATGCTTAATAGCGTACAATTGTCCGTCAACCATTTTTGTTGTCAGCTGATTGACTTCTTTTTCGTTGCTGTGACGTATAAAATTCAAATTGGCGGACCACGCAAACTTGGGGTCATTGGATTTGGAGAAGGTTAAGGATGCGAAAACGTCCCAAATGCGGTTTTCCACATTGATGCCAGGTTCTTCGCTGTAGCCGATGTCCGTGGGGCGAACAAACATGCCTGTCAAGGCAACGTCAAGATTTTGGGCCTTTATAGAAGCGGTTCCTCCAACGAGCGTTCCTCCATCGGTGCTTTTGCTGGTCGTTTCGTGGTCGGCGTAGTCTGCGTATGTCCAATGCTTGCCAACAGCGGCGTCAATGGAGAATGCGAATTTGTTAAACGCGATACCTGCGGTTATGAGACCCAAATCGTGAGAGTTGTCAAAAGAGGCAAAGTAGGTACGTTCGTCGCCAAAGGCGACTGTGCCGATGTTGTCGACGGGTTCAAAGTAACCGAATTTGAGACCTCGCATTTTGTGCGGAATGGCGAGATTTCCTCCGACAGTTGCTGCGGCTGCTTCGTTGCTTACCATGTTGTAAGCTGAACCATGAAGCATGTCGAGAGGATGCTTTTCAACTTTTTGCGGTTCTTTGGGCTTGGCTGTATTTGTGTCTGCCGGTGCAATGGGCGCTGCTGCAACAGCAGGTGTTTCGGCGGTAACTTTTGCTGTGTCTGGAGCTTGTGTTTGTGCGGCTTCAGGGGTTGTTGCTGTTGTCGTAGGTTCAACCGCGTTTTTGGGAATAATATTCGGGGTCATCGGAGGCTTGGTAGTATCGGGGGCCACGGCTGTAGCGGGCTCAGGGATGAATGCCGGTGCAGCTTGTGTTGCGGTCGCAGAGTCTGCAGGTACCGTTTCGGTGGCGACTTCGGTCGCTGCCGTTTCTGCGGGTGCTGCGCTAGAATCTGCGTTAACGCCGGCTTCACTTTCTGTAGCTGCAGGTTCAATGGCTGGAGCTTGCGCCGCTTCGGTTGCGGGGACTTCTGTCGGCACAGCTTCGGGCGCAACTTCAGCGGGAGCTGCCGAGGAATCTGGTGTGAATATTGGGACGTTGCGGACGGGCTCCGTCTGTTGTGCGCAAACTCCCGCAGCGAAGGCGAGAGTCATAAACAGGAAGTGTTTTTTTAAATTCATAGCAATAGTAACATATATTAAATTTAAAGTTGTGGTAATGATTAATTGATATTTTCTATTTTGTAAGAGGATGGTGAAGGTTTACTTTGCCCTAAAATGAGGTTTTTATGTCCATTTCGATGCAAAGCGTGATGAAGGAATCTGGTGTTGCTTTTGGTACAAGTGGTGCTCGCGGCTTGGTGAGTGCCATGACCGATCGCGTGTGCTATGTGTATGCTCGTTCGTTTATCGAGTATTGCGAAGCAAGTTACAAGTGCGAACGCACGATTGCCATTGCGGGTGACTTGCGCCCGAGTACGGGCCGCATTTTGCAGGCTCTTGTGCAGGCTTCCAATGACGCCGGCTGGAAGGTCATTTACTGCGGTCGCATTCCGAGCCCGGCAATCGCGCTTTACGGCATCGACAAGCGTTTGCCGACCATCATGGTTACAGGGAGCCACATCCCGGCGGACCGCAACGGCATCAAGTTTAACCACCCGAACGGCGAAATTACGAAGGCCGACGAACAGGGCATCGTGAGCCAGAGCGTCGATTTTGATGAGGCAATGTTCGGTGCCGACGGCATGCTCAAGGCTGCCCCCGCACTCCCTGCGGTCGATGCCGAAGCCGAAGAAAATTACTGCAAGCGCTATCCGGAATTCTTTGGTAGCGACGCTTTGCACGGCCTCACCATCGGCGTGTACCAGCATTCTGCCGTGGGCCGCGACATTGTGGTGCGCGTTCTCGAGAGCCTGGGGGCGACTGTCAAGCCGTTTGGCCGCAGCGAAACGTTCGTGCCGGTCGATACCGAAGCCATTCGCAAGGAAGACGAGGAACTTGCCCGCGAATTTACGCACAGCGATTACGTGGACGCCATTTTTAGTACCGACGGTGACAGCGACCGCCCGCTTTTGGCCGATGACGCAGGCATGTGGCTCCGCGGTGACGTTCTCGGAATTCTCGCCGCGCAGTCGCTTGGAATCAAGCGTATCGCGACTCCGGTGAGCTGCAATACTTCGCTTGAAAAGTCCGGCAGTTTCGAAAAGATTTGCCGCACCCGCATCGGGAGCCCCTATGTTATTGCCGGCATGGAAAGCCTCGTGGAAGAAGGTGCGACTGTCGCCGGCTACGAAGCTAACGGCGGGTTCCTGCTGCAAACATCGCTTGCCCGCGTTGATGCAAATGGCAAACGCCACACGCTCCCAGCACTCCCGACGCGTGACGCCCTCCTCCCGATGATTGCCGTGATGGTGAAGGTTCACGACGAGCGCATGTGCGTTGTCGACCTCTTGCGCAAGCTCCCCAAGCGCTTTACTGTGAGCGACCGCCTCAAGGAATTCCCGACCGAAATTTCCAAGGCGAAGCTTGCCGAAATTCGCGAACAGAAACTTGGCGAAAAACTTTTTGGCGCTTTAACTGCAAAGCCTTCCAAGTTTGCAAAGCGCGGTGAAGACCCGGCGGCAAACAAGCCCTTCCAGGGCAAGATTGTCTCGCTCAACGAAGTGGACGGCTACCGCATGGAATTTGATTCCGGCGATATCGTCCATTTGCGCCCAAGTGGCAATGCCCCCGAGTTTCGCTGCTACGTGGAAACCGAATCCAAGGATCGTAGTGCCGAACTTTTGGCAGAATGCCTCAAGATTATGGAAGGTTGGCGCAAATAATTGGCGGGCGTCCGTTAATAACTGGCGGGCGCCCATAAATAAATTTTGTATCTTGATACCATCATGTTGAAGAAATTCTTGGTAACAGCTCTGGCCTTTGGATCGCTTGCGTTTGCTGGCGAGTACTGGAACGTTGATCCGGGCGGAACCACCATGAAGTTTCTTTCGATGCATGTTTCGCCACGCGCGGCTGCGATGTCGGGTGCTGGCGTTGCCGATGTGCTCCGTGTTTCTGAAGTGGGCCGAAATCCGCTTGCTTTAAGTGCTGCACACACGCCTGAGTTTGGTGTGAATCAGGTCATTTTGAACAGCGATGGCAAGGATAGCTTTACTTCGGCCTATTTTGGTCTCCCTGTTGGCGAAAGTTTTGTAGCTGGAGGCTCGGTGGAGTTCCTCGGTTACGACGACATTGAAGGCCGTGACGAAAACGGCTTAAAGACTGACGATTACGGCGCCTACGCATGGGGAATCCAGGCTGGATTCGGTAGCTGCAACAATGTCTTTAATTGGGCCATTGATGCGCGTTTTGCGTCGCAGACGATTGACGATGAAACCGCCATTGCCTTCTTGGGCGATGTGGGCGGTTCTTATCGCGTGAACAAGTATTTTGCCTTCGCGACAACGCTTACCAATTTTGGTTACGTTTCCAAATACGATGATGTCAAGGAATATGCGCCTATGGCCCTGCAAGCGGGTGTCACCGGTGTAATTCCATTCTTAGACAAGTGGGCGTTGCATGTTTCTGCCGATGCCTACCGCCGTGCCGATACCGACCCGCAGTGGCTCTTTGGCGGCGAACTCTCTTATGCTAATACTCTTATGTTTCGCACCGGTTATGCTGTTCGTACAGACAAAGGAACCGAAAATGGAATTAGCGCGGGTCTTGGCCTTGTGTTTGGCATGATTGTCTTTGACTACGGCTATGCACCGCGTCCGGCCTTTGAAGGTGGAAACCACTACTTTACCCTTGGCGTGAAGTTCTAGGAACCCTGGCAAGCTTTTTGAGCTCTTGGGGGATAATTCTTTTTCATTAAGTTGTACAAGTTGCTGCGGCTAATGCCAAGTGCCTTGGCGGTCTGCATTTTATTGCCTCCAAAATTTTCGAGCGTGCGCTCAATGGTTCCCCATGTGGGAGTAGGCGTATGGTAGGTTTCGCTGCAAATGGCGGGGGAGAATTCCTCGTTCAGGATTTCGCAAAGGGTAATGCCGTGTGGCTTGAGGAGAGCATACCTTTGCAGTACGTTTTTAAGTTGGCGGATGTTTCCTGGCCACGAGTAGAATTGCAAGGAGGCGATTTCGGCTGTGGTCAAGTGGTTCGCGTCAATAGCGGTCAAGCGATTTGCGTCTATGTTGCAAGGTTTAGCTTCGCGCAAAATTTCTTGCCAAAGTTCCTGTGCCAGCGTGCCGAAGTTGTCGCGTTCGCGTAGTGGCTTGAGCTGGATAGGGAATGCATTTAGCCTAAAGAAAAGGTCTTCGCGGAACCGACCTGCGGCGACTTCTTCGCGTAAATTGCGGTTCGTGGCGCATACCAGGCGAAAGTCTACCGGAATGCTGCGCGTGGCCCCGATGGGCATGACCGCCCGCTCTTGCAATATGCGGAGGAGCCTGCTTTGGCACTCGTAGGGGAGTTCCCCGATTTCATCTAAAAACAAAGTCCCGCCCTCGGCCGCACGCACGACTCCTGGCTGGTCGGCGTTTGCCCCGGTATAGGACCCGCGCTTGGCCCCCTCGAGCGTACTTTCGATGAGGTTCTTGGCGATAGCCCCGCAGTTTACGGCCACGAAGGGGCCGTGCGCCCGCAAACCCGATTTGTGGAGGTACCGTGCCGCCACTTCTTTGCCTGTGCCCGATTCGCCCTGGATAAGTACCGTTATATTCGTTTGCGCTGCTATTTTGAGTAGTTCATTTGGTGTTTTCATAATGCCTCTACCCTATAAACGGATTTTTCCCCTTTTTTGTTCCTTTTTTTGTTGAATTTTTTGTCTGCGCCACAAATTTTACATTGGTGTACGTTTGTTGATATTCGCCATTTGTGAGGCATCGCACACCAAGCTGGAAAAAATTGGAAAATTGATTAAAATCTGTAAACATTTGTTATCTTTTAAATTGCATTGAATGAATTATTACAAGGAGAAATCATGAAAAAACGTTTTGCGCTTTACGGTATGTTTGCCGCCATGGCTATCTTTGCGGCGGCTTGCGGCGACGACAGTTCCTCTTCCGCTTCCGCCCCGGAAGACGAAGAATACAGTTCCTCCATCGACGATGAAGAATCCTCTTCCAGCGAAAAGGCGGTAAGCTCCAGTAGTGCAAAGAAGGACGGTAAGTCCAGCAGCTCCGAAGCGAAGAAGGGCAAGTCCTCCTCCAGTGAAAAGTCGGACAAGTCCAGCAGTTCCGAGGCGAAGAAGGATGACAAGTCCTCTTCCAGTGAAAAGGCTACTAGCTCCAGCAGCGCAAAGGACGACAAGTCCTCTTCCAGCGAAAAGCCGAGCAGCTCCAGCAGCGAGCCCGAATCCAGCAGTAGCGAACCCGAAAGCTCCAGCAGTAGCGAACCCGAATCCAGCAGCAGCGAACCTGAAAGCTCCAGCAGCTCGATTCCTTATGGAGTTACCTGCTCTGCAAAGAGAGATGGCAACGTGGTTTCGGCGGAAATGCTTGTCAAGACCATTGATGATAAAGTGAAAATTTTGAAAGTTCAGTATGATTATGACAATATGAAGTCGCGGCAGTCATTGCCGTTTTCTAATATGAACGTGAAATCGTGTGATGAGGCCCGAGGCATTGGTGCCTTTACGGTGATAGAATGTTCCGATGAAACAAGGATGGTTGAAATCGAGATGAACCTGACATCGGAGGATTTGTATCCGGAAATAGCGACTCCTGCGGATGCGGAAAAGAATTTCTGTAGCGAATTCGAATCTGGTTATGACGTGTACACGAGTTCCTTGAACAAGAAAATGCTTGACAATGGCGAGTATGGAGAATTCCGCGATTTTCGTGATGCCAAACTCTACCGCACCATCCAGATTGGCGACCAGACCTGGATGGCTCAGAATTTGAATTACGAGTCCGAAAGCGGTAGTTCCTGCTATGGTGGTGAAACCTACAAATGCTATCAATACGGACGTCTCTACACTTGGGAAGCAGCTCAAAATGCATGCCCCGATGGCTGGCGCCTGCCCACAACGACTGAATGGGACAATCTTCTCGTGAAGACGATGGGCGCAGAGTCTATATTCAATCAAGAAGATGGGACTACTACGTATCTCGGAGAGAAAATGAGTCTCCTTGGAGGCGAAGGTCGTGCCAATGAATATGGTCTGTCAATTGCCCGTGGAGGATCTTATGGTAGTTTTGACGACGAGGACCCTAGTTACATTGCTATGGGTGAGAACGGTACTTATTGGCTTGCCGGTGAAGAGGGGAATGGGTCTGCGGTAATGGTGTATGAAGATAATTATTCGATTATGTTAGACAACTTGGCGAAGGGGAATATGCAACTTTACGTCCGCTGCGTCAAGGATGCGAAATAACCCTTATTTAGCCCACCTTTAAAAATTTGATTTTGAAAAATTCGATTTCTTGATCAAGGCGGTTTTTAAAGGTGCTTTTCGCACAATCGCGTTTCAAGAGACCTTGGCTTTTCGCCAAGGTTTTTTATATTTGTAGCGCCCTCGCGAATATTGGG
>JAKSIM010000006.1 GCA_024398845.1 Fibrobacter sp. | reverse complement strand
GGCTTTTTATCGAAAGCCAGTCCTTAAATTGTGGAAGATTTATCCACGAAGGCCTAGGTTTATTCACGAAGCTCCCGGCAAATTCGCGTAGCTTTTTTTTGCAAATTCTTCTTATTTTACGGATTTTCTGATAAATTGAGGTGTTGATTTGTCATTTTCACTTTACTCTTTGTATATTGTAATTGTTACAATTTTAAATAGGAGATACAATGGCTAATAAATACGCTGGTACACAGACCGAAAAGAACCTCGAAGCCGCTTTTGCGGGAGAATCCCAGGCTCGTAACAAGTACACTTATTTTGCAAGCAAGGCGAAGAAGGAAGGTTTTGAACAAATTGCTGCCTTGTTTTTGAAGACGGCCGACAATGAAAAGGAACACGCCAAACTTTGGTTCAAGGAATTGAATGGCATCGGCGATACCAAGGAAAATCTGAAGGCTGCCGCTGATGGCGAAAATTTTGAATGGACCGACATGTACGAAGACTTTGCGAAAACCGCCGAGGCGGAGGGCTTTGCCGCACTCGCAAAGAAGTTCCGCATGGTCGCCGCCATCGAAAAGGTTCACGAAGAACGTTACCGCGCTCTCCTCAAGAACGTGGAAACTGCCGCCGTGTTCGAAAAGAGCGAGGTCAAGGTTTGGGAATGCCGCAACTGCGGTCATATCGTGGTCGGCACCAAGGCTCCGGATGTTTGCCCCGTTTGTGCTCATCCGCAAGCCTATTTTGAAGTTCGCGAAGAAAATTACTAATTGAAGCTTTGCTTAAACTAGTTTAAGTGCTACTTAAAGGTTTTTGCCAAATCCCGAGGCCCCTAGGGTCTTTGGGATTTTTTTGTAAGTAAAAACTTGTTACGAATTTTCCTACATTTGTAAGACCAACATTCTTTCGCTGGGGTCGCCACCCCAGCGGATTAACGTTTAACAAATGAGGAAACAAAAAAAATGGCAAGAGCATTGATTATCGGTTGTGGCGCCGTTGCCACAGTTGCTATCAAGAAGTGCTGCACCTGCAGCGAAGTTTTTAGCGAAATCTGTATCGCAAGCCGACACCAGGAAAACTGCGAAAAGTTGGCCCAGGAACTCCGCCCGAACACCAAGACCGTCATTACGACAGCCGCTGTAGATGCCGACAAGGCCGAGAACGTCTCTGCTCTCATCAAACAGTACAAGCCTGACCTCGTGATGAACATTGCGCTCCCGTACCAGGACCTCGCCATCATGGACGCATGCCTCGAATGCGGCGTGAACTACATGGATACCGCGAACTACGAACCGGAAAACATCGACGATCCGGAATGGCGCAAGGTTTACGACAAGCGCGTGAAAGAACAGGGCTTTAGCGCCTACTTCGATTATAGCTGGCAGTACGCCTACAAGGAACGCTTTGAAAAGGCTGGCCTCACGGCGCTCCTCGGTTCCGGATTTGACCCGGGTGTTTCGCAGGCATACTGCGCCTATGCCCTCAAGCACCAGTTCGACACCATCGAAGAAATCGACATTTTGGATTGCAACGGCGGCGACCACGGCTACCCGTTTGCAACAAACTTCAACCCCGAAATCAACCTCCGCGAAGTCAGCGCCCCGGGCAGTTACTGGGATACCGATGCTAGCGGCAAGGGCCACTGGGTTGAAATCCCCGCCATGAGCATCAAGCGCGAATACGAATTCGACCAGGTCGGCAAGAAGGACATGTACCTTCTGCACCACGAAGAAATCGAAAGCCTCGCCCAGAACATTCCAGGCATCAAGCGCATCCGCTTCTTCATGACGTTTGGCCAGAGCTACTTGACTCACATGAAGTGCCTCGAAAACGTGGGCATGCTCCGCACCGATCCGGTCAAGTTCCAGGGCCAGGAAATCGTTCCTATCCAGTTCCTCCGCGCTCTCCTTCCGGACCCGGCAAGCCTCGGCCCCCGCACCAAGGGCAAGACGAACATCGGTTGCATCTTCAAGGGCAAAAAAGACGGAAAGGACAAGACGTACTACCTGTACAACGTCTGCGACCACCAGGAATGCTACAAGGAACTCGGTAGCCAGGCCATCGCATACACCACAGGCGTGCCTGCCATGTGCGGCGCCATGATGGTGCTTACCGGCAAGTGGATCAAGCCGGGCGTGCATACCGTCGAAGAATTCGACCCGGATCCGTTTATGGAAGCGCTGACCAAGTTCGGTCTTCCGTGGCAAGAAAACTTCAACCCGGAATTAGTGGACTAGTCCACAATTATAAAGTACGAGTTATGAGTTACGAGATTTAGTTTGAAGGCTTCGCCGCGATTATACTCTCGTAATTTGTAATTCATAACTCATAATTATTTTTTCACCCGACTAGATTCACCCGAGGTTTTAGAAAAAATGAAAAAATGGCGCATTGACGATTCCCGTGACTTGTACAACGTCAAGGGCTGGGGCGTAAACTATTTTGACATCAACGAGAAAGGCCATGCGACCGTGAGTCCCTTGAAGGACGGCGGTCCAAGTATTGACCTTTACGATTTGGTTCAGGAACTTTCCATTCGCGACGTTTCCACTCCGGTGCTTTTGCGTTTCCCGGATATTTTGGACAGCCGTATCGAGAAGATTAACGAATGCTTCACGAAGGCCACCAAGGAATATGGTTACAAGGGTAGTCACTACAACGTGTTCCCCATTAAGGTGAACCAGCAGCGTGCGGTCTTGGAAGAAGTCGTGAGTCACGGTTCCAAGTTCAATATTGGCCTTGAGGCGGGTTCCAAGCCAGAACTGCACGCGGTACTCGCGAACATGGAAAACCCGGATTCCCTCATCATTTGTAACGGCTACAAGGACGAGGACTTCATTGAACTTGCTCTCCTTGCGCAAAAGATGGGCAAAAAGATTTTCATCGTCGTAGAAAAGATGAATGAACTTCATTTGGTCGTGAATCTTTCCCGTCGCATTGGAGTCCGCCCGAACATTGGCATTCGCATTAAGCTTGCAAGTTCCGGCAGTGGCAAGTGGGAAGAATCCGGAGGTTACCACAGCAAGTTCGGCCTCAATAGTTCTGAACTTCTCGAAGCTTTAGATTACATTCGTGAAGAGGGGATGGAAGATTGCATGAAGCTTATCCATTTCCACTTGGGAAGCCAGATTACGAACATTCGCCACATCAAGAGCGGTCTTCGCGAAGTCTCGGAATTTTACGTGCAAATTAAAAAGATGGGCATGGCCATTGAGTTTGTGGACGTGGGCGGTGGCCTTGGTGTTGACTACGATGGCACTCGCAGCAGTAACGCCAGTTCCGTGAACTACTCCATTCAAGAATACGCAAACGACGTGGTTTACGCTATGTACGAAGCTTGCGAAAATGGGAACGTTCCACATCCGAATATCATTGCGGAATCCGGCCGCGCACTTGCAGCGCACCATTCCATTTTGGTGTTCAACGTTTTGGAAACGGCAGGGCAGGCGTTCTTTGATGACAACGTCCATGAAATTGGCGAAGATGCCTCCGAAGCCTTGAAAGACTTGTACAGCATTTACAAGGGACTCTCTCCAAAGAACCTTCTTGAAAGCTGGCACGATGCTATGCAAATCAACGATGATACGTTGAGTGGGTTCAAAATGGGTGATGTCGATTTGCAGACGCGCGCCATGAGCGAACGCTTGTTCTGGAGCATCGCCCGTAAGGTGGATCAGCTCGCGAAGGATTTGCGTCACCCGCCTTATGAGCTGAGCGAACTCCCACGACTTCTTGCCGAGAAGTATTTCTGCAACTTTAGTTTGTTCCAGAGCCTTCCGGATAGCTGGGGCGTGGACCAGGTGTTCCCCATTATGCCGATTCAGCGCTTGGACGAAGAACCGACTGTCGAAACGACACTCCAGGATGTGACCTGCGACTCGGATGGCAAAATCGATATGTTCGTTCGTGGTGGTGAAGTGGCCAGGACCATTCCGTTGCATCCGCTTAAAAAGGATGAACCGTACTTTATTGCGGTTTACCTTGTGGGCGCTTACCAAGAAATTTTGGGTGATTTACACAACCTGTTTGGTGACACGAACGCTGTCCACATTGTTTGTAACGACAAGAACGGCTACGATATTGACAAGGTTATTGACGGTGAATCTGTAGAAGACGTGCTTGACTACGTGAACTTCAGCGACAAGGCCTTGGTGCGCACCATGGAAAACTGGGTGGCTCGCTCCGTAAAGGACGGGAAGATTACTTTACAAGAAGGTAAGGAATTCCTGAACATTTACCGCAGCGGCTTGTACGGTTATACGTATTTGGAATAGCAAAAGGTGGCTCTTGAGTGTTCGAGAATGAACGACAGATTGCTGTTTTGTTGGCGACTTATAATGGAGCCAGGTTCATTCGCGAACAGCTGGAGTCCCTGTTTCGACAGACCCTGCAGCAATTTCATTTGTATATTCGCGATGACGGCTCTACCGACGATACCTTGAAGATTGTCGAGGAGTTCGTATCGAAATATCCAAATCGTATCACTGTTGTTGAAGATGCTAAAGCGCATCGCGGCGCCGCTGGTTCATTTATGTACTTGTTGCAACAGGTGAACTCCTCCTATTACATGTTTTGCGATCAAGACGACGTGTGGCTGGAGTCTAAAATCGAAGATACTTTTAATCACATGCTCGGGTTTAATCAGCAAATTCCCGTAGTGGTGGCAACGGATTTGCGCGTTGTGGACGAGAACTTGAAAACGCTCAAGGAATCGTTTAACGCAGATTTGAAAATCGATGTGTTTCGCAAACATCCGCAAATGCTTTGTGTACGCCATGTGGTGACCGGCTGTACCATGATGTTTAATCAGCTGGCGAAGTGCGCTTCTTTGCCGATGTCTCCACGAGCGATGATGCACGATGAATGGGTTACGCTTTGCGCTTACTTTAAAAACGGTGTTGTTTCTGTTTTAGATAAAGCGACTATTTGTTACCGTCAACATTCCTTGAATACGCTCGGCGCAAATTCTGCAACCAAGAACGCTGTAGAGCGCGTATTCTCGTCAAGTGGACGTCAATCTTTTATGCAGGCGTTTCGTTTGGTCCATCGGGACTTTGGTGTGTCGTTCCCCAAATTTTTACTCTACAAAATTTTGTATAGTTGGTTTTAGGTAGAATTATGCGAAGCGTTTGCATGGCCACCTACAATGGGGCAAAGTATATTAAAGAACAGTTGGATAGCATCTTGCCGCAGCTTCGGGAAGATGATGAACTGATTGTATCTGATGATGCCTCGAGCGATGCAACGCTTGAAATAGTGCGTAGCTACAATGACTCACGCATCAAGATTTTCAATAACGAGAATCACGGAGTAGCGCATAATTTTGAAAATGCCATGCGTAAGGCCTCAGGCGAAATTCTGTATTTTGCCGATCAGGACGACGTGTGGCTTCCCGGCAAGCTCGATCGTATGGAAACTTTTTTGCGGGAAGGGAATTACGACGTGGTGCTTTGCAACTGCAGCTTGGTCGATGCAAATCTCAAGGTCATTAAGGAACGTCACTATGACGAAAAATGGCCGATGAAAAAGTCGCTGTTGAAGAACATCGTTAACAATTGCTGGCTTGGTGCCTGCATGGCCTTTACAAAGGAACTTAAGGACGCGTGTATGCCTTTCCCTCCCAAGGTGGTGGCACATGACCTCTGGGTGTCGTATTATGCGCAAAAGCATTTTAAATGCGGCTATATGGACGAAGTCCTGCAGTTGTACCGCCGTCATGAGAATACGGTCTCGTTTACTGGTGGAAAAAGTAAAAATTCGCTCTATTTTAAAATTGCCTATCGTCTATATTTGGCATGGCACATTTTATGGGCGTGATTTTTTTTGCTAAATTTGAGAAAAATTTTTTTGGCTCCCTTGTTTTGTAGGGGGATTGGGATGTATGTTTTTAAAGAAGTATATTGCGTTTGTTGAGTCTCAGGAATCGCTCTCTGAAAGATTGTTTTGGGGCGTTCTATCTTTTTCCATATTGACTGCGGTTATTTCGACAATTTTTACTTCGGTAAATATGTTGAGTGTAAAGGCCATTGTTGCTACTGCTGCGACAACGGTGCTTTTCGCTTTGATTGCGGTGGTGGCTAAATGCACTAAGCGTATTGCGCTGTGCTATTTTGTAATGTGTCTTTTGACAAATGTGGTGCTTTTGCCCATCAACTTTTTTGTTTGCGGAGGGTTCCATAGCGGTATGATTCTGTACTGCTTTATGGGACTCTTTTTATGTACGCTTTTGAATCATGCGCGGGCTAGATTTGCTTTGGTTCTTGTTTCTATGTTGAGTTTTGAAGTTACGTATTTTTTGGCTTGGGTTTATCCCGAAATGGTGATTCCCTTGGATGAAGATACGTCTAGAATCGATGTGATGCTTTCGTTTGTTGTTTTGGGTGTAATACTCTATGTTGTGATTGCTTTTATTTTGGCGGTTAATGCCAAAGAGCGCCGCAAAAGGGATATTTTAATAAAAAAATTGGAATACTATTCTAAACGCGACCCACTGACATCGCTGTTCAATCGCCGTTATTTTATTAGGTATCTTGATAAAATGATTTGGCCCGAGCGCAAAGGCTTTTATATGCTTATGTATGACATTGACAGCTTTAAGCATGTGAACGATACCTATGGTCATCCGTTTGGCGATGTGGTGCTTTGCGAAGTGGCTAATGTGGCTCTTGGCTTAAAAAGGGTGAGTTTTGGTGAGTGCGCTGTGCGTTATGGCGGCGAAGAATTCATTCAGCTCTTTTACGCTAATAGCTTTGAAGAGGCTTATGCGAGAGCGGAACAAATCCGTAAAGCTGTTTCGAGTTTGCGTTTTGAAGAACACCCTGAAGTGCATGTTACAATTAGCGGTGGCTTTATTGAATGTTCTGATTCAATGTATGGACACCAGAATCAAATGCTTAGCCATGTGGATTCGCTGCTCTACAAGGCTAAACAAAATGGAAAAAATCAAATTTGCGTAAAGGAATAAATCTATATTTAGGATATGATCCAAGATATAGCTCCTCACAAATTGTTTAATGAATTCCGTTTTCAGGCTCCCAAGCCGTCGGATTATCTTATTGTTTTTTATTGCGAAAAAACGCTTCTCAAAAAGGTGGGTGACCAGTTTGAGATCCCTCGCTTTAGTGACCTCGCTTCTCTTGCCTATAGCAAAGCTTGCGTTTTGTCGCAGGTACCGTGCCATTATTTGTTGAGCATTGATGAAGACGCTTATTTTTTGTTGGATGATATTTCGTTTGTTGTAAATGAAACTGGCGAAACTGTTTCTGCACCGACGGGTTATGAATTTGTTGGAAATCGTGTTTTCCGTACACTCGAGAGTCCGCTGGAACGTTTGGGTGGAGCCACTTCGGCGCACATTGCCAAGTGGGAATCGCTGAACTGTTTTTGTGGACGTTGCGGTTCAAAAATGGAACGTGGAACTCGTGAACGTTCTGTGGTTTGCCCCGCTTGCAAAAATACGGTGTACCCGAGAATCTCTCCGGTGGTGATTGTCGCTGTACATAACGGCGATGAACTTTTGATGGCCCGTAACTTGGATCATCCAGACAAGTCCCGCTTGTTCCTCATTTCGGGCTTTGTCGAAATCGGGGAGTCGCTGGAACAGGCCGTTGCCCGCGAGGTGATGGAAGAAGCCGGCATTCGCGTCAAGAATGTTCGCTATTTTGGAAGCCAGCCGTGGCCGTTCTCGGAATCATTGATTTCGGGTTATACGGCGGAACTCGATGGCGATGCTACGCTTAAAATTCAGGAATCTGAAATTGAAACCGCCTGCTGGGTTAAACGAGCGGACATTCCGCCGTACGATACCAGCGTGAGCATTAGCAGCGCCTTGATAGAAAACTTCCGTACCCAAGTCTAGCAAGGTGGTCCCTCAAATTTCTATATTTGAGAGTGATGAAATTACCTGTTGTTTGCATAATTGGACGCCCGAACGTGGGCAAGTCCTCCCTCTTTAACCGCATTCTCGGCCGTCGTGCTGCCGTGGTGAGCGACCGTGATGGCGTTACTCGCGACAGGCATTACCAGAATGCCAACTACAAGGGCCATGAATTTACCGTGGTGGATACCGGTGGATTCTTGCCGGATGATTCCATCGATGTGCTGGCCGATAGCGTTCGCACCCAGATTTTTAATGCCGTAAACGAATCTGACTTGATTCTTTTTATGGTGGACGTGCGCGTGGGCATTACCAAGCTTGACCAGCAGTTCGCTCGCCTCATTCGTAAGCTCGACAAGAAGGTGATTCTTGTGGCGAACAAAAGTGAAAACCAGAGCGACCGCCAGGAAAGCTACGAGTTCTTGCAGTTGGGCTTTGGCCAGCCTCGAACTATTAGTGCGAAGACTGGCTATGCCTGCTTGAGCCTTTTGGACGAAGTGGTTTCCATTTTGCCGACTCCTGTTCGTGGTGAACGCCGTGAAGAACGCCCGATTCGCTTTGCCATTCTCGGACGCCCGAACGCAGGCAAGAGTACACTTCTCAATCGCTTGCTGAACGAAGACCGCGCCGTGGTCTCCGACATTCCGGGTACGACCCGCGATTCCATTGACTGCGATTTTATCGTTGATGGTCAGAAGTTCGTGGTGACGGATACCGCAGGCCTCCGCAAAAAGGCGAAGGTCGAGGACGAAGTCGAAGTGTTCAGCAACATGCGTACACTCGAGAGTGTGCGCCGTTCCGACGTTTCCGTACTCATGGTTGACTGCACTCGCGGTCTTGAAGTTCAGGACTTGCGCATCATTACCGAAATCCGCAAGGCGGGCAAGGGACTTGTGCTTGTGCTTAACAAGTGGGACATTTACCCGAACAAGAGCGACAAGTCGTTTGACCACATGGTCAAGGAAATGCTCGAACGTGAACCGATGCTCGAGTACGTGCCGATTTTAAGCATCAGCGCCAAAGAGGGCCTGCGCGTGAGCCGCGTTGTTCAGGCAATCCAGACGGTTTATGCGAACTGTCGTCGTGTGCTTGGCCGCGACCGTGTCGCCGAGAGTTTCGCGAACTTCTTGCAAGAGAAGGCTCCTCCGAGCCACAACGCTCGTGTGGTGGCACTTACCCGCGCCTGCCAGATTATGGTGGAACCGCCTGTAATCGCCATCGAAACCCGCACGCCGGAACTTGTCGATGAATCGTACAAGCGCTACCTACTCAAAAAGTTTTACGAGGAATTCCAGTTACAGGGCGCGCCCCTCCGCTTGAATTTCGACCAAAAGTTAACCCTTAGAAAGGACGAAGAACTTGAACAGTTTACTGAGTCTTCCAATAGCGTACTTGCTGGGGTCGATCCCCAGCGCCATATGGATCGCAAAACTCGCGAAAGGTAAGGACTTCGACATTAGGAACTACGGTTCCAAGAATGCCGGCCTTACGAATACGTTCCGCGTGCTTGGCTGGAAGCCTGCGCTCCCCGTGGTTTTCATGGATTTGCTTAAAGGCTTTTTCGGCCCGTTTATTGCCCAGCAGATGTGTGCCGCCCAGGTTGCAGCTGGTGGCGCCGATTACAGCGCCTGGGTTCCGCTCGTGGCTGGCCTCCTTGTAATTCTTGGCCATAGCTTTACTTGTTTTGCCGGCTTTCGCGGTGGCAAGGGCGTGCTGGCTGCTCTCGGCGTATTCCTTGCCATTAGCCCGATTACCGTGTTAATCGCCTTTGCCGTGTGGATTCTCCTCACGTTTACCACGAAGTACGTTTCGGTGGGGAGCATCGGCGGTTGTGCGGTTCTTGGTCTCTTGTCAGCTTACGGTTACCTTGCCGGGAATGTCATTCACACCTACTATTTTGAACCCATTAACCTCGGACAGATGATTTTAGCCGTCATTGTCGCTGTTTTTGTGATTGTAAAGCACAAGGCAAACATCAAGCGATTGATGAATGGAACCGAAAATGGTTTTGGTAGCAAACGGCGAGCCTAGGTTCTGGTTCCAAACAAAATTTTTTATAGTTTTTAAATATTAAAAGGAAGTTTAGCATGAAAGTTACAGTTTTGGGTACCGGTGGCTGGGGCCTTACGCTTGGCCAAGTTGTTTATGAAAACAAGAATGAAATGACCTTCTGGACAAATTCCCAGGCCGAAGTGGACTTGCTTTCTACGGAACACCAGTACAAGGATAAACTCCCGGGCGTGATTTTCCCGGCCGATTTCAAGTACACGACCGACATGCCGAAGGCTCTTGACGATTGCGACATGGTGCTTATCGTGGTGCCGTCCCAGTTCATGGGTGGTGTCGCGAAGAGCCTTGGCTCCTGGACGCCGAAGAAGGGTAAGGAACCGGTTGTGGTTTGCGCTACGAAGGGCATTCTTGAAGGCACGAACCAGTTGATGAGTGAAGTCCTCCTCGAAAACGTGCCTTGGCTTACCGAAGACAAGATGGTCGCCTTTAGCGGACCGTCTCATGCTGAAGAAGTCAGCCGCCATGTGCTCACTGCCATCGTGGCCGCTTGCGTGAACGAGGAATCTGCGAAGCTCGTGCAGAAGGCGATGAGCTGCTCTTACCTCCGTGTTTACACTTCTACGGATATTGTCGGTGTGGAACTTTGCGGCTCCGTGAAGAACGTGATTGCCATCGCAAGTGGCGTGCTTTATGGTATTGGCGCCGGCGACAACACCCGTGCCGCTCTCCTCACTCGTGGCCAGGCGGAAATGTGCCGCCTGGGCAAGGCTCTCGGCGCAAAGCCCGAAACGTTTGCGGGTCTCGCCGGCATGGGCGACCTCATTGTGACTTGCCTTTCCCAGCACAGCCGCAACCGCTACGTGGGCGAACACATCGGTAAGGGCGAAACCTTGGATCAGGTACTCGCCGGCATGAAGATGATTGCCGAAGGCGTTCCGACCTGCCGCAGCACTCGCGCTCTCGCCCAAAAGCTTGGCGTCGAAATGCCGATTGTCGAAGCCGTCTACGCGATGCTCTTCGAAAACAAGAAGGTGGCGGACGTCATCAAGGAAATGTGGGGCCGCGAACTCAAGGCCGAAAACTGGTAGTAAGTTTCTGCTTATTTATGTAAAAAGGCTCCCGCAAAAAAAACGGGAGTTTTTTATATCCTGTACACAATCGAGAAGTTTGTCGCGAATCCGTTACGGAATGCGGCAGAAACTTTGTTCGGAACTTCTCCCGTTACGTGGTCCTGTGGGCGGTCGTCTTTGTTATGCGACGTGCCTTTTGTCCCGCCCTGTTTTTGTGTGCTTTCCTGTTTGTTTGCGTCGTGGAATTCTCCGGGGCGGACTTCCTTGTAGTTTATATGGAATGGAATGAGCTGCGTCATGCTGAAATCAAGGGCGAGGCTTTTCCCGATAGAAAGTTCACTCCCTAAAGTAAGAACACTTCCGAAACTACTCAGTTTACGGGTGTATTCATCTATATAGCTTTTGGCAGAAATGATGATTTTGGTCTCGGTTTTTTGGCGAATGTCAACTTCGCCTTGGACAAAATAACCATCGATGCGGACTTTTGGGGTGAAAATGAACTTACTTCCCAATGGCCACTGGTAAGCAAATCCTCCGAAAATTCCCATGACGTCGAGGTCAACATCTGTGCGGAAAGCCTTTTGCAAAAAAGAGAATGAAAGTGCCTTTAAAACGGATGAGGGGAGGGCCCTGTTCGGGGCGAGTGTTTCAAAGAACCGGTCTGGGTTGGAATCCATTTCGCCATTAACGTAAACGAAGTTCATGTGCGCGAGCATGTTCTGACGTTTCCATCTGGCTCCGGCGTAGTGCAAGTTCGCTTCTAGCGGTACGTACATGAATCTTTTGCGGCTAGATTCCTGTTGCATAATCCCGAATAAATAAATGTCGGCATTGGCAAAGATGTATTGCGCTTCGATGGTGTCCTTGTTCAAGGCTATGTTGTAGTTCCCGTCAAGAACAATCGCTTGTACGGAATCGCGAACGTAGTATTCCTTGTCTGGGTTTTCGGGATTTGTTTTTAGGAAACCTGCCGTAGCGCTAATCTGCTGCTTCCCGATTTTGGAGCCAGCGTTAAAACCTCTATAAAGAAAGTGTGTTTGCCAATCTACGGAAATTTCGTGGACGATGTCACGTTTGTTCTCTGAAATCCAGCGGATGTTCCCTATTTTGGGGTCGCCTTTTGCGAGGCTTGCGCCTACGAAAAATAGTGAGTCCGGGTGGTGTACGTCAATTTTTGCGTGGATGAATGGTAGGCTGCTGACGTCAACGCCCAAGGTTGTGTATTTGAAACGACTTTCAAAACCGGCACTACCGAACTTGAGCTCGTTCGTTCCTTTAAGGTCCCATTTGTCGCTGTAACGTCCCATGATACGGTAATGCGCGAGGCTTCCGTAGAGCGTGAGGTTCTTGATGTCAAAAGACGCACTTTCGTTGCATTCTCTTATAGAAAATTGCTTGTCGCTTGTATGTAGCAAAAAAAGTCCGCCGCAATCGACGGAACTTTTATTGTTGTAGGCTTCCGCTGCACTGGCGCTAATGGCCAACAGCGCTAATGTGGCGGCAAGAATTACCAATCTTCGTCGTCCCAGTCGTAATCATCCCAGCTATCGTCCCAATCATCGTCCCAGTCGTCATCTTCATCGTCGTCGCGGGTTTCTTTTTTGAGAGTTTCCCAGAACTTTTCGACGGTCATGCCCGGGAGAATTCCGCCGAAGGTAATGTCCGGGAAGATGATGAGGCTCTTGAGTTCATCAATCTTGTAGTGTTCTAGCTTCCCGTTCACGATATGGCCTGTTGCAAGGGTCTGCCAAGAAATCGTCTTGTTGCCTTTGGCATCGGTAAAGGTAATCCAGTTTACTTCAGGAGAATTGATGGATTTGGCAAATAGAACTTCACCGTTTTCAACCTTGCAGAAGTCCGAACTGAGTTTGATGGGGTCAAGAGATTCCATAATTGGTTCGTCTAAAGAGGAGTAGTAAATGTCTGTTGTGTCATTTGTAAAGATCATTGTGCAACCATCAAAGAAAATGTCAAAAACTTCATAACGGTACTTGTCATCTTTGGTCTCAACAGACACGCGAATTCTTGCAACATTGTCGTAGCTTAAACCGTATATGCTTGCCCATACATAATAAATGTTCTGAGTTTGTTTCTTGTAAATATTTTCAATGGTGCTGCTCAGTTTTTTCGCCGCATAAGAGCGGAAAATCAGTTCTTTGTCCCATACATAGTTCCCTTCTTCCGGGATAAGCCATGTAGAAACGTCGTTCACCTTGTGGTACGGGAAGTAGTCTTGCCAGCCGTCAGTGATTTCAAAGAACTTGCCGAGGTTGACCGTCACCTTGCTTCCGGCGGGGAGTGTGATTTCAACGCCGGTTGTTAATGTCTTGCGGTAGTATTCCAATGAGTCAATGGCCTTCTGGAAGTCGCTTGCGCTCACGTCGGACATCTCGTCGTCACCAACGATATAAAGGTCGTTCTTTTGGGACTCGTAGCCCTTCTTGGATTCGTCGATGCCGTACTGCAAACCGATTTGTACGTAGCTGATGGCGGAGTCGAGTAAGTTCGGAATGTTTTTGTAAGCCTGCTTCCAATTGTCATATACCGTGGTGAAACTGCTGCTCTTGCTCAACAGATTTTCAATGTGGCTCTTGGATTCATTCGAAATGGAATCTTGGTCTATGTTCTTGTTCACGTCATTCATCCATTCGTAATTGCCCTTGTAGCTGAAGTCAATGTTCAGGCTTGCGGCCATGGTAAGGATGGACTTTGCAACATAGAGGGCGGCGAGTGCCGGGGCGAATTCCCCACGGTCCAGTTCGTATGTCCTGTCTTCGTAGGTGTAGTTGCAGACAAAGTTCTCGTCAGCGACGATGTTCTTCATGAAAATGACGGCTGAGTCAACAGATGGAATTGCGGAAGCTACGGCCTTTTGCAACTGTTCTGACATCTTTGTACCGTCGGCGTTAATGAGGTACTTGTTGAAGTCTTCTACGTCCAGGTCGGCAAACTTTTGCTTGTTCGTGACGCTGTCGATAAAGCCCTTGACCTCCCTGTTGTTCACGAGGTCTGTAATAATGCTTACGGTATAACCGAGCTGTGCTTCGCAGTTGCCTGGGAACTTGTCAAGAACGTCCTTGAAGATTTTCTTGTTACCTGCGCTCATTGCCTGGGCGCGTTCCCATTCGGTATCACCGATGGCTTTCAGAATTTCGGAAATGTCCGCCTTGGCGGATTCCAGCTGCGTGGACAAGGATGGGTCGGTTACTGTTTGGCAAGTGGACACACTGAAACTTGGAGTGTCCGGAAGGCCAATGTTGCTTTCGGCGGAACTGCTACTGCTGTCGTCGCCGCAACCAACGAGAAGTGCGGAACCGCAGATGAACGATAATGCCAAACCTTTGAAAATTTTCATAAAAAGAACCTTCTTGAAGAAGAATTTTATAAAAAATAGATAAAAAAAACGATAAATGTGTAAAGAAATTTTAGGTCTTTTCCCCAAAACTCTTGATTTGTTGGTTTTGTGAGGGTATATTTGTGAAAAATAAAAAGGGTTTTGCTATGAAAAAAAAGACACTATCTCTTGTTTTTTTGTCATTTCTTTTCGCTGCTTGTGGAGACGATTCTTCTTTTGCAGATAACGCTGTTAAAGAAGTTTCTGAGGAAGAACAATGTGCCGATATTTACGGGTATGATTTAAATGAAGTTTCATGGGAGCCTTTTCATGATGAAACCAGTTTCATGAAAAAAGACATCTTGAATAAAGCGATGTCTGTAATGTATTCTTATTCGCGTAATATGGAAGCCCGTTCCATTGAGTATGATGAAAACGCGGATAATTATAAAATCCTGGTTATGGATTTGGCCAATTCCCCTTCGGCACACAATCATTTTGTGAGTGCGGACATTCAAGGCTGTATGTATCGGTTTTATGAAGATGAGGAATTGTACTCCTTCTTGAAAGAACAGCCTGTTTTCAAAATAAATCCGTGTTTATGTTCAGAACAAGAAGGGAAATTCTATTATCTCAATGTTAAGAATGATTCTGAAAAGCCTAGGTCCAGTTCGCTAAGTGATAAGCGGAGTTCCTCTTCGGCCAGGTCTTCTAGCAGTTCGAAAGAAAAGTACAGTTCGAGTGTCGCTAGTTCTAGTAGTATTGAATTGAGCTCGTCTTCTGCCGAGTCTAGTTCTTCTTTGGAAAAAATAGTGTGTGCGGAACAAAAGCCCGTTCAAATAGACTCTCCTTTTGTGGTAGCCTATGAATTTAATGACCCGAATGATTTGGGCGCTGATTATTTTGGCAAGAACAATGCTAAGGTTGTCCAAGGGAAAGTTAATGGCGATTGCGACAATGTTATACTTGATGGTAAATCGGGTTTTGTAATTCCACTGAGTGAAACTTTCAAATCGAATGGCTTTGTTGTTGAGGCTCGCGTATATCCCGAAAAGTTCAATACAATGCAGAATATTTTGGTGTCGGAACCTCCGGGAAATACTTTCTCTGGGTGGCAACTTCGCTTAGATAATGGAGAGGTGATGTTCCATCTTCGGGATGATTCAAAAAATAGCTCACAATGGAAAGTGTTTAGAGCAGGTAAAGTTGCTTTGAATGAATGGACTGTCATCAGAGCAGAAAAGCATTCGTCAGGAAAGATCATCATTCAAGTGAATGGAGAAACTGTTGTTGAAGATGTATATATTGGGAATGTTGTTAATGATACGTATGATCTTGGCCTCGGCTATGACGCTATGAATCAGACTAGAATGGCTGAACGCTATTTTGTCGGAAAAATGGATTATGTCCGCTTTGGTGTTTTAGAAGACGAAACGCCTGAAGAGGTTCCGGAGAAGATGCAAGCTCGTTTGATAGAAGACGAGACTACGGGACGGGTGAAAGTTGCCGCCCTTGACGAAACTCTCGTTTGTCCGGCGATAGAGGCTGATCCTTCTATTACAGACTTTGCGGTAGCTTACGAATTCAATGATATTAATGATCTTGGATTTGATGCTGGGGGTAAAAACCACGCAAATCTTGGTGTAGGAGCACCAGATGGAGATTGCTCGGCTCTTGTTTTAGATGGTTCTTCGGGACTTTTGATTCCGTTGACGGACGACTTCAAATCCAAAGGGGTCGATGTGAGTGTTCGCTTTATGCTTACGGATGTGAACGAAAGATCTACTATCTTTGGTTCCTCTCCAAAAACAGGAGATGGCGATGGGTGGAGAATTTCAGTGTCGAATGGGGAGGTGAATTTTGAAGCCATGGATGATGGTATTAATAATGCCTGGGAACCAATAAAATTGGAAAGTGTTGCAGAAAATCAATGGATTGAGGTCCGGGTTAAAATTTTCCCGGCGAAATCGGAACTTGATGGAGTTGTTTTTTATAGCCTTAACGTGAGAATTGATGGTGGCTTGCGAATGGCCGCTGAATTTAAGGGGGATTTGAGCCACCTGACTTCGGATTTGGCGATAGGTTATAATCCGCTTAATGGTGGATCCGAATTTGCCAAGGGTAAAATTGACTTCGTGCGCTTCAATGCGCCTTCTGAAGAAGGACTTTAAGAGATTTTAAGATTTTCCAAAAGAGTGGCGCGTTAGGAGTCACTCTTTTTTGATATGGCTAAAACGACCGCTCCTTGTGCTGCTTGGAATAATAACGGAAGGTAGCCTAAAAGTCCTGCAGACAGAACCAAAGCGGCGGGGATTCCCAAAATTCCGGTATATAGAGCGACTTGAATGCCTTCGCGAATGCCGATGCCGTTGAGCGAAATTGGAAGCATTGTGATGACAGCCGTAATGCTTGTGAAAACAACGATGAGACTTATATCAATGTCTAAACCGACAGCTTTGAAAAAGGCGTAGGCTGTGAATAAGGTCAATAACTGTATCCAGAGTGAATCCAACGAAGATAAAAACATTTGCTTGCGGTAGTTTCTGTAAATGGAAAGGCTCTTTTGTAATTTAGGAATGAATGTTAATTTATTTAAAATAAATTGCGGTAGTGGAATTTTGTCACTAAATAGGCATCCAACGATAATCGCTACGCAAATAAAAAGTGCTCCGCACATAATAAACGTGTATTTCAATGGAATGTCTACGTGGGTGAGTGCAAAGGGCAAAGCTACAAAGAAACAGAGAAACATAGCGAGTAACCCTTGAATTCTGGAAATAAGAACTGCGGAAACGGATTGGCTGGTTTGGTTGAACCGCTTTCCAAAGGCGAGGGATTTTACTGCATCTCCGCCAAAGCCGGTCGGAAGAATGTTGTTGAAAAAATATCCCAGAGCGGTATAGGCGTAGTATGTTTTGAACGGAATGCTTGGACCTTGTACCGAAAGGCCTTTCCAGCGGTTTGCTTGGATAATCATGATGAGGGTTGCTGCAATGCACATGGCGATGACCCAGGGGAGCATCCCGATATTCCAGTTCTCGCTCACTTCGACGAACGGGACCTTGTAGAAAATAAAGGCTAGACCAGCAATACTAACCAATAGTTGGAGTATTGTCTTTATTTTTCCTTTCAAAATGTTTTTATGGCCGTTCATGCTTGATAAAATAGAAAACGAATAGTTTTCTAATGTCGAAAAATTTATATTTATGCAGAAGATAAGGATTCTTTTATGTATAAAAATAAAGTGCGACGTGACATTGCCATGCTGGTGCCCCAGGATGCGAAGAGTGTTCTTGAAATTGGTGCCGGTGCTGGCGTTAACTGTGTTCTTTACCCAAAGAACGCTTATAAGGTTGCTATTGAACCTGAAAATCGCACGGATGCGCAAACTGCAGACAAGGTTCCTGGTGGCTTTAATGAATATCATCATGTGTTCTATGAACAGTATACGGACGATAAGAAGTTTGATTTGATTGTTATGTGCGATGTGCTGGAACACGTGAATGATCCTGTGGATTTGATTAGTTTCTGCAAAAAGCACTTGAATCCGAATGGACACATTCTTATTTCGCTCCCGAATTTTTTGAGCTTGGAAACGATCCTTCAAATTATTATTCTGCGCGATTTTCGTTATGTGAAGGTTGACCAGGGAGAACGCTGCATTGGGGTTTTAGATGTTAACCATAAAACTTTCTGGACAAAAAAGAGTTTTTTACGTTTTGCAAAAGAAAATGGTTTGCTGGTCAATCAAATTATTGGGATTCGTAAACAACTTAAGTTTATGCCTCGCTTGCTCAGATTTTCAAATTTCTTGCCGTTGCAATATGGTTTTCTAATCAGTGTTGCCCAAAACGAGTAAATTTTACGATTTGTTCGTAAACTTGATTTGAAAAAGGTTTGACTTTCAAACCTTTTTTTTCTTATATTACTATAGGGAATGAACTTTAGGAGAAATAAAATGAAAAAGTTTTGGTTAGGCGTTTTGGCCTTGACCTCCATGTGGGGGTGTTCTACAGATTCTGAATCTGTAGCAAATTCCTCTGAAACAGGGGACGAGGTTGTCGCTCAAGTGGGGGGCGATGCAAAGGAAGTTGAGACTTCTGTTGCGCAAGCCAGAGTTGCCATGTGTGCTCATAATGTGCGTCATGGTTGGGCTTTTGAAGATACAACAGCAGCTTTTGAACCTGAAGAAGAAATCTCGGTTATTGCTGAAAATGACAGTATTACCGAAGAAGGTAACTTTGCTGTGGATGCTACCGTAGCTGTGGATACGGCGGAATCGTTTACCATTGCTGCTGCTGGTACTGATGGTGATGGTGACGGCTGGATTGTTCGTGCCGAAAAGGGCGATTTGGAATTTCACTGGCGTGATTACGACAAGAGTGAAAAGTGGAAAAAGGTCAGTGTGGGCGGTGAACTGCCCTTTGAGGAGTGGACAGATGTTCGTGTAGAACGCGTTGATTCCTTTGTAATTATTTATGTGAATGGTAAGGCCAAGGGCGCTTTTATGATTGAGGGCAAACTGGGCGATGTTCATGGTAATATTACTGTTGGCCATGATAAACAAGAAAAGGATAAGTGTCATTGCAAGGGTGGTCGATTGGAACACGTTTATGTTGAAAACGTGAAGGAAATCGAGGGCTTCCCTGAAAAGAAATCTGAATCTGATACGATCAAAGTTGAAAAAATTGAACCGGTTGTCAACGATTCGGCCGCTGAAGGTGCGTGGATTGCCGATTGGGAATTTGATGATTCTGCCAATGTTGGTCGTGATTTTTCGGGTAATGGCCATGATGCGATTATTGGCGAAGGCGAAGTTACTGCTGATTCTGGTATAGCCTACTTCAATGGCAAATCCGGTTTTTATGTGAATCGCCAAAATGACATGAATATCAATACATTCGTTATTGAAGCCAAAATCAAGCCGATGTCGTATGGTTCTATGAATAATATTGTGGTTGCTGAGCCTCCTGGACGTTATGGTGACGGCTGGATGCTTCGCTTGGATGGCGAGACGCTCCGCTTCCATCTCCGAGACTCCGATATGGACGGCACTGATTGGCAAGTTTTCGCGGGTGCTCCGGTCGCTTTGAATGAATGGACCCAGATTCGTGTGGAACGTTCTGAAAAAACTTTGAAGGTGTTCCAGAATGGCGAACTCACCATTAACGAAATTTGCGAGGGTAATGTGGATCAGCAGTCTTATAACTGGGGCATTGGTTATGATGATGCCGATCAGGCCTTTCATACTCGCTACTTTGATGGTTACGTAGATTACATTCGCTTTGGTTCTTATGCGGTTGATTCGTCTAATGTTTCGGGACCGTCTCCGACGAAAAAGTCTCCAAAGCTTTTGGCTGCCTGGGAATTCAGTGATCCGACCTTTGTTGGCCTTGATTCAATGAGCAACAACACGTCTAAAATTCAGGTGGGTCATTTGACCGCTTCTGAAGGTGTTGTTAATATGGATGGCGAATCTGGTCTTATGGTTTACCTTTCCAAGACGTTCTTGCGCAATGAATTTGCTGTGGAAGCTCGTGTTAAACCAACTGCTTTTGGCGATATGCAAAACATTATTGTTGCTGAGCCTCCTGGACGTTATGGCGATGGTTGGATGGTGCGCATTGACAATGGCGTGCTTCGCGTACATTTCCGAGATGAGGATACCGATGGTACGGAATGGCAGGTTTTTGCGGGTGATACCTTGGCATTAGATGAATGGACTGATATCCGTATGGAACGCACCGCTGATAGCGTTAAAGTGTTTCAAAATGGTAAACAGACTGTTGCTGCTGCTTACGCAGGTGATGTTTCCCAGTTGACTTACGATATAGGTCTTGGTTATGATGCTATGTATCAGGCTATTCATAATCGTTTCTTCAAGGGTAGCATCGATTACATCCGCTATTATGGCCTTTAACAGTTTGCAATAAGTTATATTTGAGTGGAGCTGTTGAGCTCCACTTTTTTTTGCAGGTGCGTTATGATTGACGTCGGAATTATTAATTACAATGGTGGCGAAGAACTGGAACGTTGCGTAGATAGTCTTGTGCACCAAAAAACTCCTGTTCGCATATTCATTTTTGATAATGCGTCAAAAGACGGCTCTGCAGATAAGTTTACTGATTTAGAAAAGGTCTATAAAGTTATTTGTTGTAATACAAATCTTGGCTACGCGGGTGCTTGCAATGGCTTGTTAAAGTGCATGGATAGCGAAATCCAAGTACTTTGCAATATGGACTTGGAGTTTGACGAAAACTGGTCCACGGAATTGCTGGCTTGTTTTGAACGCTATCCGGAATGTGGCTCTGTTGCAAGCCTTGTGATGGAAAAGAGCGGCTACGTCAATGCCGTGGGCGTCTTGCTTGGAAAAGATTTGTTTGCCCAAAATGAAGGCAGCGGTCTTACCGTGAATGATGTTGACGTTCGTGAAAAGAAGGTATTTGGTTGCTATGGAGCTGTTATGAGTTTCCGGCGCAAGGCTGCTGAAGCCGCAGGGCGTATGGATGATAGCTTCTTTTTGTTCTTTGAAGAAACGGAGTGGTATTTTAGACATAATCTTGCGGGATTTGAAACGGTATTTTGCCCGAATGCGAAAGTGTTTCATGAACGATCCCTTACAACGGTTCGCTATTCGCCTCGAAAATTGTTCTACTCTGAACGAAATCGGTTGCGCTCGGCAATAAGGCTTTTGCCTTGGACGAGGGTGTTTCAGTTGCCTGTTCTTGCGGTGAAACGCTACTTGAACATGGCAAAGGGGGGTGTTCCCGGAAAGTCGGGCGATGGGAAAAAGCTTTCGAAGATTTCCATTTGTACGGCTATTGCGAAGGCGTGGCTGCAGGTTTTGGGCTTGTTGCCTTTTGAGCTAGCCAAGCGTTGCAAGTACAAGAAAATGTATGGGAATGTTCAAAATAAAGTTATAGACTTGCAAAAAAAATATTGTTTATAACCAATAATTATATACCGGCGATATAAAATATTTTCTTCGACGAAAAACTTTAAAAAGGAACTTTTATGAAAAATTTGGGCCTTTGCCTTATGATTTCCTTGCTTCCGTTCCTCTTCGTGGCTTGCGATGGCGGATCGTCTAGTGACAATGGAAATCCGTTGCGCTCTGGCAATGGTGACGAATTTTACTGCAAGGTCACTCGCAATGGCGGAAATTTAGAACAAGTGGCGAATATTCCTGGAAAATGCGAAGCTTTTGCCGAAATTGTCGATAATGGCGACGGAACTTCTCTGATGAGTACTGAAATGATGGTTTATGGAAAGTCTGCAGAGGAGTATGAATTTATTTGTGATAGCTTGTCTGAAATGTCCAATGTGTTTGTTCCCGGTTCCTATCAGTGCAAGAACGGCTATTTTAAATTCAAGATTTTGATGGACAATAATAAAATTAACTTGGATGAAGTAGAACAGGATGCGAAAATTGAATGCGAGAATAATGAGGCTGAATATAAGGAGAAATCGCAATCTGGGAACAGTCCTGTTGAATCCAGTGAATCTAATTTCGTTTTCAGCAGTTCTAGCTTTAGTTCGCCCGAAGGAAGCAGCTTTAAAAAATCCTTTACGTGCGATGTCTCGAGGGAAGGTGACAATATCGTTCAGCATATGAATTTGAATGAGTTTGGCGTCATCGAAAAAAATACGCTCACGTATGCTCCCGGTGCAGATGGATGGACTTTTTCTGCCGAATTGTCGTTTGATGGCTTTGCTGCAGAATCTATGGCGGCGGATGCGTGCGAAGAATTCAAAAGTGAGTCCAAAAATGTTTCTTGTACAGGAAACAAGGTGAGTTACAGCATGTATTTCGGTGGCGTTGGCGATGCAGATGAACTGGTGGCGTTTCTTCAGAAAGAATGTGAAGAAATGGAGTCGGATTACAATGGCTTGGATTTTGACGGTCCTCGTGAAGTACCGAGCGATATTCCGACTTCGTGCAAAGTGACCGAAGGTGAATCATCGCTTACGATGAACATAAGTTTCAGCGATTGGTCTTATTCATCGACGATTCAGATAATCGGTTCCTCGATTCATGGAGTGGATGAGTTTATTGGTAATTACGGAGATATGGCCGAAAGGACTTGCCTTTCTGATATGAATGATCCAGGCAATGCGTCCGTTAATTGCGATGGCGGCAAGATTTCCTTTGACGGAGTTTGGGACGAACCCTTGACTCTTGCTGAAATGAAGTCTTTTTCTGATGAAGTGTGCAACGCCTTGCTTGACGGATCCCTCTCTTTTGAAGAATTGATGTTCGACGAATAGGTTGAATAAAACAAAATTTGCTATACTTAAAGGACCTGTTCCGGGTCCTTTTTTTTGTGAGTTTTTTATGGCTTTTGTTCACCTGCAAGTTCATTCCGAGTTTTCTGTTTTACAGGCTTCCGCTCGCCTAGACGATATCTTGGCCGCTGCTGCTGCCGAAAATGCGCCTGCTATTGCCCTTACGGACCATGGTGCTATGTTTGGTATTCTTGAAATCCAGACTCGCGGTAAGGACATGAACAAGAAGCGCAAGGAGCAGGGGCTTCCGCCTGTCAAGACGATTTACGGCTGCCACATTTACGTAGATACTCCGAGCGCAAGCCAGAAGGACCCGATTACTTTTGAACGCCTCACGTTGCTTGTCGAAAACGAAAAGGGCTACTACAACCTGCTCCGCATAGTGAGTCACCGTTACGAAGATGGCGACCGCTGGGCGGAAATCCCTTCCGTACCGCTTGAGGTCATCAACAATTTCAAGGAAGGGCTTATCGCGATAGCGGGCGACTTCTTTAGCCGTTACGGGCAGAACGTGGCTGCCGGTAGAACTTCGCTTGCCCGTGAATATATCGATTCCTTGGACAAGATTTTCGATCACGACCACCTGTACATTTCCGTTTGCGATAACGGCGTGCCGCAACAGAGGGCTGTGAACGACTACAACGTGCAACTCGCCAATGAACTTGGTCGTGAAATCGTGGCGGTGGGCGATGTCCACTACATCAAGCCTGAAGACGCCATGGCGCACAAGGTGTTGCGTTGCATTTCTACGAAGACGACTCTCGCGGAATCCAACGACAAGCGCTTCCCTACGGAAGGGTTCTATTTCAAGAGCGAAGCGGAAATGCGCGAACTCTTTGGGAACATCCCTGGCGCTATCGACAATACGGTGAAGATTGCGGAACGTTGCAATTACACCGTCAAGACGGGTATCGGCGATGAATTCTGGCCGCGCTTCAAGATTCCGGACGACTTTTTGCAGGGCGAAGAGTACCAGAGCATCAAGGCTATAATGAAGGCCGAATACGATGCGGAATACCCTGTGGTGCGCGAGCGCGAATTGAATGGCGTCATCAAGGACAAAAAGAAGAAAATCCAGGATAAGATTTGCGTCGAAAAGGGAATCGAGCCCGATGCCCTGACCGACGAGGACAAGGCTGAAATCGATCGCCTTTCCGCTCCGGAATTCTTTGACGAAGACGACAACAAGGCGTGGGACAAGGCGGTGCATCGTTGGTGCAAACCTGGTTCCGATTCCGATATCTACATCATTCACCTTTGCAACGACTTTTTGCATTGGCGTTTCCCGGATGAAAACTTCAAGTTCCCGACCCACGAAACCGATGTGGGCAAGCGCTTGTACAAGGAACTGAACTGTATCCGCAACATGAACGTGGCGGGTTACCTTTTGATTGTGTGGGATTTCATCAACTGGGCCCGCCGTAATGGAATCCCCGTGGGCCCGGGGCGTGGTTCTGCAGCTGGTTCCCTGGTCACTTACATCATTGGTATTACAGACATTGACCCTTTAAAGTTTGACCTGCTTTTTGAACGTTTCTTGAATCCGGAACGTGTGAGCATGCCTGATATTGATACGGACTTTGCCGATAGAGACCGCGGTCGCGTGATTGACTACGTGACGCAAAAGTATGGCAAGGAGTGCGTGGGGCAAATCATTACCTATGGTATGCTAAAGTCCAAGGCGGTGATTACTGACGTGGCACGTGTTCTTGGCTTGCCTCCGCAGGAAGCCAAGATGATTACCAAGTTGTTCCCGCAACGTACATTGAACTTTTCTCTTAATCAGGCTTGGACGGGTAAGGACAAAAAGGGTAACAATCTGGAAGATGGCTACAGTCCGGAACCTCTGCAGGCGATGATTGGGAGTCGAGCCTCTTACCAGAACTTGTGGAACCTTGCTTTGACGCTAGAAGATTTGCCGCGTCAAACAGGTGTGCATGCTTGTGGCGTGGTGATTACGCCGACTCCGATTTACAATTTGGCTCCGCTTTACCGAGCCGCTCCTGCCGACACTCCGGTGGTGATGTACGATAAGCACTACGCCGAAGATATCGGCCTTTTGAAGATGGACTTCCTTGGGCTCATCAACTTGTCCATCATTCAAGATACCGTTGCCATGGTCAAGAAGAACCGTCAGATAGAATTGGATATGAGCCATATTCCTCTGGATGACCAGGAAACCTTCGCTCTTCTCAGTAAGGGTCTTACGACGACTGTGTTCCAGTTCGAATCTCCGGGTATGCAAAAATACCTTCGCGAACTGAAGCCGAACCGTATTGCGGACTTGATTGCTATGAACGCCCTGTACCGTCCGGGGCCTATTGACCAGATTCCTCACTTTATTGCCCGTAAGAACGGGAACGAAGAGATTGACTGCTACCATCCGGATTTGGAGCAGGTGCTTGGCGAAACGTACGGCGTGATTGTGTACCAGGAACAGGTGATGAAGCTTGCCCAGATTTTGGGTGGTTACTCCTTGGGCGGTGCAGACAACATTCGTCGTATCATGGCAAAGAAAATGCCAGATAAAATGGCGAAACTCGAGCCTGAATTCTTTGCCAAGTGCTTGGCGAAGGGCTACGACAAGGCCATGATTCAAAAGGTCTGGAATGCCGTGCTTCCGTTCTGCGGATACGCTTTCAACAAGAGCCATGCTGCGGCATATGCTTATGTGGCGTACCAAACGGCCTTCCTCAAAACGCATTACGGCCCTGAATACATGGCTGCTTCCATGACCTCGAAGATGGGGAAAACCGAAGATATCGTGACCATCATCTTGGAATGCAAACGCCTTGGAATCGAAGTGCTTTCGCCGAATATAAATAAGTCTTACGGTGTGTTTACCGCAAACGAAAAGGGACAAATCCTTTACGGACTTGCTGGCGTGCGTAACGTAGGTCTCGCCGTGATTGAAGACGTGGTGGCCGAGCGCGATAAGAACGGTCCTTTCAAGGATATCTTTGATTTTTGCAAGCGTGTAGCCGAATACCAAGGTGCTCAAAAAGAAAAGCGCCCGCCGATAGGGAAAAAACTTTTGGAATGTCTCATTATGGCCGGCGCCTTGGATGGTTTCCCGGGAAGTCGTGCCGTGCTTATGGCGTCTGTTGACCGTGCAATGGAAGTCGCTGCCCGCCATCAAGAAGACAAGGCCAAGGGACAAATGACTTTGTTCGATTTGGGTGGAGCTGAATCCATGCCCAATACCGCAGAAGTTCTGGAAGATGCCGAAGAATGGAGTTGCATGGAAATGCTCAACAAGGAACGCGAAGTTCTGGGCATGTTCCTCTCTGGTCATCCGCTCGATGAATTCCGTCCGGAGCTTCAGGGCTTTACCACAAGCAGTCTCGCCCCCGATGATTTGGAACGCAAGGTTGGAAATACCGTCATTGTAGGTGGTGTGGTGACATCGATGCGTTCCATTGAAACCAAGAAGGGTGATACCATTGGCTTTGGCACCATTCAAGATTTCCACGGTGAAACGGGTATGTTCTTTAAAAAGGACAACTGGGAACGTTTCCGTGATGTGATTTCTCAAGATGATCGCATTTTGGTGAAGGGTGTGCTTGAACACCAACGCGATAGAGATCGTAAGGAAACTGAAGAAACGCAGATTATTGTGGAAGAAGCCTTCCAGCTTGATTACGTGCGCAGCAAGATGGTCAAGTATATTCACGTTTCGCTGTTCTCGCAAATGCTGACGGATGATTTTATCACGAAGCTTGAAGAAGGCCTACAACAGTACGAGGCATTTGAAGGCGAAACCTCAGCGCAGTTGGTTTGCCATGTGGAAACGGAATCAAACTATGAACATGGCGTTGTGCTTAAAAAGTACAAGGTCTGCTATTCTAGCGAATTGATGAATTGGCTCAAGCGCGACATGGGCGTCTTGAAACTTTGGGTTTCCGCAAAACCCAGACGGTAATATGATGAACTCGCCGTTCGTTTTGTTTTGCGCTGGCGAGGATTCTGGCGATGTACTTGGCGAACGCTTTGTCGTTTCGGTTGTGGCGCGCGGTCTTCGAGCGTGCGGTTCGGGTGGCGCACGTATGCAAGCCGCTGGTTTAGAACCGATTGTTCCTTTTGAAGAACTTCCTGTGTCGGGTTTTGGCGACGTTTTGCCGCGGTATTTTCGCCTGCGTCGCTTGTACGTTCGTTTAGTGAAGGCCTTAAAATCTCCGGATTGCGTGGGGCTTATTGCCATTGATTATCCTGGGTTTAACATGCGCTTGAACGCGCTTGCCAAGCGATTGCAAAAGCGGGTTTTGTACGTGGCGCCTCCGCAGGTGTGGGCGTGGAAACAACGCCGCGCGAAAGAACTTCGCGGCACGGATCTTGCGGTTCTTTTTGAATTTGAACGCGCGGCGTACAAGACGCTTGCGTGCCAAGCTACATTGTTGCGACATCCGTTTTTACCAGATGGAGAATTTATGCCCGCTGGAGAAACGTCTGCTTTGCCTTCAACGCTTTTACTTCCTGGAAGTCGCAAGTCGCAAGCCCTGCGAAACTTGCGGTTGTACCTGAATGTGGCGTGTCAAATACATGATGCACAAATGTACGATGCGCAAATACACGATGCGTTGCAAACAAATTTTGTGGTCGTCGCTGCTCGTGCGTCCCTGATTCCCGTTTTTGAAAAAAATATGGCCCAGTTTTTCGCAGGGAAAATCCCTGAATGGATTTGCGTGAAACTTGCTCCCCCAAATATTGCAAAACGCCGGGAATTCTATGCGAGTGCAAATGCGGCCCTTGCGTCACCGGGTACCGTGACTCTGGAGCTTGCGCTTTCGGGGTGCCCACTTGTAGTTGCTACGATTCCCGATGTGTTAACGTACATTATGGGTGATTTGTTTGTAAAAACGAAAATTTTTGCGATGCCCAATATCTTGTTGAAAAATAATACGTCAAAAGAAACTTGCCCCCAAAAGGCTTGCGAAGAATATGTTTGCACTCCTTGGGCATGGCGAAATCAAATTGATGAAATACAAAAAGCTCTTCAAACGGCAAATAAAAATTCCGCAAGGCAAGTTGCGGAATCTTTAACTCAAATCTTATCGGCGGGAGTGTCGGCCGAGTCTTTGGTTCAATCGTTTATCGCTTGAATTTTTTGGCGAGTTCTTCGAGTGTAATTCTCATGAGCGTGGGTGCCCCGTATGGAGACTTGAGAGGGTCTTCAGTCGTCATGAGTTGACCCATGAGGTTCGCCATTTCTTCGGGTTTGAGCTTGTCACCTGCCTGGAAAGCATTCGTTTTAGCCCAAGCCTTGGCAATAGAATCTTGGATTTTAACCATGTCGGCTTTGTCTCCGCTTTCGGCGCAGTCATCCAAAAATTCGTGGACTGCCTTGGCTGCACGGGAGAGCGGGAGTGCACTTGGAATGGCTCGGATTTGGTAGGTTTCGCCACCAAAGGGCTCCACGTAGAATCCGAGCTTCTTTAATTGTCCTTCGACGGTCGGGAAAATTTCTTTTTCGATTTTTGAAAGTTCAATAAGTTCCGGGAACAACAGTTCCTGACTATCAACGGATCCGCCATTTTGCAAAGTCTCTAAAGCTTGCTCATAAAGGATGCGTGTATGTGCGGCGTGCTGGTCTATAATCAGAAGTCCTTCGGCGTCCTCTCCGGCAATGTACGTGTTCGCAATTTGAAACAGTGTTGGTGGAGTCCAGGGGGTCTGTTCCTTGGGTGAAGGTGGAACGTTTCCTTGGTCGGGTTCCAGCGAAATGAATTTCCCTGATTCGGGTTGGGAGAAAAGGTCTTGAACCTCGTCGCAGTCGGGTGTGTATGTTTTTCTAGGTCTAGCTTCGCGGGTCCAGTTGGTTGTGGTCGCGGGAGGCATTTTCCAATCGTCAGAGAAATTTGTGTTTTCGGAACTATTCGTTTCGGTCTTGAATGCACTTGAATTGACGCTGACTCCGAGTACTGGATTAGATGAGAAATCCGCGAATTTTTCGTCGCTCAAGTCTATAAACGGAGAATTTTTCTCTAGCTCCTCTCGGAAGGTTTCGCGGATGGCATGGGTAACGACCAAAAATACGAGGTTTTGATTAGCGAAACGGACCTCACGTTTGGCGGGGTGGACGTTCACGTCAAATTCCATGTCGGGCATATCGAGGAATAAAACGGTCACGGGTTTACACTGTGCGCCATAGGGCTCGTAAGCTTGAGTCACCGCTTTGCCTATCATCTTGTTTTCGATGGGGCGGTTCCTCATGAATAAAAACTGGTGGTGTCGCTTGCCGTTCGTTTCGGTCGTGGGGGATATGAATCCAGAAACGTGGACCCCAGCTTCGGTGTAATCAACGGGAAGCAAGTTTTTTGCCACGCCGGAACCAATTGCCTCCGCCAGGCGACTGCGAAGTTCCCCTGGAACGCCGATGAATACGGATTTATCGCCAACCTTGTAGTCGAACCTTATTTCGGGGTGTGCGATGGCCGTTTTTATAATGACGTCCAGGATTTTGGCGCATTCGGAAGTCTCGCTCCCGAGGAATGTGCGTCTAACCGGTGTGTTGAAGAACAGGTCCTCAATAAGGAAGGTCGTTCCACGACTCGCGGCCACGGGTTCTTTTTCAACGACATTTCCGCCACTCAAGGTGATTCGGTTGCTTTCGCCCTCGTCGTTTGCGCTGGTAATGGTCATTTTGGAGACGGCCGCAATGGATGCAACCGCTTCGCCACGGAATCCGTTGGTTTGTAAATGGAAAAGGTCGTCTGCGCATACCAGTTTGGACGTGGTATGGCGTAGGTAGCATAAATCGAGGTCTGCGGCTCCCATTCCTTTGCCGTTGTCCGACACAAGGATTTTCTTTTTGCCGCCCTGTTCAATTTGAACCTGGATTCGGGTTGCTCCGGCGTCTATGGAGTTCTCGATTAGCTCTTTAACCGCAGAGGCGGGTCTCTCTATAACCTCGCCAGCAGCTATTTTATTGATGATTTCGTCCGATAAAAGGCGTATTTCTGCGGTTTTCATGCACAAAATATAGCCAAATAGCACTAATTTAACAAAGAAATTGTTACATTTGTATAGTAAAGAAATAACGAAAGGGACTGAAATGATTTCGAATCTATTTTTGCAGCTAACCCATATAGAGTTGCTCATTAGCTATCCTGTTAAGGATATTTTGACGCTAATGAAGAGAGACTCTCGTTTCACGGTTCAGTTGTTGAACGAACTTCATTTTGAAGACTCCGTAATTGACGAGGGTTCCCACCGTTTCATTTTGGATAATGTGGTTGCCTGGCTTTACGATCGTGGCGAAAATCCGGATGATTTTGTGGAACGTATAGTGAACCGCTGCGCTGCGTTCGAAGCCGTCCCGGCTCGTAGTGTGCTTCGCTCCTACTTGCCGTTCGTGTCTAGCTTCTATGCTACCGATGATGTTCGTGCCCTTTGCCTCGAAATTATCCCAAAACGTTACCCGTTCTTGACCGAGGCACGCGTGGTTCGCAATGAAATTGTTGGCGAAAATCGCGAAATGAATTTTGCATTCCGTTTTGAAACTCCGGGTGCCCTGGTCTCGAATCCCATGCGCTGGATTGTTGGCATGCTCCGTGTTGGACCGCTTCTTTTGAGCACTCCTGCCTACGAACATATGTCGTACATCGCCACGCAGACCTCCTTTATTGAAGCTCTCGAAAAACGCGTAAATGCCGAAATGAAGGACAATGGTTGCATTTATGTGGGCGATAAGCTGATTGGCAAGTCTACCAATTTTGACGAATGCCTGCAACAATACGGAATTAAGTGGGAAAACGCTGTTGAACAGAGTGTCGGCTGCGTGCTCGCTATCGAAGACGTCCGTGACGAAAAGACGGGGGCTCTCCTGGTGCAAAAGGGGTGCTACTACGGGGCGCCGTCCAACATCCTCGATGTGAAGTTCAAGGCCAATGTGAAGGCTCCGGAACCGTTCCTCAAGTTGATGAGTTCCGTGGTGAAGCAGGAATTTGCCGCTTGGCAGCCGATTCAGAAGGCTCAGGAACAGCTTTTGGACGCTATGAATGATTCTGTCACCATTATCTATTATAAGAGTGATGACTCTATCTCGGTGAACAACAAGCACTTAATGCGTAATGTTCCCGCTCGAATTTTGCGTAATTTGCTGCGTGAATATACGGCTACCGGTCGTGAAGAATACGAAAACCGTGAATTTAAGCGCGATCCGGCTATTTGCATGGACCCGCTCCGCCCGAATTTCGAAAGTCGCCTGAATCGTGTTGTGGCCCATATCAATGGCAATGACGATCCGAACAAGCCGACTGAAGGCGTGAAAAAGTACTTTGAAATTGAACGTCACCGTCGCGGCGGATTCCGTTTTGTTCCAAAGTGTAAGATTGTTTTCCGCGAAGAATAACTTTCGTAACGTTTAGTTTATTGAAAAATAATAAAAACGAAAGTTCTTATTTCGTAAAAATAGAATATATTATAAATGTTGGACGGTTGAAGGGTAAATCCTCAAACAACTATATCATTGCTCCCCTCCTGATAAGTTCAAGGTTCCGGAGACCGCTCAATATTTTCTCCTTCTTAGGAAAGGGCCCTCGTTAGAGGGCCCTTTCTTTATTTTCTGGGTTTGATGCCCAGAAAATAAAGAAGGCCCTGCGGCTCAGCCATGCCTGGAAAATAAATTTTCCAGTCGCGGCATTCGCCTTGTGCGCCTTTCTTGTTTGATGGGGCATGGCCCCATCAAACAAGCTGCTTCTACGGCTCGGTCATGCCCATGCAAGCATGGCCGCGACACTCGCCTTACGAAGCAGTCTTTTTAAGAACGTCAAAATTAAGGGCTTGATGCCCAGAAAATAAAGAAGGCCCTGCGCTTCGGTCATGATAAAAAAAAGCCGGTTTGGAACCGGCTTTAGGGTGGGAGGAATCCGTGAAAAAACTTAATCGAAAAACATTTCTTCTATGGTGATATCCCCGCTTAACAGCGCGCTGCAAACACTTTGTGTTAATGTATAGTTGTCTTCTATGGTGGTATCAAAACCTAGAAAGGCTGGGTTTTCATAATATGCGAATGTATTCCCACTATATTCTATATTGGAATAAGCTTCGTCGGATAATAGATCTTGATAGTATTTGTTTATAAATTCTTGGCTAAAGCCTTCAAAGACCTCGCTGTTAAAGAACAAACCGTTTTCCTTGTAAGTGGTGATGGAAATATTGAAGTTCTCGCCACCTATAGATACTGTTAAAACGCCGTTTTGTAGGGTGGGTTGGCAGCTGGTGACCGGACACTTCACAGAAATCAACGCTGCATTTGCAGGATGCGCTCTTGACTTGTTCCTCACAAACGTTTTCAAGGGAGAACCCATATTTTGCTGCATTGGTAGTTCTCATAATAACGTGTGACGAATATAGATTGTTTGTGAAAGTAGCGGTAACCTCGCGGCGGACGACCAAATCAAGTTCTGAAGATTGCTTATCTTGAGTTATGGTATTCCCGGAGCGGGATACATGGCAGTAGTTCCCTGTTTCTTGGGCGGAACTGGAGGAATCTCCGCCACAGGCGCTCAAGGAAATGGCAATCGGAGCTAATAGAGTGAGGGGGCTAGATGTAGAAATTTCATGACAAACTCCTTGGTTTGCAAGAAATATAGTTTCATTTTTTTTTTTTTTGAAAAAATGAAAAAAACTAAAAAAAGCAGCCGGTGAAGCTGCTTTTTTCGCACACAGTCGTTTGTGCAAAAGCGAATCCGCGAATCCCGCTCGCGCTGTTATGTTATCTGCGACGGTTTGCCATCTCTTTTTTGAGGATGTCCATCACAGGGCCGATTTCGGCCGGAGCCTTGAAGATGGGGTTCGCGTACTTGCTTGCGATGCCTTCGAGCTTTTGTTCGTGGTAGCCCACCTTGAATTCGGTGAACTTGAGGCCGTGTGCGGTGCTGATCACGACGACGTTTTCGTCCTTCGCAATCTTGCCTTCTGCACAGAGCTTTTCCAGGGCGCCGAGGGCGACACCGGTGTGCGGGCAGCAGTAGAGACCGATGCGGTCGCCGCGGTGGGCTGCGTTTGCGAGTTCTTCTTCGGTGACGCTCACGACCATGCCGTTCGTCTTCTGGATGGCGCGTACGGCCTTCGGGTAGCTGACCGGGTTACCAATCTGGATGGCGCTTGCGAGTGTCTTCTTGGCTTGAACAGGCACGAGCTTGTCGAAGCCGCGTTCATAGGCCTGGAAGAACGGGTTCGCGTTTTCGGCCTGGGCGACGATGATGCGCGGGATGCGGTCAATGAGACCCATGGCCTTGCAGTCCTCGAAACCCTTCGCGAGTGCGGAAACGTTACCGAGGTTACCGCCCGGGATAATCACGGTGTCCGGGACCTTCCAGCCCATTTCCTGGCAGATTTCCGGGGAGATGGTCTTCTGACCTTCAACGCGGAGGCTGTTCATGGAGTTCGCGAGATAGATGCGGTTGTCCTTCGTGACTTCCTGCACGATTTTCATGCAGCCGTCGAAATCGGTGTCGAGGGCGAGCACGATGCTTCCGTTACTGATCGGCTGGATGAGCTGTGCGGTACTTGTCTTGCCAGCCGGGAGGAACACGATGGAGGGAATGCCGGCCTTTGCGCAGTAGGCGCTGAGGGCTGCGGAAGTATCGCCCGTGGAGGCGCATGCGACGGCGTCGATCGGGTGGATGTTCTTCTTGATGATGTGGTTCACTTGGCTCACGAGAACCGTCATGCCGAGGTCCTTGAAGCTTCCCGTGTGGGAGTTGCCGCAAAGTTTCACCTTGAGGCTTCCGATGCCGAGTTCCTTGGCCAAGGGGGCCGCGTCGAAGAGCGGGCTCCAGCCTTCGCGCATGGTGACGATGTCTTCCACCGGCATGTCGGGGAGGACCATTTCGCGCTTGCTCCAGATGCCGCTCTGGTCGGCGGGTTCAAAGCTCATGCGGCGTTCTGCGAACAACTTCTTCCATTCTTCCGGGCTGCGTTCGGCGAGAGCGCTTCTGTCGTGTTCGACTTCCAGCAAGCTGTTGTCCACCTTGGAACGGTAAATAACGTCGGTCAGCGGGTACGTATCGTCGCCGTTGATGTTTCTAAAATGAGCATTAAATTGAGTCATGATTTCCTCTAAAATTTACGAGGCTAAATTTAGAAAAACGAAAGGGGAGCGTCAAAGGAAATAGGCCTTATAGAGCAGGTTGCTCTTTTTTGGCAGATGTAAACTTTCTATATTATGGCATGTAAAATTTTAACACGACCTGGAGTTGTGAGTGAAACAGAAAAAATTTGCAATTTTATCGATTTTATTCGTTTTGGCGGTGCTGCTGACATCGTGCATTTTTGATACCGATGAATCGGCTTTAAGCAGCTGGCTTGATGACCAAGGGTTGCCCAATAGTTATCAAGTCCAAACCTTGGAAATTGATGGCATTGTTCCTGTGTCGGCGGAGTCTTATCAGAATCTTGCTCCCAGGGATGCCTATTCTATTGTTTATTTGGGACGCTCGGCTAATATTTCCCATGATATGGTTTTGGATTTTATGTTTGATACGCTCCTTTTTGCGAAGCTCAAGGATGCCGACGTTGCAAAATCTTCAATAGACTTTCGCTTGAATTCCCAATTTTACGGGGCGAAGAATTTCCCAAAGGATTCCTTCCCGATTCAAGAAAGTATGAATGTGACTGTGAGTTGGCGTTTGACCCGTGGTATGGGTGAATCCTTTTTAAGGAGCATTGTTGACATTGAGGACTCGACTTGGCGTGATAGTTTGATTTATTGGGAAAACGATGGTTCCGCTGATACCTCCTACGAAATTTCGATAGGGAAAAAAGATTCCGTTGTCAGCTTGACTTTGCCGTCTGCCTTGATTGATAGCCTTCGTAAAAAGGTGACTTATTGCCGCCTTCAGTTGCGTCTTTCGGCTCCTGAGGCTCAGCACGTGCTCCGCTTTTATGGACCTGAATCTTCTTATGGGCCTCAATTCCGCATGACGACGGAAACGGATTCCCTTACAAGAACCGTTACCCCGTACCGGGCTGCTGAAATTCTAGAAAATAAGGAAGATTGCCTGGAGTGCCCGATTTTGCATGGCGGATTGTATTACGATTCTTTGATGGTTGAACTTCCGTCGGAGCCGATTCTCAAAAAGCTGGCCGAGTTCTATGGTGATGAATTCCCCTATAATGGAGGTGACAAGTACGATGTACGTCAGGCGGTGGTTCTTGCGGAATTGACAATGTTTAAGGACGATTCCCAGGGAAGCAATGAATTGGGTTACCCGATTCAAATTGTAGCAGGTTCTTTTATGGATGACGCCGATTCGGTATATCATTTGAACGAAAGGTACAAACTGAATAAGAAGTTGATTGATGAAAAAGGTCACCCCAACATGGTGTTCTACGATGGGGATTCCCTTTCGTTACAGGTGACTTCTGGCATGCGTAATTTTATCAATAAGGCTAGTGATGGCCGCAATTTCAAATTTAAGATGCGAATGAGTTTGCCGGTTCTAAGCCCCAAGGATAGCCTTTACAGTGACCATATTGTTGTTGTTGATAGTGCAAAGAAGACGACAGATACTAGCTACGTGTTCTTTAATAATTTTGATCTTGCTCGCTATGATTTCTCGGAATCCATGAAGAGTCCGATGCGCCTCAAGCTTTGGCTTGCTTCCAAGAGGGGGGATGAATAATGAAAAAGTTTTTAGGTATTCTCCTTTGCATGGCGGCTGTGGCTTCGGCATCGATGATAGGTCTTGATGCCCTTGGCGAAGAGCAATCTTTTGGTGGTATGGCTTCATCTGCAGGTCGAGGTTTTGCAGGTGGGGCTAAAACGGGTGATGCTGAGGGCTTGGCTCTTGTGAACCCGGCTCGCGTGGCTTTTGATACCAAGGTCGTTTTTAATGTTAACTTTTTGATGGAATTCACATCTTTGGAACATTCTGGTTTGGCTTATTCAACGAGCTCGGTGTCGATTCCGTCTTTTAATCTTTCGTTCCCTATGGGTAGGTTTGGTGCCGCTGGTGTTTCTTTGTGGCAGCATTACTCTTCGGTAATGGATGAGGAAGTAGAAGATTCTACATCTTCGGTGATTGCAAAACTAAAGTATCAAAGTAGTGTTTACGAAATTGTTCCGACCTATGCTGTTAGATTGCCGTATTTACGCAATTTCTCTCTTGGTGCTTCGGCGCATTTTGTGATGGGTAATGTCGAACGTAGCTTGACTCTTGGCCCGGATAATTCTGCAGTTTCTAAAGAGGATTATTGGGCAACGAGTGAAGCTAAAATCACGGATTATGTGGATGGAAGCTGGGAAATCAAAAACCATCCTGCATATTACTCCGCTGCTTTGCAGTATCGTGGTCACCAAATGTCGTATTATTTCTCGTATACGACTCCCTATACGCTCCGCAATGATTTGAACTATAACTTCCGCTTTAGTGAAATCGATACGCTTGTCCCCACAAAGTATACTCGCGAAATTGATATCCCCATGACGCTTGCGACGGGTCTCAACTTCAGGTTTTTTAAACGCAATAACGTTATGCTTGATTTGCAGTGGCGTTCTTGGGATGGCGATGTCGAAAACATTTCCCGTAGTTTTAGCATGGATGAATACACTGAAACGCAAAATGATGTTTTTGCCTCGGTTGGATTCCAGCGTGATGGAAGTACATTGTTTTATGACCCGTTCTGGGACCGCGTCACTTACCGTGCCGGCGCCTGGTACAAGAGCTGGTATATAAAGAACGCTTACGAAGTGGGCGGTTCTATTGGCGCAGGTTTCCCGTTAGGTCGAAAGGGGACTGTTGTCGACCTCGCTATTCAGGGCGGCAAGCGCTTTGTGGATGATGGTCACAGTTGGGAAGAATCTTTTGTCGGCATTCGCTTAGGGCTGATGGGAATTGGAAACTGGGGCTCTACACAGAGATAAGTTTTTATGAAGGAGGCTAATAAAATGGCTACAAAAAAAACAAGTGCGGCACCGAAGGCTGCTAAGACTAAGGTCGAAAAAGCGGTTAAGGATACGACTTCTAAGATTAAGACTGCTGTGAAGTCGGTTGCTGGCAAGGCTGAAAAGGTGGCGAAGAAGGTGGTGAAGGCCGCCGAAAAGCCCGCTAAGGTTGCAACGAAGATTGTGAAGTCTGCTAAGGTTGCCGAGAAGCCTGCAAAAGCGACTGTTAAAGTTGGCAAGTCCGCACCGAGAGCCTCTGAACAGACTGACGTTGCTGTGAATGCTACGGTCAAGAAGGTCCAGAAGCCTTCTGCCAAGGTGTCTGCTGCTAAGGCTGCTGCAAAGCCCGTTACAAAGACGGCTTCTTTGGCTCAGTCCTTTGATCCCGAATACTTGGTGCTGATGCAGAAAGATCCGAACTGGATGCAGGCGTTCTGGGAAGTTTCTGAAGATCGAATCAAGCAAGCTAAAAAGGGGAAGGGCAAACTTGTTATTCGTTTGTTCGATATTTCAAATGACTTGACGGTGAAACGTGGTAAAAAGCGCAAGTTCCACGATGTGGTGGTTCCCGCCGATGCTCGTAGCTGGTATGTTGAAAATAAAGCTACCGATGGTTGCGTCGCGGTGCTTGGCGTTGCCGATGGCGGTAAGTTCATGCCGCTCGTAGAATCTGCTCAGGTTCAGCCGTTCTCTATGGATGGTTCCTCTATTGATGCCGGAGACGCCTTTGTGCGTGCTTCGTTGGGTGGTGCCTCCATGGGTGGTTTTGGTAGCTCTGGTCTTTCGAGCATGTCTGCCAAGAACTGGCTTGAATCGCTTTCGAGTTCCTCGGGCTCTATGTTCTCGGGTGCACTTTCGAGTGCCGCTCTCAAGAGCAACAAGCTTGAACTCCCGAAGGATTCCGTGAACTATGGCAAGGACTTCTTCTTGTGGGTCAAGACCCGCCTTATCGTTTACGGTGGCACGCGTCCGGACGCTCATTTGCAAGTCCGTGGTGAACCGTTCCCGCTGAACCCGGATGGCACTTTCAGCTTTGAAGAAGATCTTCCGGATTCTACGAAAATCATTCCGGTTTTTGCTACCGATAAGGATGGCGACTTCCCGACGACTATTGTCCCGATCGTGGTAAAGCGCACTGAATAAACGGTCTCGATGAGCGCACCTGGTAAGATTCATTTGCTGTTGCATGCGCACTTGCCTTTTGTGCGCGAGCCCGATTATGACCGGTTCTTGGAAGAGAACTGGTTTTTTGAGGCAATGGCGGAGACTTACTTGCCGCTTGTCCAGGCGCTTAGGCGCTTGGATGAACGCGGTGTCCCCGGAACGCTCAATTTAAGTGTATCGGCGGTGTTGCTTTCCATGCTGACCGACGAGGTTTTGCTTGGCAAGTTCACCCGTCATTTACATAAACAATTGGAACTGCTCGAAAAAGAAAAGGTTCGGGTTGCGTCGGATGTTGCCTGCAGCGACCTCGTTGATTTTTATTACCGTCGCCAAGTGGCTTTGATTGATACTTGGGAAAATTCCTGCAAGTGCGAAATTGTTCCAACGCTTAAGTTGCTGGAAGACCGCGGTAAGCTTACACTTCTCACTTGTGTTGGCACACACCCGTTTTTACCGGCGTACCAGTCGGACGTTGCTGCCATTCGCTTGCAGCTGGGTGTGACTGTACGTGCTTTTGAAAAGGCCTTTGGGCGCAAACCTAAAGGCTTGTGGCTTCCCGAATGCGGTTATTTTGAAGGCCTGGATTTTATTCTTGCAGAATTTGGCTTTGAGTATTTTTTCTTGGAAACTCATGGCGTTTTGCTGGCAAGACCCGCTCCCAAGTATGGAGTGTTTACTCCCATAATGACTCCTGCGGGACTTTTCTGCATGGGGCGCGAGCAGAGCAGTTCCATGGAAGTGTGGAGCCGCAAAACGGGTTACCCCGGACATCCTGAATATCGCGAATTCTTTAGGGATATTGCGCACGAGCGCGAACGAGAATACTTGGGCGATTACTTTATGGCTGGCGATACTCCCATTGAAACGGGTCTCAAGTATTGTCGCATCACGGGAAGCGAGGATAAGCAGATTTACCGTCCGTGGAACGCACTTCGCCTGGTTGAAGATCATGCCCGCCTGTTTGTGGCAAATCGTGAAGCGACCGTCTCGGAATTGCTTCCGAAAATGGAAGGCAACAAGGTCTCGATTCTTTGCCCGTACGATGCGGAACTGTTTGGGCACTGGTGGTTTGAAGGTCCTGTGTTTATTGAACGTATGTTCGAACGCGCGGCGAGTTCCAATGTGGTCGAAATGGCTTCGCTGGAATCAACGATGCATTCGTCTGCCGATCCCGATATCCACAGTCCGATTTTCTCTTCGTGGGGTGAAGGCGGCTTTGGCGAGGTCTGGATGAACGATGAAGTGAGCTGGGCTTACCCGCTGTTCTTCCGCATGCGCAGAATGTTGGACGATTTGCAGTGTCGCGTAAATAAAGTTGCAGATTCTTCTCGTGGCCGTTTGCAAAAACGTTTTTTGGCACAAATGGCCCGCGAATTAGTGCTGTTCCAGGCGTCGGACTGGGCGTTTATGATTCACAACAAGTCTGCTGCGGAATATGCCCGTGCTCGTCAAAACGGACATTACGAAAACGTGTGCGCTCTTTATGCGGCTGCAACAGCCTCGCAACTAGATTCACGTTTGTTGGAAGTCCTCGAAAAGAAAAATAATTTGTTCCCCTGGATTGGCGAACTGCTGTAATATACCGGCTTAAATCAGTATATAATCAGAATATCTTTGGTCTTGCCTTTTGTACCTGCACGGAATCGGTAAAGCCCCGGTCGCATATTTGATTTTACGGTAGCTTCGTCAATGCAATGCGTTGCGGTTGTGTATGGTTCGCGCATCACAAGGTCTCCGCGACGAGTGCGAATTTCAATGAAGTCTTTGTCTAACGGAAGTGGTGAAAAACATAGATTTCCGCTGCGCCAGGGCGTGGGGTATGCTTTAAATGTGGAATCGCGAACTTCTGCGGGGATGGGCTGTGATGCTTCAAACCTGCTAAAAACCCATACGAGGGAATCGTAGGAGTTTACTTGACTTTGAATGGTGTCGAGGCTTGCGGTATTGACAATAGGTTTAATAGAGGCTTTGTCGTGATGATACTGAATGACGCTGGCTTTCCCTATGTAATGGGACAAATCCATGTCAATGCCGCTGTAATAGTAATAAGAGAATGGCTCAATTTTTGGGCTGGTGGCTTCATTTGTGAAGAATCTAGCGCTGGGCCATTGAGGCTGATCTTTGCATATCCAATAAGACGAATCAACTGCATTGCTGCGGCTTCCCGAAAATGCAAGTCGAGTGATGAAATCGTGAAAGATACTGTCTGCCGATAAATTTTTGGATTTGAATAGATTTGATAGTTGTTCCTTGAAATCGGTATTGGGATTTTTAGCGAATCCCTCCCAAATTTTTTTGTCAAAATGTTTATCGTAATGATTGTACAAGTAAAGGTATAGAATTCCCATGGCGTAGGAATCTTCCATTTGATCCAGAGGGAATCCTGGAGTGTAAAAGATTTGGCTTATATGAGAAATGTAGTCGTCAATATCTGGAGCTGTGATTTCTTCGACGCCCGAGGCGGAGGCTTCAAACCAAAATGACCAATGAACCCTGAAATCCATGTAGCGTAGTTGTACGGCGTGATACAATTCATGGAATGCCGTGACGCGAATTCCGAGACCCCATTTTTTTGTGTAGTCTCGGTCGTAGCTAATAAGAGGCGCTGAAGGTTCCGGGTATGTGCAATTTTTGCCGTTGATGCTTATGTTGCCATATTTTATGTTGTATGTAGGGACGAAGTAAAAATCGTTGTCCAAAAAAATTTGAGTTTTCTGCGGGTCGCTGTTGTCGGTGGGATGCGTAATTCCAAAGCAACCGCTTGTACAGCCGTCAGTACCAACGATGTCGGAATTTCGAACATTGTTTAAATCGACGATTTCAATGGGGTAAAGCCCCGGCTCAATTGGTTTTTGGTAATGGTAAGTTTGGGTTGTGGCAATTGGATTTTTCATGCCCATTTTGTTGACGTGAAAATTCCAAGCCATTTCCATATCGGTGGCAACGCTGTCAACGAATGCTTTTGTGGTTGCATGCACGCCTTTGAGGGTGTAGAATATTTCAAAGTGATCTGTTTTGCGCGTGTAGACAGAATCGTAGTAGTCTTCTACTTTGCATTGCCCTGGGTAGGTTCTTGCAACGATGTTTTTTCCTTTGTTCTTAGCGTGCGCTTGAACGGCATGCATGGTGCCGCAGTGGCTTTCGATGCTTGGAGCGCTTTCGCTTGCGAATGCACCCGAAATGGCCATAAATAAAATGGCCGTTAATAATTTTGAACAGACTCCGGCGTAGGTAAATCGCATTAGGCGCTCCTCCCGATACCTGCTTTTTGCAAGATTTGCTTGGCGCGTGTTTTGACTTGCGTAGAAACGCTCAAAACTTTTTGATGGCGCGGCTTAATGCGTGCGTCAACAATCATGGGGGCGTCAATGGCCCAATGCTTGTCTATAAAGTGCTCGTTTACGCCATAAATGTCTTGTGCCGGATTGGAACGCGTAAAGGTCATCCATAAAAAGTCATTGAGACTCTGGCAGTCATTGGCTTCTAAATTGATGGTGGATGTGTCGTCTACGATGCTTACCCATGGGTAATTTTCGTGGAATTCCCAGCGGGCGAGTGCTTCGCGCAGTTCGTTAATTCCTGAGTTCACGTCGCTTCCGATCCATTGAATGGCGATAACGCCAGACATGGCAATACGTGCGTTTGTGAAATTGGCCGGAAGCTGTAGCGAATTTAAATCACTTGCAAATTTGCGAAGTTCGCGGCGCTTGGCTCCTGCGGCGACCATTACGAGTTTAGAACCGTGATTGAGCGATGTTCCCGTATAGTCTAGCGTGTCGATAGTTGTGGACGTTTGAAAATGCAGGTCGCGCTTGAAATCGACGCGCTCCAAGAGGTGCGTAAAGAAGGCTGGAATATCGTTGACATTTAAGTTCGGGCAATCTTCTTTGGCGGCAAGCATCAGGTATTTGCTGAGCGAAACTTGGTTAAAACCGAGCAGTGCGTTTGCCGTTTTTAAAAGTTCCATGGGTTCGCGTTCGGCGGGGGAGGCGTACGGGCGGAATCGCTCACTTCCGAGGGCGAGGCAAAGCGGGTGTACTCCGGCGGCATCGACGGCGTGTACGGCGTGTACGCCGGGGATGGAGGCGGGAACCATGGGCCGCGTAATCTCATGGATGAATTCTCCAAAGAGCGTGTCTTCTTTGGGTGGGCGCCCTACGACGGTAAACGGGTAAATGGCTCCTTTTTTGCAGAGGACCTTTTTCACATTGAGGTAAGGGAACGGGTGCTTGCCGGAATAGTACCCCACGTGGTCGCCGAAAGGTCCTTCGGGTTTCAAGTCGCTTGCCATTTCGCCTAGAATGCAAAAATCAGCGTCGCTCGAAATAACGTAGCCATCATGAATAAAGTAACGGAATCGCCTTCCGCCGAGCATGCCTGCAAAAACGAGTTCCGAGAGATTCTCGGGCATGGGCATGACTGCAGCGATGGTATGGGCCGGAGCGCCTCCAATAAAGATGCTCACCTTGAGAGGGCGGCCTTCGTCAATCGCTTTCTGGTGGTGGCGAGCGATGTCGCGCTTGATTTGGTAGTGGAGCCCGCATTCGCCGCAGAACACGCCTTCGGCCTTCTGGTAATCGTTGCCCGAAATTTGCACACGGTACATGCCGACATTGGTCTGCAAGATTCCTGCGTTTTCGCTTGGGCGTGTGGCCACCTGCGGGAGCGTGATGAAGGCCCCGCCATCTTCGGGCCAACTCACAATTTGCGGCAGGTCAGCGAGGGTGCATTCCTCAAAGTCACGTATGCTTCCGCTCTTCTTGGGGAGGGCGCGCATTCCCGCAAAGGCGGCTCGTGTCAGTTCAGCGGGGTTGAACCTCTTGAAGAATTCAACTGGATTTGATTTGAACTGGACGGCGGCCTGCGTAGACTTTAACGTATCGCGGAATAAAAATTCAATGCGCTCGCGTGAACCGAATATGTTGGCGGCGGCCTGAAACTTGCTTCCCTTGACTTTTTCGAACAGGAGCGCAGGACCGTTGTTGTCAAAAGCTTCGCGTGCAATTTCGGCCATCTCCAGATACGTATCCACTTCCTCGTGGATACGTTTAAGCATGCCTGCTTTTTCTAAGTCCAGCAGAGCCTGTTCAAGAGAATTGTACATGGAGCCTCCACCCGGTTGGCTTTAACCTGCGGTAGCGGATTGATCCAGTGCGCTGATGGCCTGGGTCTGCTTTTTGTCGGCGAGGGCGGTTATAAGGCTTTGCGTTTCCTTGCGGCTGGCGATAGCATATACAAGACCGGCCTTGGATATAATGTCTGCAAACAAGTCTTCGGAGATATTCTGGAATCCCTGGAAAGAAAATTCATCGTAACAGCGGGTAAGGCTTCCGTCGGATTCAAATTCGTGTTTCGCGTTAAAACCGCGGAAGGGACCACTTCCCAGACGGACTGTAATGGAATAGCCGTTTACTGCGGCGATACAACCTGTCCAGGTTATCTTTTTAAAGCCCACCATAAGGGTGTACTTAATTAAATCGCCCTTTTCTAGAGATTGCGGGAGAGTGTAGTACAGCACAGGTGTTGTGCCGATTGTCAACTTCATGGGCGCATAATTGAGTGTTCCCAGCAGGTTTGCGAGGGAATATTCTTGCCATGAAGTCTGACTAAACTGAACCATATACACAAAATGTAGTAAAAGATGGGAAAGAAAATGGAATTTTACCTCGTTAGGGGTAAAAAAAATCTTAACTTTGTCGTGGTTTTTAATTTAATTCAACAATTAGGGTATTCATGCGATTTGGTTTCGTCATTCTTCATTACAATGTGGTTGCTGAAACCGAAAAATGCGTGGCTTCAATCCTTGAAAGGGTGGATGCCGAAAATTTTGAAATTGTTGTTGTTGACAATTGTTCCCCAAACAAGTCCGGCCCCGAAATACAGCGGATTTTTGCTGGAAAAGAGCATGTGTCGGTTATCTTGAACAAGGAGAATGTTGGTTTTGCCAGAGGGAATAATGTCGGCTTTCAGTATTTAAAACGTGAAAAGTCATGCGATTTTATCGTAATGATGAATAACGATACCTATTTGATTCAGGATGATTTTTGCAAGGTAATCGAAGACGAATTCAATCAGAGTCACTTTGCCGTTCTGGGGCCTGAAATTCATTGCCCCAATGGGCTTAACCCCAATCCTGTAAAGAGTTCGTTAATGACTGTTGCGGAACTCCAGAAAAAGCGGGCTCGCTGGCGTCGTCGTCGAATGCGCAATATTTTGCATTTGGGGTTCTTTGATACCTTGTATTCCTTTATTGCGGATCGTCTGGGACCTGGTCCCCATGTTTCGCAGCCTGCCAATGACCGACGTCAGGAAAACGTGGAACTGCATGGTTGCTGTCTGGTTTTCTCGCCTGTTTTTGTGGCTCGGTATGAAGGTTTGAATCCCAATACGTTCCTATACCAGGAAGAGGATATCCTTTTTGCCCAGATGCTTCGTGACGGAATGCTGATGGTGTATAATCCTGCTTTAAAAATTTACCACATGGAAAATGCATCTACTAATTCTGTATGTAAGGGCTCTCGCAAAAAACAGATATTTTTCTATACCCACTATTTAAAATCATCTGAAGTGTTATTGGACATTTTGCAGGATATTGAAAAGGGTCGTTAATGTCTTCTATTGAAAACGATCAAAAATTTCTTTTGCGAAGTTCGTTGCTGAACATCTTTGGCGCTGTGCTGAAGGTGTCTGGCCCTGCCCTTAATTTTGTTGTGGCCCGCTATTTTGGAAAGGAGGCCTTTGGCATTTATATTTCTACCCAACTTTGGGTTGCCATGATGAGTCGTGCTGCGGTACTAGGCCTAGATAAAGGCCTTACCTGGTATGTACCTCAGAACAAACTTCATGGTCGCCTCTGGTTTGAAGGTATTGCCGAATCTTTACGGTGGGGCCTGATTTTTGCAATAATTGTTTTTTCTGTAATTGCCGTGATGGCCTTGACTGGTTCCTACACGGTTTTTTCTGGCCTTGAGTCCCTTTCTCCCCAAGAAATAATCTTTTATATTGTGTCCATTATACCTTGGGTGTTTAACCTGATTTTTGCAGGTGCGTCCGAGGGGAACAGAAAACCGCAGTATCGAATTTTTATCAATGATTTTGCTGTATTTACCTTTGCTCCCTTGATTGCTTTGGTAATTTTCTTTGTGACGGATGATAAGGCTCTTTCTTTGCCGATGGGTTTGTTTGCAGCAAATATGATTGCTGTCATTCTTTATGTTTTTATTATGCCAAGGCAGTTCCCGGGATTGAAGTGGATAACTGAAACCAAGATTCCTAAGGCTCTGCTTTCTTTTTCGTTGCCCATAGGATTTTCGGAATTTGTTGTGGCGTTCCTCTTGAGAGCGGACTTGTGGATGGTTCTTGTGCTGCTTGGCCCCGAAAACGCTGGCGTATACGCCATCATGGTGACTATATCCAACGCTATTAAGACTGTAAGGCAGAACTTCAATTCTATTTTGTTCCCCGTGGTTGCCGGCATGGAACCCGAGAAGATGAAACGCAACCTGCCTCATGTGTATTCCTATTGCGTTTCACTGATTTCGACTATTCAGATTGGCATTGGCTTTTTTATTGTCTTGTTCCCCGAAGAGACCTTAATGCTTGCTGGTAAGGAATTTGTACAGAATCCCGAAGTCTTGGGAATTCTGCTATTTGCTGGGTTGTTCGATGGCTCCTTCTGCTTTACGGGAATGATTCTGAACGGTATGGGCAAGAGCAAGTTCCTTTTGAAATTGAACGTGTATTCCCTGATTTTGGCGGTGACGCTGAACCTGCTTTTGATTCCCATGTTCGGCTTGGTGGGGGCTGCGCTTTCTACTTTGAGTTTCCAGATTTTCCAAGGAATTTGGATGAACGTGGAATTAATCCGCCACAAGTTATGGCCCTATCGCCGTGGACTGTTTGTTCAATTGGCTTGGTCTGTTGCCCTGCTTGTCTTGTTCATTTTGCTGAATACCGTGTTTAATCCGGAGTTGTGGCTGAAAATAGTGATATTTGCGTCTTCCGCATCAGCTTTGGTTTATCTGTTGGTGAAGAGGGCGGCAGAAAAGCCTCCAAAAAATTTGGAATAGACTCTTACTTTGGGAGTTATTTCTAAATTTGTGAAATGATTCCTAAAAAGTTACACCTTATTTGGTTTTCCAAAAATAACGCGCCTCTTCCTCCGCTTTCGCAACTTTGTGTCGATAGCTGGAAACGCCAATGTCCCGACTATGAAATTGTCAATTGGGGAATGGAAAAATGCAAAGACATTATTGAGAGCGTTCCTTATCTGCGTGAGGCGGCCAGCGTTTCTAAGTGGGCTTTTATTAGCGACTACATCAGGTTGTATGCGGTATATCATGAAGGTGGCATATACTGCGATACCGATGTGTTTATGTTTCAGAACTTCGATCCGTTCTTGAACAATCGTTACTTTACGAATGTGGAGTATACTTCTCACTTTAAGAAAAATCGTTCTTGGAAATTCCTGAATGAGGATGGTACAAAGAAGGATCCGAATCAAATTATAATTCCTGGCATGGCGTTGCAGGCTGCGATTTTTGGGGCTGAACCCAATCATTCTTTTGTCAAGAGTTGCATGGAATATTACGAAACTCAAAAGTTCATTTTGCCCGATGGTCAATTGAATATTCAGAACATTTCGCCCCATGTTTATGCTCATGCGGCGCAGAAGTATGGTTTCCGGTATAAGAACGAAATGCAGAATCTAGAAGATGGGGTGACGATTTACTCTGGAGATGTTTTTCTCCCCAGTTTGAATCCTTCCAAGAAAAAGCCATTTGCCGTTCATGTGACTAATGGAAGTTGGCGCCCTCTAATGCAGCGAATTGTTCGTTTTTTGAAGAATGCCCCCCGTGGTACCATAGAAGACCGCCTAAAGGAATACGAAGGCAAGGACCCTATAACGATTTGAGGTTAATGTATGCCATCTGTCAAGTACCTATTTGTTTTGACGAGTTCCCCGAAGGATTTCTTTTGCGAGCAGACGCTCGTCGCCATCGCCTCTTTGCGCGTACACAATCCGGGCGCCTTTGTGACGCTTTTGACCGACGACAAGACGGCCGCGACTCTTACCGGGAAACGCTCTGCTCTGAAGGATGCGGTGGATGAATTCAAGGTTTTGACGCTTGATGAAAAGTTTACGCCGATGCTTCGTTCGCGTTATCTTAAAACGGTTATGCGTAACGTCATTGAGGGCGATTTTTTGTATATGGATTCCGACATCGCGATTGTGGGTGACTTGAGTATTCCCGAAGAATGGCGCGGTGGTATTTACGCTGTGCTTGATTTTCACACGAATCTCTCCAAGGCCATCAATCGCAAAAAGGTTCTGAACAATGCCAAACGCATGGGATTCTCGCCGATTCTAAATGACGAAATCTTTAACGGGGGCGTGATGTTTGCCGCCGATACGCCGGAAGCTCACAAGTTCTTTGAAACGTGGCATGAACTCTGGCTCTATTGCGTGTCCAAGGATTTCCCGTACGATATGGCGAGTCTCGCCGAGACGAACTTTAAGTTTGGCTACATCACAAAGAAGGCTTCCGGTGAATGGAATTGCCAACTTGCCTACGGCAGGGAATTCCTCCCTAAGGGAAAGGTTCTTCACTTCTTTGGTTCCCGCATTATTGATACGCGTGGTCGCAAGGTTCCCGAAAGCATGAATGTATTCCTCCCGAAAATTCTTCGCAAGAGCTTTTATACGGACCTCAAAGAAATTCCGGTGACGGTCAATGCAGACAAGACAATCTCGATTAACGAATACTACGATGACGTGATTGCGCATGCGAAAGAAGAATTCCTTTACCAAACAAAGCATGCCGGCCTGCTTGGCGCAGACATTATCCGCTCTTACGCATTTGCAAAGTCGCTGGGTTACGTGTACAAAAAATTGCCGTTTGTTTTGCCTTTGTTATCGTTCATAGGGAAGATTCTTTAATGAATTTGCTTTTTAACTTAGTGGCGGTACAGCCCATTCACAGTGCAAAGTTCCACGGGGGCGGCTCGTATGGCGAGGTCCTTTTTGGGGCTGTATTGAAACACCTTTCAACGGATGCTTCGGTACATCTTTTTTGCGTTTATGACGCAAAAAAATTCCTGCATGAAGATATCGTTGAAGCTTGCCAAAAGCAAAATATTCCGTTAATTGATATCAATGAATGCGAACCGCAAAAGATAATTGATGTGAACGCAATTGACGTATTCTATACGCCTCTCTATTCACTTGAAAAGAAGTGGCAGATTGATGTCAAGCGCTTTGTGCTTACATGGCATGGCGTTCGCGCTCTTGAAATGCAATATCGCTGCGACGGTATTGCATTTGCGAAAAAGTTCTCGCAAAAATTCGAGGCGTTGTTCCGCTATCGTGAATGGTGGAAAAAATGCTATTACAAGCCTAAGTATAATGAACTTGCGGCGAAGATTGCTGCGGGTCGTGCAAGCGCCATTACGGTCAGTGAACACAGCCGAGCTTCTATCCGTTCTTTTTTCCCGGAACTTATGAATACGGAAATTCCCGTTTTTTATAGTCCGATGACGGAATACGAACCGGAAGGATTTTTGCCTAAGGAAATCCAAAGCAAAAAGTTCTTTTTGCTTACGAGTGGCGCCCGCTGGGAAAAAAACAACCTGCGCGCGGCTAAGGCTTTTGATGAGCTCGCCTCGATGATGGTTTTGACAGGCGAATCTTTTGATTATAAGATGGTGATTACTGGCGTGACGAATGCAAAAGCCTATTTGCGTCATTTGAAAAATAAAGATCGTTTTATTTTGCTTGGCTATGTGGAATCCAAGGAACTGGAGTTCTTGCACAAGAATGCCTATGCCTTTGTTTTCCCGAGCTTGAATGAGGGCTTTGGTTACCCACCAGTGCAATCCATGCGCTATGGCGTCCCTGTGGCGGCAAGTGGTACGACTTCCATTCCCGAAATTTGCGGTGAAGCAGCTTTGTATTTTGATCCGTATTCGGTGAGCGAAATCAAGAATCGTATGCTCCAACTTTTGGACAGAAAGATTTACAAGACTTATGCGGAACGTGCCCTGGTTCGTTATGTCAAAGTTCGCGAACGCCAGCAAAAAGATTTGGAACACGCGGTGGAGTTTATTTTAAAAAATGAAACTTGATAAAGTGAAAAATACTTTTTTGATTCTTGCGAAGAATCCGTTTGTCATGATTACGGCCATTGCCCTCGTGGTGCAAGTCGTCATGTTGATGTTGTTCTACAATTTACCGGACCCGCTAGGCCTCTCGCTTGTTGAAATGTTCTCCGGCAAAACGATTTGGCAAGTCTCCATGGCTTTTGGCGCCATTCTGGTAATGTCTGCAATTTTTGCATTTTTAAAAAAGCCTAGGGCGCTTGCTATTTTTTATGTGTGCTATTTCTTTTTAGCCATCGCCGATTACGAGGTTTTTCGTTTTTCGCACCAGCGCCTTTCTTACTCGTTTATTCGTACCTATTTTCATCCGTCTAATATTTTTGATGAAACTACGGTTTCTACGCTCGGTGGCGATGGCGTTGGTACCGCTCTTTGGCTTTTACTTTTGTTCTTGATTATTGCAGGGGCCGTGACCTTCGTAGTGATGTACACGCTCCGCAAAAAGAAACTTGCAAAAAATGGAATTTCGTCACCGGCTACGTACAGCAAAAAAGTTCCTGTTTGGTTCGTTTCTGTGGGGATGGTCCTTTCGGTAATTCCGCTGATTTTGTTTATTGCGGGAACTCGGGGTGTCGTGACTGTCCCGATTCTCAATTTCCCGGTGGATATGCGTTTTACGCTTGGTAAGCATACGCTGACAGCTCCGGTTTTGCATATCGCTGCCGAAGAAACGTTTGAATTTGTTCGCGATAATTACACCATTACCGATGAACTGCTGGCGGACTTGGATGCTTTTTTGCCTGAGGATTTTGTCAAGAATCGCCCGAACGTAAAGGAATTTCCGGGGTATCGCTCGGCTCCGCAATACGAATACAGGGCTCAAAAACCCTACAATATTGTATTCATTTTTGGCGAATCCTTTAAGGGTCGTATCTTTAACCAAATGCTCGAAGGCGATACGACGCTTGCTCCGAACGTTTGGAAGTTGGCAAGTGGTCAAATGTTCCAAAATGGTGGCGGCGCCCTGTGGTTCAAAAACGCTTTTAGCGGTGGGTACCCGACAGTGCGCGGGACTACTGCTACGTATTTGGGGTTCCCTTCTCACCCGAATCGCGATGTTCCCTGTTTTTATGCGTCGAACCATTTTACAGGATTTCAGGAATTCTTGACGGATTACACCAAAGCGTATATGACGGTTTCGAATCCGGTATTTGACCATACGCTTCCCTTTGTCGAAAAGTTCTACGGAGATAATTGGAAACTTGCCGAAGAACCCAAAGTTGAAGGAACCGTTGATAGCTTGGGGATGAATTTGGCCATTCAAATGCTAGGCGATATGCCCGCGGATAAGCCGTGGATGCTTGCTGCTAATACGATTTCTACACATATCCCGTTTTATAACTATCCAGCAGATTTTGCGCCGAAGCCGGACGACGCCATGGAACGTTATCGTAATGCTGTTCGTTATACCGACGCTCAATTGGGACGCTTGTTTGAGGCTCTTGCAAATCGTCCAGATTTTGAACGCACTGTTGTTGTTTTGTTGGGTGATCATGATACACCTGTGGATTCTGTGGATTACGCTATTCCGCAACCTTTGGGCGTTGCCGCGGCGCAGATTTTTATTGGTATTTTCTCGGCGGATTCAAGTTTATTTAATGGCCTTGAAGTACGAGAAGATGTCGCTTCGCAGCACGATATTGGCCCGACTATTTTTGACTTGGCTCAAGTTCGACCGGCCAATCATTTTTGGGGTTACGACTTGCTGGTGCAACAGCGTCCTGCCGAACAGCCGGCTGTATTCTATTCTCAAAATGCTTATTACCTAGGTTTCCGCGATCATGTTTTGACGGGTGGCCTTGATAACGAAGATGTTTACAAGGGTGTCGATGGTACATTTTCTGTGACCGAAGACGCAGAGTCCGTTGCTTGGAAAAATAAGGCCGCGGGCGCAAGCAAGGTCTTGCGGTCCTTGCTTCGCAACGATAACATGCAGCCTGAATTGTGAATCGCTAAAAAATGAGGTCTGTCTTTCCCTTTTTGGGGACCCGCATTTTAGTGGTTTTAAATTCCTTTTTCTAACGTGTAATCAGAAAGTCGAATGAGGGAGTCTAGCAATTCGGTATGCTTGCGCGCTTCTTCGACGAGACTCTCGGCGAGATTGTTTTTCTGGTGGGTGTCTTCTTCGGCAAAAAGGCCGTCTACATCGTGATTTCCGAGTGGATATTTTTCAATTAGGCGTAAGCCGTTGTAACCTACGGCGGCTGCGTTGAGGTATGCGCCCAGAGAGAGTCCTTCGCCATAACCGCGAAGCAGGTTGTGGCCCATAAAAATGTTCGGTACTGCAATACCCGCAAGTTCCAGAATCGTCGGGGCGATGTCAATTTGGGCGGCAGTTGCGGTGTCTCGCCCGACTTCAATGCCTTTTCCGTAAATGAGGAATGGAATCCAGGTGGCGTTCGAGAATCCACCGCCGTTCATTGTGGAAATTCCGTTTTCGCCTAGAGGGAATCCGTGGTCTGCCATGATAATGACGTAGGTGTTTTGGAACCAATCTTTTTTCTCGATGGAACGCATGAACCGGGCGAGTTGTCGGTCGGCGTAATTCATGGTGTACTTGATGCGTTCTGTATGCGGCTTTTGCTTTTCTTCGTCGCTCATGCCTGCGGCAAAGTTAAAGGGATAATGATTGGAACGCGTCATGAGGGTGGCGAGGAATGGTTTTTCTTGCTTGGCCAAAGTGTCATTCACGTACGAAATAGCGTGGTCAAAGAATGTGGAGTCGTCCTCGTGATTGCGGTCGTAATGCTGGGCGCTGTACCACTTTGACATCCAAACACCAAGATTATCCCAGGCGGGGTCTGCTGCCGAAAAGTAATGCGTTGTGTAACCGGAATCCGTTAAAACGGAGGCAAAGCTAGGGAGTGTGACATGGGCGAGGTCTGTGGCCTGAGCGAGCGTGGAGTGGTGTGGTATGCCAATGTGGGTCGATAAAACTCCACCTGTGGTTGGAAGCCCGCTTGTGTGCATTCGTTCCCAAATGCGAGAGTAGGTCGCAATAGAATCGTAGTAAGGGGTTGGTGACGGTTTTAAATCGGGATTCAAAAATCCCACATTCATACCGCGGTGCGATTCCATGAATACGAGAATGAAGTTTGGCTTTTGGAGACGTTGTGCTTGCAACTTTTCGCTCTGGAGAAGTTCTTGAGTGGGGATGCGGTAAAGCGGCATCTTGTCACCGGGACCTTCGCTTGAAAAATGCCACAGGGAATCGCCTTCCACTTTTTGCCAAAGATTTTGGTAAGTTTTGGCGAATTGCTGCAACTGCTCGTTAGAAATTTCGTTCTTTTTGTGGGATTCAAAAATTTCATTATATAAAAGCGCTATTACTGGGCGGAGTTTTGTGGCGCGAGCATTGCCAGTCCAAATGAAATTGACAAAGGCATACGAGGCCACGTAAAAGCAGAGCATAGATATAATGCATTTTTTCAAAGAGAACTTGTGCGACTTAATAAAGCGGTAAACGCCATAGGTGGCGGGCAAGAGTAAAGCGAAAATAAAGAAATGGATGAACGGGATGGAATTGTCGTTGGCGGAATAGTCGCCAAACATCATAACAGAAGATGTGTCCTTGTAGGTGCTTACCAAGCCTATGGATAAGTGACAACCTAAAAAGCGCAATAGCTCGTGGTCGAGATATGTGAGGAATAAAAGAACAGAATGGAAGGCCGCGTAAATGACGGTAACGATGGTTGAAATTTTGAGGTTGATTTTTTTACCATTGGTAAGGCGATTGAGCGCTCCACCGATAATCGCGAAAATAACAAGAGCATTGCAAATCCAAATAAAATCAAAGCATATAGCATGGAAAATGTACCAGTCCGGCTTGCTTACAAATGGAAATCCATAGGGGTTTACGCGGAACAGTAAAAAGGCGCGCAAGCAAGCGTGAATAATCCAGGCGGCGAGCGAAATAAATAAAAGTCTTTTAAAAGGCGACAAGTAGCTTGCGATTTTTTCGACAAGTTCTTTTACAAACAATTTCATTGGTTTATCTCGTTAATTCTTTATACAATTCAAATTGTCTTTTAAAGCAATCTTCCCAACTGTAATTCTCTGCGTAGGCGCGAGCATTTTGCTTCATGGCTTGCATGTCCGAATGGTATAATTCTACAATGGCGTTGGCAAGAGCTTGTGGGGTGCGCTCATTTAAAACAATACCTGCCTTGGATTCGGTGACGTGCTCAAAGGCGGCACCGGCGTTCGCTCCGACTTGAGCATTTCCGCTGGCCATGCTTTCGAGAATGGAAAGACCGAATGTTTCCCAACCCGAGAGGGCGAGACCCAAATCGACGCTGGCATAATAGCGAGCCATCTCGTCAATAGAATTGACAAAACCAATGTAGCGTACGTGCGTGTACTTTGATGCAGTTTCTTGCACGGCTGGGAGAGATGGACCAGTCCCTGCGAAAACAATGGCTGGTTCGTGTCCGAGTTTTTCGGTTAAAATGTCGTAGGCGTCCAAAACCAGATCTATGCCTTTTTCCTTACAGTGCCTATGCGGGAAGAACATCGTTAGGCGCTCGGGATTTCCTGCTTTGAGTTCCCGCACCAAATTTTCGTCGCGCTTGGAGGGGGCGAACATGTGGATGTCGCAACCGAGTGGAATCCAGCGAGGGTCCGGCAGGTTGTTCTTTTTAAGCCTCGCCATAACCTCTTTGGAGGACGCTTGTATGCAATCAAAATCCTTGAATTCCTTGCGGGCGTACCAGAAAGCTTCTTTGCGACAAAAAGTGCCTATGCCTGCGCCAACTTTTTTAGCGACTGGACGCCCCACGTATGTCACGGGGAAGTCAGCGTGCCAAAATCCAACCAACTTGGAATTTGGCGAAACTTTTTTGGCGGCATGTCGGACAACTGTAGGCAAAATGTAGGGGGAGCCCACCTCAATAATTTGAGGTGTGTATTTTGCGAGTACGGGTTCCACTTGAGATCGCTTCCAAATAAAGCGGTACTCCCAATTACCAGGGAACTTGAACGCCTCTACGTGCTCAATGACAAGACTGTCGCTTTTGATTTCTGTATAGGTCTTGCTATCGGGCATCACGAATACCAGCAGGGCTTTCTGCTGGTTGTTTTGCTTGCACAGAGATTCGTAGTAGGCCATCTTTTGAAGATGGTACCTGCGCACGCCTCCTCCGGAGGGGCTCCAGAAGTTGTTCAAATCAACGATGGTAAACGGCTTGTTTCCGCTGGGCATTAGGCTTCCTGCATCTTATTCGATTCAGGGTCCATGTAGAGCGTTCCCTTGTAAAGGTTGTTGCTGCCGAGTCGTTTGGAATTGACTGTCAAGAAGAGGTTCCCGCCCTTAGATTCTAACCAGTAAATGGCGTCGGAATCGCGGAGGTAGGCTCTAGGCCCAATGAGCCCGTTTTCGGAATCAATGAGTTCTGCTCCTAAGAAAAGCGGAATATCAAGAGCCTTGTACAAGTCTAACATAACGGAAGAACGTCGTTCGTGAACGTCGGTGAGGTCTGCGTGGTCCGAAATTTTCAAGTGGTCAATGCCATCGATAACCACGACGAGGTCCGGATGTTCCTTTTGCTCGTCCTTGAGGGTGTTCATCAATTCGGTGCTGTCAAATGCCGGAGTGTCTTCCCAAATTTCAAGGCGGTTGTTGCGCACGTAGCCCATCAATTCGCGAGTGGCTTCCAGAATTCTCTGGTTTATTTCTTCGGATTCGTTTTGCTTGCGAACCGTCAGTACGGATTCTCCAATCATCATGGCCACCATTCGGTCAAAAATTTGACGTCGAGGTGTTTCAAGTGCCACGTAAATGAGTTTGAGCTTCGGGTTGCTTTGAAGCATGTCGAGCGAAATGCTCGAGAGCAAAGTTGTTTTTAAACCAAACGGGCTCGATGAAACGTAAAAACAGCCAGATTGAATGCCGTCGATTTCTTTGGTGAGTTTCGGGAAGGTGCTCAAGGAGTAACCTACGCTCACATCGGACGGGCAACCCATGGCGTTGTCGAAGTTTTCCTTGATGTCTTGCAACAGCATGGTACGACGATGCGTATGCATGGTGTCTTCTTCGGTCTGCTCAATGAGCGAGATGAGCGCGTCGGCTCCATTGTTTCGAACGACCTGGTCAATAGTTTCGTCTTTTGGAAGAACAATGGATTTGAACTTCAAGTTCAGGGATTCCGCCATTTTCAGGTAGTGCTGGATGCGCTGTTCCTGATCGCGACGGTTGGCTTCCCGGCGAAGAATAATGGTGACCGATTCTGCACCGCAGGCTTTGAGCTTGTACAAGTGGCTCAAGGAGACTTCCTGGTACATGGTTGAAACCACACCGGGGATACCGGCGAGATCTGCGGTCAAGGCGTCAAAGAATCCTTCCACAATCACGGGTTTTTCGTTTTCGGGTTGGATATTGAACGGAATGTCGCTTGGACCGGAGGCGTACGAAATGTAGGCGTGGCTCTTGCAGTCGTCGTCAATAAGACGTCCGTAAACGGAATGGATGAGGCCCTTGGAATTGCGAGCCGGGATGGTAATACGGGGTTCGTGGTAGGCTTCCAAGTTATCCAAATAAAAACTGATTTGATGGCGCTCGATACCCGAGAGCATACAGTAGCTTACAAATGGGTCTGGATCGCCGCTGTAATAGCCCAAACCGTAAAGCTGGGCTTGACCAATACTCCAACCGCGCTTTTCAAGAAATTCCGCGGAAGAAGGACTTTTACAAGCAGCCCAATGGCAGTATCTTACAAAACTTTCGAGAACGCGAGATTTTTCACCGCCGATTTCCTTGATCCAGGGGTGTTCATCTTGCAGGGATTCCTGCTGCTCTACTTCTTGGGCTCCTAAAAATTCAATGGCTTCATTACGGGCCTGGGGTTCTTCCATGCCGTTGAAACGGCTGCGCATTACAAATTCAATCAGGTCACCTTCGCTACCGCATTGCAGACAGCGATAACGCCAATATCCCAGTGCGTCGTAAAAGAACAGGGACGTCTCTTCGGGAGAATGGAACGGGCAACAAGCAATAAGGTTACGACCCCAACGGCTCAGGGGAATTCCCAATTGACGGGGATGGGTCTTAATACGCATAATGCCCGCATGTTCTTGATCGATTAGCATAGCAGCCTCCACATTAGAAATCTAATAAAGAAAGAGGCGTAAAACATACTATTTATTGCAGAAAAACAAGAATTTTAGGCAATTCGGGAGGACTTTAGTTAATTATAATTGGAATATGGTTGTTCTAGGTATTGACCCAGGTTCCATAACGACAGGTTATGCTTTTTTAGATAATTCCGGAAGTTCTTTTCGGGTGTTGGAATATGGTACGCTTCATGCTCCCGCTACTCATGCACTCGAAGATCGATTGCTGCACATTGTGAGCGAACTTGAAAAATTGATTGACCGTTATCATCCTAAAGCTTTGGCTATGGAGGGAGTGTTCTTTGCAAAGAATGCAAAGAGCGCCTTGGTATTAGGGCATATTCGCGGGGCCGTTCTTGTGGCCTGCCGCAAACACGGGATGACGTTTAACGAGTACCCGCCCAAGGTGGTAAAGCAATCGGTGACCGGGAATGGAGCCGCTTCCAAGGAACAGGTGGCAAACATGGTTTTTGCTCGCCTCGGAATAGAATCTTCGGACCTTCCGCTTGATGCTTCCGATGCCCTTGCCATAGCCTTTACGCATTGTACGCCGGCTCCGCTTGCGGTAGCCCTCAAGGGGCGTGGTAAACCTTCTAAGAAAAAGGCTTCGGTGCAACAGTGGAAGGATTTGATTGAAAAAATGGGAGGGGTAATCCCGTGAATTTTGATGGTGATGAATTTTTGCCGTATGGTTTAGGCCGGCCTAACCTTGTAGAAGCGCAACCGGGTTACTTTGTTGATAGTGAAGTTACTCTTTTTTTAGATAAATTAACGCAATCAGCCAAGGTGTGTGGTTTTGAACTGCGTATCGAATCGGCGTACCGTCCATTCGAAAAGCAACTCTCCATTTGGAATCGCAAGGCCCGCGGGGAACTTCCCTTGCTTGATGATAAGGGCAATGTGATGGTGCGCCCGCAAGACGAAGAGGAACTGATGTATGCCATACTTACCTGGTCTGCATTACCTGGAGCGAGCCGCCACCACTTGGGGACGGACATTGACGTGGTCGATGCGGCTGCTTGCCCCGAAGGTTACGAGGTGGAACTCACGCCCGCCGAATGCACGGGAATGTTCGCCAAGTTCCATGAGTTTTTGACCAGTCGGTTTGAGGCGGGCGAGGCGTTTGGTTTTGACCGCGTGTTTGTTCCGGGACGCGGGAAAATTCGACCCGAGGGTTGGCATATAGCCCACTTGCCCACGTCACGAAAACGCCTGCAGAACTTTTCGCTCGAGACGCTCCGCCGCATTTACGAACAGTCCGACATGGCCTGCAAAAAGGTGGTTCTTGCCCGCTTGGATAGTCTTGCCGAAGAATACATTTATCCGTACTTTGTGTAGGTCAATGGAGGTTGTTTCGTATGGAGTTTTCTAAAGAGCATCGTGGCGTCCTCCGGCTAAAATCAGAGGTCTACGGTACGAGCGTCCTGGGCGCTCCACTGCGGTACTTCCCGTGTAGCGATTCTTGCCGACTTTTGGTTCTTGCCGCAATTCACGGTGAGGAAGCCGAGACGACCTTCTTGCTCAGTCGCGCCCTTCGTGCATTTGACGCAAACTTCAGGTCTATTGCATTTGTACTGTGCGCCAATCCCGACGGAGTCGTGCTCGGGACCCGTGGAAACGCAAATGGCGTGGACCTGAACCGCAATTTTGCCACAAGCAACTGGGTGGCGTCTCCGGTCCCCTCTCGCTCCATTCTGGAGGCCTCTAGGGACACGCTTTTGTCACCGGGTAGTGCTCCCGGTGGTGAACCCGAAACGCGGGCTTTGACCGCGTTAATTGAGGGGCTAAAGCCCGTTTCCATCCTGTCGATGCATTCGCCAATAGGTTGTGTCGATGCTCCCGCACAAACGTCTTTGGTGCAGGGACTTCGGTCCACGTTCGGGTTACCTTGGGTCCCGGACATTGGCTACAGCACACCGGGGAGCCTTGGAACGTGGTGCAAAGAGCGCCATCTGGAGTGCGTAACTCTTGAACTTCCTCGCTTGGCTTCGGAACTCCTGTTTGAACGCTATGGCGCCCCTTTTGCGGAGTTCCTGGAACGCTTTGACCGCACTTGCTAATCTTTGACCGTGTAGGCTAACAAAAAAACGCGCCCAAGGGGCGCGTCTTAAAAGTTTAATCTCGATTACTTATCGCTAGAGCAAGCCTTGGCTTCTTCGATAATCTTGCTACGCTGCACAAGACCCACGCCAAAACCGATTACAATGTAGCAGGCCACGAGCAACAGCAGGTATTCGAGAATGATCATCTTTTGGGAGATGAACATAAAGCCTGCGATGTAGGTGATGACGATGAGTACAGCTTGGAACAAATTGAATGCCTTGTTCTTGCGTGGCTGGAGCTTCGGGAGGAAGAGCGGGCTCACCATTAGAATGCCCGTAATGAGCATGACAATCACCGGAATGTAAATCACCGGGGAAGTGACGTCGCTAAAGGCGTCCTTGTTCTTGAGGAACACCACGAGGATTGCGTTAATCGCACCGGCGAAGGTGGACGGCATACCAGAAAAATGGTGGTGGTAGCTGTCGGAGTCGCAGGCGTTGTACTTGGCGAGACGCATAGCTGCACAGAGTACGTATACCGAGAAGGCTACTGCCATAAGAGGAATGTTCGCTTCAAAGAACGAGGGGGCCATGCCCTTGTAGGCAAAAAGAATACAGAAGGCGGGGGCGAGTCCAAAGGCGATGAGGTCGGCAAGGCTGTCGAACTGAGCGCCGAATTCAGAACTTGCGTTGACGAGACGTGCGGCAAAACCATCCAATTTGTCGAGGAGCACGCAGAGAATAATAAAGTACGCACCCATGAGGATCGGGTCTTTCGCGGTAAATGCCCCCGTCACCCAGCATATCGAAAATACGCCGAGTAAAAAGTTCATGCTTGTAAATGCATTAGGCAAAATAAAACGTGTCTTTCCCACGATTCTACTCCTTTAAATATTTTTCCTAAAAATAAATAAAAACGCGCCCCATTGGACGCGTTTGCAGTTTAAAATAAGTTATTTCGCGGGTTGAATTTCCCAGAGGGCGTTCACACCTGCGGCGACCACCAGGTTCAGTGGCGGAGCGTATGGATTTTCTTCGGTCGGGAAGTTGGTCCAATGCTTCGTGGAGAACTGGTAGAAGTGCGTTGGGCGGTACATCACTGGGATTACCGGAATCGTTTGCATGAAGATTTTATTCAGTTCGCGATAGGCTTCTACGAGTTGAGCTTCGTTGGTAATTGTCGGAATCTTGGCGAGCAACTCGTTTGCCTTGGCGTCTTCAAAGCGGCCTTGGTTCGAGAAGGCGTCTTCGCCGCGAGCCTTGACACCGCCTACAGTGCCCATAACTTGATCAAAGCGGGCCCACGGCGTTGCCGAAGAGAGGTCTGCGGTTTGGGTCTTCATAGCGAGATCGAATGTACCTTGGCGCAGGTCCTTATCCCAAATGCTGAAGTCCACGAACTTTTCTTCTGCCGGAATACCGACTTCCTGGAAGGACGATACAATCACCTTGATGGCGTCTTCCCAATCGGTCCAGCCGGACGGGCATTCAATGCTAATGGTTCTAACGGGAGCGCCCTTGGGATCCAGTAGCTTGCCTTCGCCATTCCAAGTGTAGCCTGCATCGGAGAGAATCTTCTTGGCCTTTTCGGCGTCGTAGCCGTAGTTGAATTCATCGGCATCGCTCTTGTTAAAGAACTTGCTCTCGGCACCAAACGGCAGAATAAATCCAGCTTGGAGGGCGGGAGTGTAGTTCGAAATGGCGCGAGTTTTAATCTTTTCGTAGTTGATGGCTGCGGCCATGGCGTGGCGGAATGCTACGTCATTCATCGGAGCGTCAAGGTGAGAAACGATAAGCGTTGTGATGGATCCCGGAAGATGGTAGGGCTCGTTACGGCTCCATGCGCGGATGCTGTCTTTTGCCTTGTCCCAAATTCTCGGGAGGAATATGGAAGAAATATCCAGGTTGCCCTTGGTCATTGCACTATTAAAGTGATTGTTTCCGTTGTAGAGCGAGTGGATAATATACTTGGGTGCAGGTTTCTTACCATCGTGCTTGACGTTTCCCCAATAGTTGTCATCGCGTTCAAGAACAATCTTGTCGGGAGAGTAAGTCTTGAGGTTGTACGGTCCAGAGACTACCGGAATGGAGTCGTTCTTAAAATCGGTAATGGTGGCAAAGTCGAAGTTCTTTCCCTTCTGAGCTGATTTAATCAAAGGCTCAAAAATGGATTTTGGCAAAATCGAAGTTTCTGCAATGGCGTTCAAAATAATGAGCGGGTTGATTTTATTCTTTGCAAAATTGAAAGTAATCTTGTTGTCGTTGGAAACGTCAATAGAGCTGATATACTCCCAATTCTCGTGGCGCGGCGTCGGTAAAATAGAGTCTATGTGGAATGTGTATAAGACGTCATCTATGGTCACCGGTTGGCCGTTATTCCACTTTGCCCTCGAATCCAAGTGAACGGTCACAGAAGAATCTGTTTGAACGAAACTATCGGCAAGCATTGGCTCAAGATTACCGCTCAGCTGGTTGTAAGTCACCAAAGTTTCGTACATTAAACGAATGTTGCCATCAATCGGGAAGTTCGGGTTATAATCCAACGGGTTGAATGTTGCCGGAGGAGCCCAATCATAACCTCCAATATACAGAGTTTCGTTACGCGGAAACTCAGAATCGTCTGCAATGGTGTTGTCTTTTGGAGTTTCTTTGCAAGCGACTAGTCCTATTGCCGAAAACAATAAAACGGTATTGCCTAAGAACCCACAAATTTGTCTCAAAACGCTCATAATCCCTTCATCAACATATATGTTTCTTTTAACATAAAAGAAACACCACATTATAATGAAAATGTAGTGAGTTTTTGCAAAAAAAGCCACTAAAAAAAATTTACAGATTAGGCCAAAATGGAATAAAAAGGCCCTTTTTTATTTTTTTTACAGAGAAAAACCGTAAAGAAGTCTTTTCGAAGAGGCCGTATATAAAATTTTGTTTAAAACAAACGGAGTTCCGGCGCCCCCTGGGGTGCTGAATTTTTGGGAAATTTTTCCTGTTTTTAACGATATCGAGACGACCTCATTGCCCTGGTCGATCCAGATATTGCCGTCATGAATGAACGGCGTGTTGAATACGCTGTTCTTGCCTTGGAACTTCCAGACGGGGGTCCCGTTCGGGGTGTAGCACAAAAGGGTCTGGTCCGAGAGGCCTACTATAAGGTAGGACTTCCCCTGGCTTGAGGCCGTTTGTAGGGATACTATGGGAGATTCCATTAAAAGCTGGGTCGGCTCGGTCTTGTCTGCTGATTTGTAGAGGTAAATTTTATTGTCTTGCGAGGCGATGGCCAATATGGAATCGGCTTGAGTTAAAAGAGAAACACCCGTTTGCAGTTTTAGACCATTGCTTTTAATTTGTCCGGAACCATCCCATAGGTGGACGATGTCCCCTTCTAGGCTGGTCAAGTTTAATTCAGAGTCTTTTTTGGCGAACAAGAATGGAATGGAGAAGATTTTTCTGGACCAGGCGAGCTTCCCTTCGGGACGGAGTACCTTTAGCAAGAATCCATTCCAAGTGGCTATGTAAATCGCATTTTCGTTAATCTGTATGTTGAACGCCTTTCCTGGAAGTTGCAACGTTGCTGGAGGAAGATCTTTGCCTAAATCAAAAATGTTGAGTGTAAAACCTGATACCAACGCCAAAGTGTTTTCGTCGTTGGCCATAACGGGACTTTTATCTAATTTCGGTAGGGCTTTGTGCCAACGCAATTCACCGGTTTCTCCATTAAGACACAGGAGCCGCTCGGCGGCTGGATCAATGGTGTACAGATTCTTTTTGCTTCCGAACAGCTGTGGGTAGCGGGTCTTTGGAGAAATGTTTAAAAGACTAACGAACTTGGCACCAATGGTTTTTCCATAGCGGTTTAAAATGAGCGGTGTGGCGTAGGGGTTGCTCACCGAATGACGAACGGCTTCGGCCCAAGCTTTTTGACGTTCTTTTTCATTTCCTTGGTTGTGCTCTAAATATAGTGCCTTGAATAGCCACGCCTCGGCGTTGCCTGGTTCCAACTTAAAGATGGAATCCAAAATGTCGGGCAGAATGTCCCATTCCCCGTTCTCGGTGTAAATGCTTGCGCGTCTTGCCAGGTATTCCGAGAGTAGCGGTCGCATACCGTAATAGTGCGGTGCAATTCCCTGTAGGTACTTGTCTCCAAACGAAAGGTAAATGTTGTCTTCGGTATGGATGACTGCGTTTGTAATGGGTTTTGCAAAATTGAAATTCCACATGGGACGTAGGATTGTGTCAACGACGGTTAGGGACCCTTCGTTGGTGAATAGCCCGAGTGTGCCTTGGGCGAGTTCTTGAATTTCATCGGCGTCGCTGTGGATAATAGATATGATTTTTCCTGCGTTTTTATCAATCAGTGAAATTTTTCCAGATGCTTCGAGAATTACAATGCGGTTCTCAAATGAGATTATTTTATCTGCATTACTAAAGGTGAGTTTCCAGCGGGCGTTCGCACTGATTTTGGGTTGATAGCAGTAAAGAGTGTTGCCCGAAAGTAAAAGGATGTCTTTTTTATCAACTAGAACCTGCTTGATGTTTTCGAACTGGGTGATGGTGTAGGTTTCTTCGCCATCCTCGTCCGATACAAAATGCAGTGAATTGTCGGGGCAGTTTAAAATGTAGTGCCCAGTGGTTGCGTAAAAAGTTTCAATGTTGCAGTTGGCGTATTTCTCGTCGATTTGGACCTTGATGCCTTTTTTGTTGAGTAGGGTCAAGGTGTGGGGACTTTGAACAAGTGCGTTGTCGCCCTTAATAAAGAGAGACGTTGTTGCTGCTATGGGGTATGCTCTTGATGCGTTGGTGTTGCCGAAGGCTTTGAATTGTAGACTGTCTTTTTCGGGAGACTGGTACCAAATGCCTTGATCGTCAATATGTAGAATATCTGACTCTGCATTTATAAAAGTCTTTACCGTAATCAGGGTGTCGTTTTCGAATCGTTTTACGGAATGATTCTCTAATAGAAGGTAGGTGGTTTGCCCCTTGAAAATTTTTTTGATGGGGGAATTTAGCGGGATGCGCTTCTTTAAAAGTTTTTCGTGGGTAGTGCTGGTTTGGGCTTCTCGTGTGGCGAGCCAATAGGCTTTTGCTGTTTCAGTGGTATGGGAAAGACTTTGACCGTAGTAAAAATTTGCAGAAGAAATATTTCCCGAAAGTTCCTGAATTTTACCGAGGTAAAAATAGGCGGCCTCGCGATCCTCTTTGTCCCCTTCTTTGGCTACTTTCTCGAGAAGCCTAAATGCTTCTTCGTTTTCGCCCTTCATTTCAAAGCGGTAAATGGCTTCTTGAAGGGTGTAGGACATTTTGCTTGCAAAAACATTGCCCGAAAATACGTAAAGCAGGGCTAGCAATGCGGCGAGCCCACGAACCTTGCAATTTTTGAACAATGCTTTAACCATAGTCTTATACGTCGAATTTATAGCCGGCACCGCGAATTGAAAGAATAATCTTGGGGTTCGCTTGGTCTTCTTCCAATTTTTTTCGGAGATTTACTATGTGGTTGTCGATAGTGCGTGTTGACGGCATATTGTCGGGGGTGTAGCCCCAAATTTCTTGAAGCAGGTCTTCACGGAGAACCACCTCACCGCGGTGCGACCAAAAGTATTTGAGAATCTGGAATTCTCTGGCCGACATTTCGAGCGGTTCGCCGGCTTTTGTGGCTTCGTACTTTTTGAAGTCCAAATGGATGTCGGCAAAATCAATAGCGTCCTGCGATGAGGGTGCCGCTTCCACTTTTGGGGTTGCTGTTTCTGCGCGACGGAGAAACGCCTTGACGCGAGCAAGCAGTTCCAAAATGGAGAAGGGCTTTGTCACGTAGTCATCGGCGCCCATTTCAAGGCCTGCAACTTTGCTTGTTTCTTCGGTTTTGGCCGTAAGCATAATAATGAAGCATTCCGGATGCTTTTTGCGAATTACGCGGCAAACTTCAAAGCCACTCTTTTTGGGAATCATTAAGTCCAAAAGGACCAGATTGGGCTGGAAGGAGTCTGCTTTCGCTATGGCTTCTTCGCCATCACATGCAGTTTCTACGATGTAGTTTTCCAGCTCGAAATTGTCTTGGAGACCGAGGCGGATTATTTCTTCGTCTTCGACGATGAGTATTTTGTATTGCATGGTCAGTCTACCTTTTTGAATTTAACCGTAAAGGTTGAACCTTTGCCGGGTTTACTGGTAAGAGAAATTGTGGCTTTGTGGGTCTCGGCGACACGTTTTACAATGGCTAGCCCAAGACCAGAACCTTTTGTACTGCGAGTCATTTCATCGCCCACTCTATAAAAGTCATTAAATATATTTTTTTGTTCCGAAGAAGGAATGCCAACTCCGGTATCGGCAACAGAAAATACGCCGCGATTTTCTTCGTTGTATACGTTAATGGTAATATCACCGGGGGCGTTGGTATACTTGATGGCGTTTTCAATGAGATTTTGGGCTAAGCTGTATAGTGCTGTATAGTCGCCCATTACAAAAACGTTTGGAGCAAAGTGAGTATGGAACGAAAGTCCCTTCTCGACACCGATATCTTCAACGGCGTCAAAAACTTTTTGGACACAAATAGAAAAATCCAATTTTTCCCACTTGAAGGCTCCGGTCCCGTGCTCCATACGAGTGTAGTTCAAAATGGCTCCAATAAGGTTCTCAAGACGCGTAGCTTCTTTGCCTATAAGGCCTGAATATTCTTGAACTTTTTCAGTTTTTTGAACGCGACCGCGCGCCATCATTTCGGCGAACATTTTGATGGATGTGAGTGGTGTCTTGAGTTCGTGCGAAACGCTCGAGAGGAAGTTCGCCTTCATGGCGAGAAGTTTATGTTCCTGTGAAATAAAGCGGAGCATAAAGAAGGAACCGAGGATGACTGTAATAAGCGAGAACGATAGAAGCCCGTACATGAGGAACATGCGTTGACGGGATTCGTTGCGGATTTCCTTGACGTCTTTTTCGTAGAGCGTAAATTCCCAATTAAAAGCGTCGCTGATGCGAACCTGCGTGAGTACAGAGGCGCTGTCAGGGACTGCTCCCATTAAAATGTCGTTGTTTTCGTTGATAATGGTGTAGGGGATATTTTTCCAACTACGTGAAACCGATTTGACTCGGTCCAAAAGGCGGTTCTGGTAATTCTCGTTGTCAATTTTCGCAATGACAATTTGGTTTCCCGAGAGTTGCGGGTAACTCATTTTGAACAACGTGGTATTTCCTTCGCTTCGGTAGAGAATGCCGTCCTTGGACATGTATTCGTTATCCATCAACTCAATGAATTGATCCTTGTATTTTGCAAGAATGTTGGTATAACCCAATTGATGGTTGAAATTGGAGCGGAGGTTCCAGAACGCTTCGCGTTTTTCTTGACTCAGGTCTTCAAAAGAGAGGATTTGCGTAAAAGCTTCTTCAAAGAAGAATCTTGCCGAGGCGATGTTTTCAATGTGCTCGCTTTGCAAAAACTGGTTGAGAACTTCAAGACAGTAGTCTTCGGCTTCCTGGTGTTTTTTTTGCTTGACCAAAATTTCGAAGTGCAATAAGTTGACCGAGCGGGTGAGGTCCGCGTGCAGGTAGCCTTGCAGGTGTGGGTGCTGCTCCAACACCTTGAGTAGTTTCAATGCTTCGGGATAGTTTTGACTTTTATAGGCGAGGCGGGTTAAACCCAAAATATTTTGGACTTGCTCATTCTTTGTTTCAAAGGGGGAATGAAGCATGCGCATGGATCGCGCTATAAAGCTTGCATTATCTTGGAGACTTTGCTGTTCTTCTTGAAAGAGTTGCTGCTCAATGGGGCTTGCTACGGCATCTGAAAATTCTGCCGTTTTATAAAAGTAGCGCGATGAAATGTCAGGGTAAATTAGTTTCCCGTCATTGTATAAAAAAATGGCTTCAATGCCGTTGACATCTTTAAAGGCTGTTGCGTTACCAAATTCCAAAAGACTGCGGGGCTGTTCGTATAAAAATAACGATGCCGCTTTGGTTTCCTGATAAATTTTTTCTTGCTCTTTGGCAATGGCTTCTTCAACTTCTTTTTGGAATGATGTTCTGTTCTCGTCAAATGTTTTTTGCGCTAAAAAGATTTCGTTTTGAATATTACGAAAACTCAAAAACGAAAGAATCGCCGTCGGCAAAACAATACCGCCAGCGAATAACGCTACAAACAAAAGATTGTTTTTTGAGAACTTAATCGGCATTCCACCTCGCTACAGGGGGAGGCTCGCCGATATGCTGGGGAATAGCAGTATAAGTACGCTACTCCCCATGAGGAGCGTCATGAGAGTGAATGCCGTTGCGGCAACTATGGCAAGGACCTTGGTCACTGGACTGTATTCGCGGTATGGGTTACAGAAACTTTATGGCCGGGCTCAATGCGGCGGTTGTTCGAATAAATTTCGCGAATCAAAATTGCCGATTCGTTTGCGTTTGCGCGAACAAGTACGCCTCGACCGAGGAGACGCGGAGGAATGGTTGCGTCAGATTTGTCTTCTTCCCAAATGGCAATGGCATCGCCTGTTTTGTAGTTTTGGGCGTAACCTTTGTCAATGAGCACGTAAGAATAAGCGCCGATAATGAGCATCGGGTCCACTGAGAAGGTGATAATGGCCATATCCTCAAGCTTTGATTCTGGAACGGCAGAATAGCTTGATACGTTGATTGCTTGCAGAGGCTGTTTGAGTCTTGCTTTGGCCTGGTGAATCTTGATTTCGTGGAAGCTTTGAACAATTTGTGCTCGAGAAAGCGTGTCGCCAATTGCGGTAATCTTGGCAATGCCGTTCAAACGGAGCATAGCGTATTTCTTGAAGCTGGAGGACTTAGCCTGCGCGACTTCAATGCGGCGAGCGTCAAAGATTTCTACGAGATCGCCTTTTTTGAGATTGGCGTTAGTCTTTTTGCCAATGCCTATGACAATTTCCATTTCGGGAATGTGAATGATGGGTTCCTTCTTTTCGCCCGATTTGATGGAGATGAACGAACTGTCTTTTTTAAGGGAATCCAGAGAGTATAGCAGGGGTGCGTGAATTTGGTAATAGGCGTTGAAAATCTTTGGAGCCGGTCGTTGCTGGTAATAGAACTCATCTGCAGCGGCTTTTTTCTTCTTTTGTTTCTTGTCGCGGTTGCGAAGGTCGCCCAACATGTCCTCGAAGTCGCCGTTACGTCCGTCGGCGTCATCACAGCCAACTGCGGTTACTCCCTTGGGAAGGTTGGAATCTGCTACGGCTGTTACGCAAGGGTTCTTGCTTGGGGTTTGCAGAACGTGTTCGTCTCGAACGTTCTCGCCAAAGTAAATGGAGTCACCTGGATAAATCCAGTGCGGGTCCTGGATGTGGCGGTTGTTTTCCCAAAGGTCAGGCCATGCGAACGGGTCTTTCAGGAATTCGTCGCTCAGATCCCACAAGGTATCGCCTTCCTTGACGATGTAGGCGGAAGCGATCAAGGCTGTGAGGCCAAGGCAGAGTGTTGCACATTTGAAAAATCGCATAATTATCCTTGTAACTCTTTGAACGTGAACAAGTTATGTAATAATTTAATCTTTTCTTTGCTTAAAAGTAGGCTTTGATTGCACAAAATAGGGAATATCTCCCTGTTTTTGCGTGTTTATGCGCTCTTTGGGTCGTTGAACGTTGCGAGATTTGTGCATTTGGGCCGAATTTTGGCTCAAAAGACCCGCTCTGTCGGGGACAAAGAGCATCAAAAGTTCCATTTTCCCGCTACCTGGTTCAAGGTAGAGGGGAATGTTTTTACGCAGAACGTACCCTTCGCGACGGAAATGACGAATTTCCTTTGCTGCGATTTCAAGATCCGAAAGTTGTAGCAAAATGCGCTCCGGGCGGGATAGGGCGGCTGCTTGTTCCACACCTGATGGAAGGGATTCTCCGGCGGGCAAATTGAAGTAAAGGGTCCAGCGTCCTTCGTTTTCTTCTTTGGCGAAAAACTTGGCGAAGAAACCTGCTTCTAGTTGACTGCGATGGAATCGTAATTTATCTTCGGCGAGACTCTTGCTGTTGTAACGGGTCGAGAGCATGGCCGATTCTCGGCAGTCCAAAGCCTCTACTTGGGTAAAATAGCTGGCGAGCGAGGCGCTAACGTAAGAACAACCGGAATAAAATTCAAAAAGTTTATCGCCTACGGCTGGGTGAATGGCGTCCTTAATGCGTGCGGGAAGACCGAGCCAGGCGTCCTTGATGCGTGGTGCCCAATCTAGCACGTGCATATGGAAACCCGTGTCGGCGAGAGGCATAAAGTCGCTTCCAAAGCTACTCTTGCAGTCAACGCGAACCGACTGCTTGAAGGCTGGGTCAAATGTCTTGTCGGGTTGGCACTGGATTTGATGGCAGCTGATGATTTCTGGACAACTGCGTTCGACAAAGTCCGAGAAGGTTTTGTAACCATGCGCGGAATTTCGACCGTGGCAGTTGGCTTGGACTAAAAGTGCGTATCGACCGTCGCCTGTGGCTCTAAACCAAATTTGGCGGATGGCCTTGCGGAAAATGCGCAGGTGGTCTTTGTGGAGTTGTTCATTAATTGTCTTGACGACTTCGGGAACTTCCATATCCTTGGCGGGTGCATCAAGTGTCAAGACTTCATGCTCACCTTGTTTTTTCGAGATGATTCGCCAGTCTGAGTGTTCGGCGATTGCGTCTTGGGTAAACCAGGCTTGGAACTTGCCGGGGATATTTTCGTTTTCGGTCCAGGCGGTCAGTTGGCGCTTTAAATCGTCAAAGGAGAGAACTTTTGCGGAAACGGGTTTAACGGCAACGGCTTCTTCCTTTTCTGCAGTTGCTTTAGAACGGAATTTACTGGCCACCAGTTTTTTGGGGGCTTTGAACTTTAAACTTGCGTTGCGACTTTGTCTTGTGTACATATAATACTTGCTGAAAAAAATTATACCAAGAAACGCGGGTAGATCCAAGAACATTCACGTGCAATCATCTTTGGGAATTCACGGAATGAACCGTTGATTTGGTACAGATCGAGACTACCTTCTACAGGAGTGAGCGACATGACGCTATCGGCGCGGGAGCTTAGGTATGGGAATTCATCGTTATTGCAGGCTGTTACCACGGCACAACCGGTTAAGGCGATAATTGTGTCGATCATTTGCATAAGCATTTGGTGCGGGGCGCCTGTCAAACGCAGAGATTTGGGATTGTGTAACACTGCCGAAATCGGGTCTATGACCACAACGCGGTAGTCATGGTTTTCCATTTTCTTGGCGCCTTCAATACGTTTCGCGATGAGCTGTGCGGTTTCAATCGGCGAGAGGGCTGTGCCGCGCAGATTCAAAAAACCAAACTTTGGAGTACTTGCGTTGAGGCCTCGAATTCCGCCCAGTAAATACAGACGGTTCAGGAATACGGATCTCGTGAGTTCGTAGTTAATAAATAGAACGTCGTTCGAGGTTGTGGTGTTGCCGAACCAGTCTTCACCGTAGCAAATGGAAAGCCCGAGGTCCATAAGAGCAAAGGACTTGCCGCTTTTGGGAGGGGCGGTGAACAAGAAAAATTCTCCGGTACGTAAAACGTTTTCAATAATGCTTGCGTCTTTTTTCGGAGCTTCTTCACTATCGCTAGCGAGTTCCACAAGTGGCTTGCCGTCAAGTGAGTATTCCACCCATTCGCGCCACTCCTGGAAGTTTTTGGCGCCCTGTTCCAGGCCAATGAGATATTGCTGCTTACCGCCGCGAAGCACGCCAGGCATTCGGGCCATCATGTTCGGGTTCTTGTTAGATGGGTCAACTTTAAAGCCCTGTTCTTCCAGTGTTTTAAAAAGGAAGTCTACGCGGTCGTTGTACTCATCGAGGTTGCTTGCGCCAATTTTAATCCAGGCTTGAGCGGAGTTTGCTCCTAGCGTATTCACGATGGCGGCGCAGGGCAGGTTCAAGGCCTTATAATAAGCGAGCTGTTTTGCCAAAAGCATCTTAGGGCTGTCTACGACCACATAACGATAACGGAAGCTTTCGTCTGTGGCGTCCTTGCTGCCTTGTGTTGCGTTTACGCAAATCAAAGCGCCTTCAGGACTGTCAAGGCTCTTCATGATTTTGGTGATGGAAGCGTCTTGCCCAACAATGTTTGAAACGAGTTCCGATGTGGTATTTGGAGTTTCTGAAACCTTGAATTCAATAGTTTCATCTTCTTCAAAAACGGCTTCCAAAAGCTTGGCGAGGTCCTTACGCCAGTCATGGCTCGGCCATGGAATGGAGAGCGCTTCGGGGTCAATCTTGTGGTTCTGCAGCAAAGTCAAGGACTGCGTATCAAGGCCCATGGCGAGCATTTGTTCCATGGAGAACATGCCTGCTGGCATAGGCGAAATGATGGTCGGCTGTATAGGTGCTGCAACCGTTTCGGCTTTTGGGGCTTCTGCTGGTTTCGCCTCTTCTCGTTCCACAGCTCTCTTTTCTGCAGAGAAGGCGCGGCGGAGAATTTGTTCAACTTCATCACCCGAAAGGCCGTTGTCGCGGGCATACCCGCCAAGCTGGAACGAGGCGTCCATAAAGGTCCAGCCATCTTGTTGAGCGGCTTCTCCCGCCTTGAACAATTCACTCTTGAGTTCATTACCCGTGAGTTTGCTCTTCAGAAACTGGTTTATGATTTTGGTTGCACTTTCCATAAGTTACCTTTCGTTTGAGGTTTATGAATTCAAAATCTTACTTTATGCGAAGTCTGGCGTATTCGTATAGCCCAAGGGATAGTGCCACGGAAGCGTTGTACGAATGGGCTTCGGGCTTCATGGGAATGCGGAGAACGGCATCGCATTGCTTTTTTATAAATGGAGGAAGACCGACGTCTTCACCACCTACGGCGAGCACGACCTGGTCTGCGAAATTGAAATCGGCGAGGTTCGTTTCTGTGTCGGCGTCAAGTCCAAGAATTTGGTAGCCTGCCATTTTAAGTTCACCAACAGCGCCTTCTAAATTGTCCGGTCTGCAAATGCGAAGCTTTTCAAGTGCGCCTGCAGAAGTGCGAGCGACACTTGGGGTGATACCACACATTCCCTTGGCCGGAAGCAAAAGAATATCGACCCCCAGAGCGAGTGAACTACGAATGCATGCGCCCAAGTTACGCGGGTCTTCAATGTTTGTGGCTACAGCGACCAATTTCTTTTCACCGTTGTCGCGAGCTTTGAAAAATTCTTCGCGAACATCCATCCAGTTGAGGAGTTCTTTTTCATTCATCAAGGCTACAACGCCGTGGTTTGGACGTGCGTAGCTGTCGAGAATTTTTGAGTCCACTTGCTGTACGTGAACGTGGGCACGCTTGGCGAGTTTTTGCAGTTCATATAGCTTGGGGTTGCCCGACTGGTGCATAAAAAGCACGCGATGAACTTGCAACGGGTTTTTGGTCAAAAGTTCTTCGACTTCTTTGAGACCTCCAACGGCAACCTGCGGTGCGGCATCAGCATCGCCCATGGCAGTCACTACATTTTCTGGGCGAGGACGAAAGTTGTCGTTTCCCTCGCCACGAGGATGGAAACCTTCGTTGCGTGGGCGAAAATCGTTACGTGGGCGGAAGCCTTCTCGGCGTTCCCCGCCATGAACTCCGCCAAAACGCGGACGGTCACTTCGTCCAAAGCTGCGATTTCGTCCTCCGCTAAAGCTGTTGCGGTTCTCGTCAAAATCGCGACGATTGTCGTCATTGTCAAAACTCATTAAGAACTCCTGAATTTCTAATTCGGTTTAATACTCTTTTTCTTTGCAAGCAATTATCACGTCCATTTTGATGTCCGTTTCTTTTTGCTCAAGAGGATCTTTAAAAATCTGTGCAGGGGTGGCGATTCCGGCTTTATACGCCTTGGGGTGCTTGGCTAGGAACCGGTCATAGTAGCCCTTGCCGTGCCCCTGTCTGGAACCATCCCAGTTAAATTTTGTTCCGGGTACAAGGAATATGGGAATTTCGTCCTGGAATATTTCCAGACCTTCGCGTGGTTCCATAATTCCAAAGTGACCTTTGATTAAATCTTTTTTAAGGTTGTCAATCTTGTAAAAATTCATGATGCCTTCGCTTTCGCAGCGTGGCAAAAGAAGGCGCCCCTCCATGGCTAGTTCTTCGAGAATAGGCATTAGGTTGGGCTCGCCTTTAACCGGGTAAAAAGCTGCAATGTGGCGAGAGTTTCTGTATCCCGGGATATCGTGGATTTGCTGCCATGGATCCTTGATAATATCTTCGCCTTTTTTCTCGCGGCGTTTTTTGAGGACTAGGTCTACAATTTGACTACTGCCAAAAATCAGTATAACCAAAATGAATACAACAATGGCGCTTATGGTACTCATAGACTAATCCTCTCCAACTCTTTTCGCTGAGGGGAGCTTTTCTTGTAGAATTTCGTTCCAAATCTGGCGCTGCCAGTTCATAAGGTGTGCTTCGTCGTAACGTGCTGTCCAAGGCATGTCGCCTGGGGCAGCAAGCCAAATGAGTTGCGCTTTGTTAGCGAGCATGGAACTGTCAAGGCCAAGTTGTTCTGCTTTTTCGTCTCTCCAAATTTTGAGCGCGATTAGCAGGTCTGAATGGGGCACTACCGGTGGTGGGGGAGCCTTGGGAAGTTTGACCGGCCATTCTGCCTCGGGTACGGACGTGGCTTCGCGCATCATGTTGAGGAACGAGTCCAGGCGGTCGCCCTTAAAGTTACGAGGTAGCTTTGGCAAAAATTTTTCGTCGACTTCGGGGAAATGAGCTTGCTCGGCTCGAACAATGGCGAGCATCAGTTCGGCTGGCATCACCTTGTAAGGCGGTCGGTCCAGTTCCTCGGCTTGTTTTTCGCGCCACTCCCAAAGATGTTTCAAAATGTTGAGGGCGCAAGGGCTGTAAATGTTACTGCCTGGGATGCGCCACGGGTCTTTTTTAGCCGGAGCTGGGTGTTTGGAATGCTCGATAAGAGCTTCGCATTGCTCTGTGAGCCAACTCAGGCGGCCTGCGGCCTGGAGCTTTTCAACGAGAATCGCGCAGAGTTCATGTAAATAGAACGTGTCATGAATGGCGTATTCGCACATTTCAAGAGGAAGTGGACGGATGGTCCAGTCTGCGCGCTGGTTTTCTTTTTTGAGTTCATCGCCAAAATATTCGCGAACAAGATCGGCGAGCCCGAGTCTGGGCTCGTTCAAAAGTTTTGCTGCCAGCATCGTATCAAAGATGTGGGCCGGCGAAAATTGGTAAGTTTGCCAAAGTAAACGCAAATCATAATCGGCTCCGTGGAAAATCAATGTTTGCATAGCTTTTGCTTTAAAGAGCGGTGCAAGGTCCATTCCACAGAGTGGGTCCACAATGTAGTGGTGATCCCCGATGGTGATTTGTATAAGGCAAAGACGAGCGGTGTAATGATACATCGAATCTGCTTCGGTATCGACCGCGGCCATATCATAAAGTTCCAAGTCCGCTAGCAAGTTTGCGAGCGACTCTTCGCTATCTACTAATATGTATTTCTCGTCTTGAATCATATTTTTAATGAAAAATAATAAAGCATTGTAAATTAAGATTAAAGAAATATGCTTTTTATGCAAAAAAAGCCTTCTTTTTTGTTGCAACCCCTTGGTTGAAGGCCTATTATCAAGATTTTACGAGAAATGAGTTGCTTTTTCTAAGAAAAAACAGGATTTTTGTCGATTGTGTACAAAGTAAGTTTCGTGAAACGAGGTGAAAAAGGGTGTATTTGAACTAGGCTCAAGTATTTGATTGTGAAATAATCAAATTTTTTTCTTAAATTTGGCATCATGAAAAAAGTTTCTCTTACAGGCATCAAGCCTACCGGCACGCCGCACCTCGGCAACTATCTGGGCGCCATTCGCCCGGCTCTTGAACTTTCCAAGACCTACGACACGGTCTATTTCATCGCAGACTACCACGCGCTCACCACCGTGCAGAACGGTGCGGACATGCGCGCAAACATCTACAAGATTGCGGCCACCTGGCTTGCCCTTGGATTGAACCCGGAAGAAGGCCTCTTCTACAAGCAGAGCGACATCCCGGAAATCTTTGAACTCAGCTGGGCTCTCAGCTGCTTTACCCCGAAGGGCTTCATGAACCGCGCCCACGCCTACAAGGCAAAAGTCGAAGCGAACACCGCCGCCGGCGAAGACCCGGATGCGAACGTGAACATGGGCCTTTACTGCTACCCGTGCCTCATGGATGCCGACATCCTCATGTTCAACGCGGACATCGTCCCTGTTGGCAAGGACCAGAAGCAGCACGTGGAATTCGCCCGCGATATCGCCATCAAGTTCAACAAGCACTTCGGAGAGGACGTGTTCACCATCCCGGAACCTGTGTTCCAGGAAACGACGGGTGTCATCCCCGGTCTTGACGGTCGCAAGATGAGCAAGTCTTACGATAATGTCATCGACATCTTCCTCGAAAGCAAGGCGCTCAAAAAGAAGATTGGCAAGATTGTCACGAACTCCCAGGGCATCGAAGAACCGAAGGATCCGGACACCTGCAACGTGTTCCGCCTGTATAAGTTGTTTGCAACTCCGGAACAGGCCGAGGCTCTCGCCGCTCGTTACCGCGCCGGTGGCATGGGCTGGGGACACGCCAAGGCCGAACTCCAGAGCGTGCTCGAGGAACACCTCGGCCCCGCCCGTGAAAAGTACTTCTACCTCCTTTCGCACACCGAAGAAATCGACAAGATTCTCGCCTACGGTAAAGAGAAAGCCCGTGCCAAGTCGATTCCTATGATGCAGAAGGTCCGCGAACTGCTGGGAACTTACTAGACCGTTCGTTCAGTACGTTGTGTGAAGAACCTCCGTTTTTTCACTCACTCTCGCCTTCGTTGCCGATTAATATCGGCGACTTCGGTTCACGGAGTCAAGCGGACACGGCTTGTATTAACAAGCCGTGGGAGCGCGAAGCAATTTGTAATGAGAACGTCTTTCTTAATGAAGGGCGTTTTTTTTATTCCAGTATCTTAAAAAAGGCTTCAATACTGAAGGCTTCGTTTTCGATGAAGTTCCTTGCGAGCAGGTTCATAACCTCGTCTGAGTATTCAATTTGTTTGGACAAGAGCTTGAGGGCCGTGATGCGAGGATCTAGCTTGGTAGAATTCTTGCGGATGTCGTTTTCGTCGGCGAATTGTGAACTGCCTGCAAGTTCTGCGCCAAATTCTTTAAGTATTGTCCAAAAGAAAATGGCGAATTGTACTTTGCCTAGACTGTCTCCGTCGAATAGTGATTTCGCGTAGTAGCGGAACAGCATGTAGGCGACTATTCTCGCTCCGTCTTCATCGGTAAATATGGACTTGGCGGAAATTTCCTTGCTCCAGCCATTTTGAACAATGCGCTCGTAGGCTTTGTCCCATTCGGTACCGTAACTTTCTCCTTTTCCAAGGAGCTTTATCCAAGCATTTTGGAGTTTGTGGCGAGAAGACGATGTACTATCATTTTTATTGGAACTTTCGTGCGCGAAATTTTCCCCGGCAACATACTCTAGAAGCATTAGTAATCGCTTGTTTAATGGTATGTTACGTTGTTCTAATATATGGAATAAATCTTCTCGTTCCAAAAAGATGGCGTCTCGCGCTTCTCTTGCGTCATCTGGTAATTCGTCTTCGGGTTCGTTGATGTTACCTTCTGTGAATTCTAAAACCGGAGCAAGATTGTCGGTTTTGCTCTTGGAATCCGCACACAGTAGTAATCGAGCGCCTTCTTCGCAGCAAAGTCCAATGCCTTTTTCCATCACGTCTCCGTACACTTCTACAAAACGTGGATGTTCTCGACAAATGTCGCAGAGTGCTTCTTCGCCAAGATTGATGATGAGTTCACACAGACCGCAGGAATTTAAAAGGGAACAACGATCTCCTTCTTTGAGCGCGAAACAACCATCATGAATACTTGCGCGCAGTTTGTCGCCAAATTCTCCTTTTACGTTTTTATACCTTTTCATGGAATTTTTATCAATGTCTATTTCCCAACCAATGCAGCAGGTGTCTGTGCATTTATCGGCGATGCAGTGAAATTTTGGGTAAAAATTTGGAGTTCGGAGCAACATGACGTAAAGCTAGTTATTTATATTGTGGGTGTGAAAAAAATGTTGCTGTGGATATGCTGCCTAATCTTATCGGCTTTTTCGGCCGAGGATTCTTTGCTGGTGCAGTCTTCGTCCTCGCAAGAATCATCTTCTAGTGAAATTGTTAAAGAAGAGAAAACGATTTCTCTTCCGTTGCCGCGACAGTCTGCATACATTGCCAAAGGGATATCGGTGGGTATTGCTGCGGGTGTTTTTAACCCGACCGAAGACTGTGACTGTTTGGGGGTTTGGCAGGGGCAGTTAGAGTATTTCTATTCGGATTGGGTGAGTGGAGTTCTGGATGTTCGTTTTTTTGGTGGTGATCTAGACCCCGAAGTAAATCTTCTTTACCAGCGCTATCGAATAAATGCCAGATTCCATTTTCCTCATGAAACTTTTGATATGTATTTGTCTCCTTCACTTGGTCTAGAGACAACAGATATTGAGGAATTCCGCGAAGAATGGCATCATCGTGAACGTTATTGGTGGCGTCCAGGAACAAAGGTGGATTCTGTAAAGGAGGTGGATGACTGCGAAAAAATGTTTTCACTTAGTGGGTTTACGATTGGTGCGGAATTTGGTGTTGGTTGGCGTTTTTCTAACCTCGTCGGCTTGACGGGGAGTGCTCTTTACGAATACAATTTTGCTGGAGCTCAGCTTTTGACTCTTACTCCGGGAACTGCTTTTAATTTAGGTAATGCGTGGACTTGGGCTCAAAATAATTTGTTGTCTACGTGGATTTCCTTAGAAGTGGGCTTCCAGCGGTACTTCAATCGAGGGGTGTCGGAATGGGCTATTTCTGGATATTTAGGATTGCAAGTTGGTATTTAATTCCTATCTTTGTTTCGTCTAAAATTTTCTTAAAGGACATAAAAAATGGCTAAGAATGAATCCAAGAAGAAGGTTGTCCTCGCTTACAGCGGCGGACTTGATACATCCATCATTATCCCGTGGCTCAAGGAAACCTACGACGTTGAAGTGATTGCTTTCGCCGCAGACCTCGGTCAGAACGATTTCCCGGATGCTAAGGCCCTCGAAGAGAAGGCTCTCAAGACCGGTGCCAGCAAGTGCTACGTTCTCGACCTCAAGAAGGAATTCCTTGAAGAATACGTTTGGCCGACCGTCCGTGCCGGTGCCAAGTACGAAAGCACCTACCTCCTGGGTACCTCTTTCGCTCGTCCGCTTATCGCCAAGTACCAGGTGAAGATCGCCGAAAAGGAAGGCGCTTACGCTGTTGCTCACGGCGCTACCGGTAAGGGTAACGACCAGGTCCGTTTCGAACTGACCTACGCCGCTCTTAACCCGAAGCTCGAAGTCATCGCTCCGTGGAAGGATCCTCGCTGGACGTTCCATAGCCGCGAAGACGCTATCGACTACGCAGCCGCCCACAAGATTCCGCTGAACGGCATCTCCAAGAAGAAGATTTACTCCGAAGACGGTAACCTCTGGCACCTTTCCCACGAAGGTGGCGTTCTGGAATTCCCGGAACAGGAACACAAGTACGAATTCCTCAAGCATACCAAGACCTTTGAAAAGGCTCCGAACAGTGCCGCTCACGTGACCATCGGTTTCGAAAAGGGCAACCCGGTTTCCATCAACGGCAAGAAGATGGGCGCTGTGGAACTCCTCGAATTCCTGAACAAGATCGGTGGCGACAATGCCTGCGGTCTCCTGGACATCGTTGAAAACCGCCTCGTCGGCCTCAAGAGCCGCGGCGTGTACGAAACTCCGGGTGGCACCCTCCTTTACAAGGCTCACGAATGCCTGGAACAGCTCGTGCTCGACAAGGAAACTTTGTTCGAAGCCCAGAAGATGTCCATGACCTATGCAAACCTTGTGTACAATGGCCAGTGGTTCACTCCGCTCCGCCAGGCTATGGACGCATTCTTTGACGAAGTCAACAGCGTCGTGACAGGTGAAGTTACCCTCAAGCTTTACAAGGGCAACATCATCCCGGCCGGCATCAAGAGCCCGTACAGCCTCTACGACATGGGCCTCGGTGGATTCACCGACGTCGACATGTACGACCAGAAGGATGCAACCGGCTTCATCCGTTGCTACGGCCTTCCGCTCAAGACTCGCGCCCTCTTGCTCGGCAAGAAGACGAACGTCAAGTTCGGCGGCGTCCCGAGCTTGAAGAAGTAGTGAGCGCTCGCGCTAAGGCAGGGTGAAACTGCTGGTTGGCGCTCGCTTTTTGATTCTGCTAAAAACACCTCGTGATTTTCGCGAGGTGTTTTTTTGATAACAGCTGAATTAAATAAAGTTCGGCTAGAATTTCACGAGGTATCCGGCGCGCCAATGAATGTATTCTGGAGCGTCGTGTTTTTTAAAGTAGTGGACGGGGTAGATGACCTGTGTGAAAAAGCCGTATAGGTGAACCCAAATTTCGGGTGCAATATCGAGAGTTTCTACAAAGTTGTATGGATATAGTAGCAAGGCGTTGTTGGCCTTGTTCATGGCTTGGTGCATTTTGTTTGGGGCTTCCGCATATTCGTAGCCTCCACCAAAGCCTACATCTAAAGAAAAGGGCAATTCTTTAAAAAATGTCCAGTCTAGACTTCCTCGTATGCCGCACCAAAAATCGTTTGGCCCGTTGTGGGCTCCGAGTCCTTCAATGTGGAAAATTGCTGATTTGTATCCAACTCCTGCAACAAGGGCCAATGGGGTAGGATTCCCTACAGAAACTCCTGTTTCTAAACGCCATGGGGTGGCGAATGCGCAAATTGCCAAAAAGAAGATGGCGAACAAGACTTTTCGTAATAACAGGTGCGATTTCATGTGCACAATTATAGCAAAGATGTAATTAATCTCACAAAATGAAGGGCGCGGTTGTCGTTGTAGTTCAAAAAATTGCCAAATGTACTATCTTTTAGCTGTGCAACCGGTCCGGTGATTGTAATGTCGAGGGCCACACCAAAGAAAAGAGGAAATTTATGAAAATGAAAAATATTCTCATGACTTGCGCCGTCGCATGCGCTGTTGCCACTCCGGCTATGGCGGAAGGCGGTATGTTTGAAGCCCTTCTCCCAGAGAATTGGACTGCAAACGTTGTTGCTGGCGTTAAGTACAACTACTACAATTTTAGCAACTGGCAGCAAGATGGGACCTCCAACTACACGTGGCTTGCTACGTTTGATGCCGATGTTCAGGGCAAGTGGAAGGTCGCTAACTGGCGCAACCTCATTGACATTGATCTCGGACAAACTTGGACCGACGGTCTCGGTAAGCGCAAGTCTGCAGACAAGCTTTTCTGGGAATCTATGGTTGACTTCAATATGACGGAAGTCATTAAGCCGTATGTGGGCAACCGTTTTGAAACTCAGATTATGGCTGGCTATGAATACAGCGAAGACGAAGACGGCAACGAAGTGAAGACCGCTGTGTCTAGCTTTATGGATCCGGCATACGAAACGCAGGTTGCTGGTATTGCCTATATTCCGAACGATATGTTCTCTCAGCGTTTGGGCTTTGCAAACCGTATGACCATTTCTAAGGGATATGGTTATGCCGATGAACACTATGCAGACAAGGTTGCTGCTGGCCACAAGGATCAAATCAAGGAATTCAAGGACGAACCTGGTCTTGAATCCATCACGGAATTCAAGTATTCTTTCTCTGATGTTGTTGGCTTCAAGTCTCGCCTTTGGGCTTTCTGCAACTTCGAGGGTGTTGACGAAATTGACGGTACATGGGAAAACCTTTTGACCGTTACGCTTGCTCCGCTTATTGAAATTCAGGTCGGCTTTGACATGGCCTACGACAAGGATTTGGACGAAGATGCTCAGTATAAGAACATGGTGCTCTTCGGCCTTACTTGGCGCCTGTTTTAATAAGACCGTTCCCTCAGTTCGTCTGAACTAGGTCTTACAAAAAAACTCCCGAAAGGGAGTTTTTTTTATTCAATGTTCAAGAGCTCGTTGAGCCAGGAGTCTTTCTTTTGCCGGAGAGCTTCGAGTGATTTTTCGTCGGCTTCACTTTCTTCGACGGCCTTTTCAAGCTCTTTGTGCATGGTGAGTAATTGCTCGCTTTTGGGGTAATCCGGCAGGAGTGTTGCCAGCGCCTCATCGATGGCATTGTCTGAATACAAGCGAGATATCCCTTCGAGAAATCTTTCCACATAGGCGTTTTTTTTGCCATTTTTCTTGGCAAGTTCGGCCTCGGCGAATTCCATAGGGCGAATTTGGTCCAAAAAAACGCATTCTTCAACGTATAGTTCGTCGCATTCTTTGTAGTTTGCACGAATATCGGCTAATTCAAGCTGTTTTTTTAAGAATGGACGGTAACTTTCCGCATTAAAATCGATATTTTGGGCTGTGCAGAAGTCTTTTAAATTTGAAAGATTGGTTTCGGTGGGGTTGTTTAACAAACATTCCTTGAGTACAGCCATTTTGTCTTTTGGCTCAAGTTTGTTATATGACTCCGTTTTGGCGCTGTTTGCTTTAACATGGAGCCAAAAAACGCGTAAAAGGATGGCGAAAATGACGATGGTAAATAGAATGGTCCAGTTCATAAAACAAATTTATGCAAAAAAAAGGGGGCGTCTATCACGAAAAACTTGCAAAACCCTTTTTTTACATAGTTTTTTCACAAAATTGAGGCTTGAATTCCCGATTTTGGGGTTATATTTAAGGTGTATATTTGAACCTATATTTATATAGGTGGAGATTGGATTATATGAAAATGCAAATGTCGATACAAAAGTCGATCGTGTTGGCCGGTTTATTCTTCGGAGTGTCTGGAGTTTTTGCGGGTACTGTTGATTGCGCTAAATATCCAGGAAAGCAGTGTGCTGAACTTGATGTTGTGGTTCGTGATTTTAAGGCCTCTCATCCGGACTTTGAAAACTTTAGTGAAGAAGCGACCAAAACTTATACTAATGGGACCTGGAAATATACGGGTTATACGGACAATGATATTTGGGTCGCCCGTCGTGCAGATACTTTGACTTGGGGTTGCGGTAACACGCAGACTCCGAGCCTTGGTGTTCCCATAGGTACCGATGCCTACCCGAAGGTGGATTATCCTGCCATTTCTGCAGTGCCGTCAAACGCTTATGGTATGCCGCCTTCTTTGCCGGTTTACCTCCAGCAGAAGTCTTCGACCAAGGGCTATGTGTGGTATGGCGAATATAAGGATTGCCAGTACGATGCAAAGCTTAACCCGGAAAGCTTGAAGATTATGCGTGGCTATGCTCATGAATTGTGCAATAGCGAAGCAGTGACTGGTACTTGGACTAAGGCCACCCAGGATAACGAAAAGTCTTGTACCGGTATTTGTAAAACGCATAGTTGGTCCCAGATTGTGTATACGACTCCGGGCATGGTGGAAACATACCTAAAGTTTGATCCTGCTCTCGGTGAAGACATGATGTATGAGCCGACGATTGTGCGTCAGCGTAGTGCTTGTGATAATCAGTTCTTTGAACAATGGTATACCGATGTTCCGAGTGTGAACCTGAGATCTAATACTACGCTTCAGTTGCCCTTGGTTGCAGGAACCAAGAATACTTTTGAAATTGACTACAACTGGAATAATGGTGGCTATTTCCCGCTTGATTCCGTTGATGCCAATATGAACCGTATTGACAATGCTCCGGGTACCCTCCAGTGGGGTGCTCAGTCGCTCTCTATTTTCTGCCCGCCTTATCAGTATCAGTGGGCTAGCTCTCAGCAAGATTACAAGGGCGAAAGTACTGCAAGCTTGTGCCAGGCATGGAAAGATGCTGGTGGTCCGCGTTTCGAAACGGCTGCTTTTACCGCCGCGTCTAAGAGCGGTACGCTTGGCCTTCGCCACCTTCGCAACTACGGCTTTACTATGATGGGTTATGCCAAGTTCAAGTATAACAAGGGTGCCGGAGAAATCTTTGAATTCGCTGGCGACGACGACATGTGGATTTTTGTGGACGGTGTGATGGTGGTAGACCTTGGTGGTACGCACTTGGCCGCTCCTGGCAAGGCCGACATGGACTACCTGTCTAGCTGGGCTCACGGTTGCCACGCTGATCAGGGGAACCCGCTTGCTGGTTACACGGGTGAAAATGAAAACTGCAATCTTGATGTCGATGGTACTTGGAAAAATGGTTCTTGGCATCATTTGCACTTCTTCTATGCTGACCGTCAGACCGATGGTTCTAACATGAAAATCCATTCAACTTTGTCTGAACTCGCTAAGTCTCGTTACGGCCAGCCTGCTGTTGGTAGCGCTGTGGTGAAGGTGGACGATCAGGGCGTGGCTACAAATAGCTTGTTCTTGAATACCACTTTGAGCGATTCTACGGCTGCTTCTATGGTAAGTTCTGGCGCTCCGTCTATTATTGTGATTCGTGAAGTCACTGATCCTGTAACGGGTGCAAAGACTAGTGCTGTATATGGTTATATTGTGAATGACCTCCAAGGGCCGACGGATAAGGGTGCCGATGGTATACTCTACCAATTCAGTGGTACTATGGTTGACCTTCAGGGGAATGTGATTGATGGTGGCCTTTTGGGTAGCGATAGGATTGCCTTCAATGCGATGGATATTAATGACTTGAACGAAGCCGATGCAAGACCGGAAGGATTTACTGATGTGGAATGGACTCATCTAAAGGCCTGGAGTGCCAAGATGACGTATCATGTGACGGCTTCTTCGGGTAAGTCTGTGGAAGGCTTTGATCCTAAGGAAGATTGGGCAGAAATTAAGTACACGGCTACGGCAGTTGTGGAAGTTATTCCGGATGATCCGGGTATTTCTCGTCCGGACTTTACGGTTCAAGCTGCGCAGTTGTCTGCCGCTGCTGGTAGCAATGGCCTTGCCGAGGATATGACTGCTGACATGGTGCTTACCTCTATTCCAGCCGTTTCTGGTGAAAACCCGATTACCTGGGCTTCTGATAATGCTGATAAGATCATGCTTTCTCCGCAGATGGGCGGAACTTTGCCGACTGTGGTGGTCGATGATAAGGGACGTACTGTTGGAGGTCTTCTGCCTTCTAACGTGGCTGGTTTGAATGCTGGTACGGCAACAACGTTGTGCTATAATGATGGTGCTGGCAAGTCTGGTCAATCTAGTAGTGAAACTTGCTCTAGCTTCTCCTTTGTAACGACTCAGCCGTTCCGCGTGAACATTCGCGTGTTTGACCATTTGGGTAACTTTGTGAACCAGTTTAACAAGAGCGTTTCCGGAGATGATTTCAAGAAGGCTCTGGGTCCGGGTAAGTCCGTGGCTGGCTGCGAGGGCGCTCAGTTGTATGGCGAAACAGGCGCTATGCTTGCAAACATCAAGGTTTACCCTGTTTCTCAGGATGGTCGCCAGTTGGCTACGGGTCCGTATATTTATCAAATGACCATCGTGATGGAATCCTATGAATACTGCTACATGGCTGGCGGTAATTCTCCGACCATCATGAATATGCCTTACATGCGTACAACGGAAACCTATCGTCGTGGTTATCGTCGTTCTAAAAACTAGTTTGGCATAGTATTGAATCTTGGTTAAAATTGCCCTCGGTTTTCCGAGGGCTTCTTTGTTTTAGAGCGGGAAAAGGGATTGTTGCCCGTCAGTCTCCGCTTCGCGGCTGCCGTGCAACCCTTGCGGGCTCGATGCTCGCAGGCTCGCCTCAAGCTCAAAAAGCACCTATTTTATGCGCTTTCGCGCACGGTGCTTTTGACGTCTTCGACGTTCGCTTGGTCGGCTCGGCAAAAAAAACATATCTTTTTTTTGCACTCGCCTTGGGCGCTACTGCCGCACCCTCTCCCCCGAGGGGTCTCGGGTCCTCGTCCCTTTTGAGCGCATAA
>JAKSIM010000059.1 GCA_024398845.1 Fibrobacter sp. | reverse complement strand
CATGTCATTGCGAGCGTAGCGAAGCAATCCATTGACTCCCGCAACCAGCAATCGCTTTGGCGAAATTCTTGTTTACTTCTTGATTTTCTTGAGTATTGCAGCGGCTTTCACGAACTGCTGCTTGACGCTCTTCGGGCCCGTGCCGCCTTCAATATTCCTGCGGCTAATGCTGTACTCGAACGTGAGCGTCTTCTTCATGCGCTTCACGTCCGGCACGCCGGCGCTTGCCCAGGCCTCGTCGCTCAAATCCGTGAATTCCAGGCCTTGGCGGGCGGCTTCGCCGACCAGGGAACCTACCACGTGGTGGGCGTCGCGGAACGGCACTCCGGCTTCGACAAGCAAATCTGCGAGGTCGGTCGCCAAAAGCGCCGGCAGCATCTTCTTTTCCATCTTGTCGAAGTTGAAGCGAGCGCTTTCCAACGCTTCCTTCATCACGCGCAAAATCACCTTCACGTTGTGAACGCTGTCGAACACCGGTTCCTTGTCTTCTTGCAAGTCGCGGCTGTAGCTCAGCGGAGCGCCCTTCGCGAGCGTGAACATCGCGGCGAAGTTCCCGAGCATGCGGCCCGACTTTCCGCGGATGAGCTCCATGGAATCCGGATTCTTCTTCTGCGGCATCATCGAACTTCCGCTGCTGAAGGCGTCGTGAAGCGTGAGGTAGCCGAACTCGCTCGTGCTCCAGTTCACAAAGTCTTCCGCATAGCGGCTCATCGTGTTCGCCACAATCGCCAAGTCCGCGTTGAATTCGAGCATCATGTCGCGGTGACTCACCGCATCAATGCTATTCGGGCTCACGTCCTTGAAACCGAGCGCCTCCGCCACCAGCGCGCGGTGGTAGGGGAACGCGGAACCCGCCATGGCGCCACTGCCAAGCGGCAACTGGCTGTGCAGTTCCAAAAAGTTGTCGAGGCGCTTCACGTCGCGCGAAACCGCGAAGAACATGCTCATCAAATAATGACTAAAGTAAATCGGCTGCGCCTGCTGCAAGTGCGTGTAGCCCGGCATCATCTTGCCAAAATACTTCTTGGCGAGGTCCAGGACCGTCTCCATCAGGCTCACCTCGAGCTCGCGGATTTCGGCCGCGCGATGACGCATGTAAAGCTTGAAGTCCGTGCAGACCTGGTCGTTGCGGCTACGCCCCGTGTGAATTTTTTTGCCGAGCGCGCCAATACGTTCGGTGAGCACGCGTTCCACCGCCATGTGGATGTCCTCGTCGCTCTCCTTCCACAGGTTCTTGCCCGCGCGGTAGTCCTTCAAAATGCCCTCGAGGCCGTCGCAAATCTTCTTGTACTCGGCCTTCGTCAAAACGCCCGATTCCACCAGACCCTTGCCGTGACCGATGCTCCCTTGGATGTCCTCCTCGATGAGCTCCGCGTCGAACTGCAAGCTGAAACTTAAATCGACCATGCTCTGCGCCATGCCGCTTGCGAAGCGACCCGTCCACATGTTAGTCTGGGTACCTTTCTTAGCCATTTTGAACCTCTTTTTGAACTAATCCCAAATATAGTAATAATTATTTGTAAACGGAAATTTACGGATGTTGGGGTGTTTTGTATCGCTTATCACTTGCAATATTTTTTTTTAGAAACTGTTGAAAAAGTGTTGAAGAAATTTCTATATTTTATGCGTTGTATATATGGGAGAAAACATGAAAAAAAGTTTCTTATCACTACTGCTGATGGTCCCGGTCATCGCCGGAGCCATTGAGCTTAATCCAGAAGATAAATGCTATCATATTGCAGATTATGACCAGTTGAAGGATTTCGCTACCGCTGTGAATAATGGTGAATCCACAGCTTGCGGCATTCTTGATGCTGACATTGTTGCAAATGAAATTGAATTTAATCCTAATAGCGGAGAACCAACAACAGAGCCTAGCAATGTCTGGACTCCGTTGAAAAATTTCAATGGAACTTTCGATGGTAACAATAAAACCATTTCTGGATTGTATTATGTGGAAAATGATCAGGGGGCGACTGGTTTTATTGCTACAACATCTGGTTCTGATGCGATTATCCAAAATTTGGGTATAACGAAATCTTATTTTAAATCTCAAAATGATGCAGGTGTTTTTGTTGGTCAAATTAAGGGCTCTCTTTTAATTAAAAACTCTTTTAATCAATCGAATGTGTTGGCTGGTACACGTTTAGGTGGTTTTGTTGGGTATATAGACCAATTAAATCAACAAAATAAAGGAAGCTTGGTTATTGATGCTAGCTACAATGCTGGAACTGTTGGCCTTGGTCTCGAAGGGCAGTATAAACAACATATTGGTGGTTTTGTTGGTACCGCTATGAATTCATCTTTAATTATTACAAATTCTTTTAATGCAGGAAGTGTTATAGGGAACGCTTACGTTGGCGGTTTTGTTGGTTCTTCTTATGATGGATCTGTTTTGATTAAGAATAGCTATAATACAGGTTCGATTACAGGCTCTCAAAACGTAGGTGCTTTTGTTGGACTTAATGGTTGGAGCGGGGAGGCTCCGGTAACCCTCGTGAATAGCTTTTATTTAGATAATGGAGTAAGTGCTGTTAATGGTGGTTCTTTTGACGGCGCTACCTCCAAGTCTTCTGAAGATTTCTCTGACGGAGCCGTTTATACTCTACTTCACGACTACAAAGAAATCGATGAAGAAAGTGGCGAAGTCATTTTTGACGGTTCTGTTTGGCAGAATGATAATGGCACACCGACCATCAACCCGAACGGCGGTTCCACCCCCGAACAACCCGAAGCCTTCGTCGGCATTGAATTTACTCTCAATTCCGGTTCTAGCACAGCTTGGTTGAAAGAAGGTCAAGATTTAATCTACCTCCCTCGTGATACTATTGTTAATCGTGTTGTTATTGAACGTGGTTTCACTACAGGTACTTTCGCTACGCTTATGCTTCCGTTCAATGTTAAAATGAGCGAAAATACTCTTCAAGTATACAAATTTATGGGCATTCACAAAGAATCTGATGGCACAAACTCCAAATGGGTTGCTCATTACTCTTTTGTAGAGGATGGAGCCATGGTTGCAAATCAGCCATATCTTGTTAATCCGCAAGTAGATATTAATAAGTATGATTTGGATTTCAGCGCCGATGAAATAACTTTGAAAGCCAATACGGACACGATTTACGAACAAACCGCTGGAAATTGGACCGTAAAGGGCACTTATAAGTACATTTTGTGGGATGACGCAGAATATGTTTCTCCGCACATCTTTGGTTTCGCAGCTTCTAACTATGAGAGCACTGTTGCCGGTCAATTTGTGAGGGCTGCTGAAGGTGCAAGTATCAGACCTATGCGTTTCTTCTTGGATTATAAGGCCCCAATGAATCGTCCTGGCCTCTTCAAGTCTGCTTCATTTGCTTTGCCCGAAACCATTGATATTGTGATTGACGATGAAAACGGCGAAAATTCCATGACCATCGGCAAGCTCAATACCGTTACAGGCGAAGTCAAGACAGACCGCTGGTTCGATATGAAGGGTCGCAAGCTCAACGCCAAACCGACCTTTAACGGAATTTTCCAAAACAACGGTAGACAAGTCATTGTCAAGTAACTATAATTGGGGATACTATGGAAAAGAAGATTTATAAAGCTCCTAAGATGAGTGTCGTTCAAATGAAGCTAGATTGTGCGATTCTTGCTGATAGTGGCGAATTCGATCCGAACGACGAGGATGTCGACAATTATCCAGGGGAAATGGGATTCAACTTCAACCCGTCTGAACATAATCGTCAAGCTTAATCAAGCTTACTGAGCTTAAAAAACGGCTGTGCGTGAAAGCGCTCGCCGTTTTTTTTAATTTAAATCACGCCTGAAATTACATTTTTCTCATAATTTTTCAAAAAATATCGCGAAAATCTATATTTGGGGTGGAAAATTATTTGCATATAGGTGTTCGCTATGAGGAATTGTTTCTATTCCATAATTTTGCTGTTGCTTTTTGCTGTAGCTGCGCAAGCTGAATTGACCCCGGGGGCCGATGGTTGTTACGCTATTGCGAGCAAAGAAGATTTCGCCTCCTTTATGAATAATCATTCTTCGGAGTGCGGCAAACTCACGGCCGATATTGAATTGGGGTCGTGGACTCCCGCTGCATCTTTTTCCGGTACATTGGACGGTCAGGGCCATTCCATAACATGGCTAAATGTTTCGGTAAACGGAAATAATTTGGCTGCTCTTTTTGCCACTGCCGGTGGTTCATCCTCAAAGCCCGCTGTTATAAAGAATGTCAGTTTGCTTAAAGCTTCTATTACAACCAATGTTGGTACAGTGGCTTCTTTTGTTGCAGAAGTTACTGGTAATCTTGTAATAGATAACTGCTATTCAAAGGCCTCGGTCAATAGGAAAGGAAATGGTAACGATAACCCTGCGGCGATTTTCGTTGCTCGTGTTGCTAGTGGGGCTAGTTTGACTGTGGTAAATTCCTATAGCGATGGTTCCGTTTCGAATAAGTCTACAAAAGCTGGTTTTGTAGGCGAGAATAACGGTTCGGTCACTATTGAAAACTGCGTCGATAACGGTCTTGGCTTTGTTGGTGGAGGCTCGGGTACGACAAATACAACGCACAATTATACAATTACTTCTTCAACCTCCGAATCCGAGAAAGCTCAAATTTTTGCTGATTTGCAAAGCTATTCTAATGAATCTACCGGTGTAAAAGGTTCTTCCTGGGTTCTTGATGAATCCGGAAATCGTGTACCCACAGTCGTATTGCAGTGGACTGCACCTTCGCAAAATTTCGCGGTAAATGAATTGGGCGGGTCAATTGTCATTGCCGATGGCCAGAGCCTTTATGCCAATGGCGTTATTTACAGCGGTACGTTGAGCGATGCCCAGAAGAAGGCGATTGGTGCAAATACGCTTCGTCCGGTTAGCGGCGTTACGCTTGATGGCGGCGTGGCTACACTTGACGGCTCCTCACAAACATCCGTCGTTATCCCGGAAGGTTTTACCTCGGAATCTGTTGCATTGATTCGTGAATTTAAGGACAACGTGTATTCTACCATTGTTCTTCCGTTCTCGGCAACAATCTCAAATGCAAGTCTTTTGAAGTTCAAGGGCGTTCATAAAAAGGATGGAGTATGGACCGCTTCTGTTGTGGCTGTCTCGAATAACCTTGAGGCGAATACTCCTTATATGCTTTTGCCATCATCTAGTGCAATGGATTTTTCAAATGTCGCCTGGTCTTCGAATGCCGACGTTTCCGCAGAATCTGATTCGGCTCAGTGGATCTTTAAGGGAACTTACGATTACGTGAAATGGGAACCTGAGGAACTTGGCAACATTTTTGGTTTTGCGGCTTCTTCCAAGAATGGTTCGTATAAGGCGGGTCAATTTGTGAGGGCTGCAAGTGGCGCTTCCATCAATCCAATGCGTGCCTTTTTGGTGTACAAACCGGTTACGGCGCGCCCCGGCGTGAATGGTTCCCGCATGTCCATCGCCCCGGCAGACTTGCCGGAATCCATTGACGTGGTCATTGAAGAGGAGGACGGTTCCTCCATGCGAATCGGCCAGCTGAATACGCTCTCTGGCGAAATCTCTGTGGACCACGCTATTGCCAAGGATCGCTGGTTTAGCGTCGATGGCCGCAAGCTAAACGCAAAACCGACCGCCAAGGGCACTTACTACAACAACGGCAAGCGCGTTATTGTTAAATAGACCTCGCAGACTCCATTTTTTTCAGCTTCTGCCATTTTGCGTTCTTCGTTCACGAGTTTGACCGTGTTTTGGCGTTCATCCATCAGTCCGTGAACAACTTTAAAGATGCATTTTTTGCGAAGTTCTTGTCAAGGAGTCCAATGAGTTTTTCTATAATTGAGTTCATGATTAGTGAACTATTTAGTTGTGCTTTGTTATGGAAGGCTGATTTTTTGACGGTCTTGGCCTAGGGGGAAGGGAATGGAACAGACAACGTTGTATAAAATTGCCGAACATGTTTTTTCGATTAATGCGGAATCCCAAGTTTTTACGCAACTGCAGAATTACGAACCGTTTGCTGTCTCGGCCTCTGAATTGGCGACCGTTGGTGCGGATGTTTTGCTGGCCTTTGAACTGAAGGTGGAAATGCCGGTACCCGGCAACGCTAATCGTGTCAATTATTTTGAAGAAACGCGCCAGGCCGACGAAGGGCAAGAAATTGTTTGCGGTCGCACCGAATTGGGCGAGTTCGTTTTTGAATTCTTTTTAGGCGAGGCTTCTACAGGCATGCTTGTCTGTGAGCCGGGTTACCGTAAGGGTCGCATTTTGCTTTTTGGCAAAGCCGATAAATTTGCGGTCAATAATTCCGTGATGGTCATGTATGCGCTTGCGACGGCGGACAAAATGACGGCGCTGTTCCATTCGGCAATCGTGAGCTACGAGGGCAAGGGTTACATGTTCCTCGGTAAAAGCGGTACCGGAAAGAGTACGCATGCGAGACTTTGGCTCAAGTATATTCCGGGGACAGAACTTGTGAATGACGACAATCCGGTGGTTCGTCTCAAGGGCGATTCTTTTTGGGTTTACGGTTCTCCGTGGAGTGGAAAAACTCCCTGTTACAAGAATCTGGCGATGCCGCTCGGGGCCATTGTGCTTTTGAGTCAGGCTCCGTACAACAAGATTCGGCCATTGCAGGGAATCGAAGCTTACGTGGCTCTTGTTCCGAGTATTTCGGGCAAGCGCTGGGATCGCGCTATTGCCGATGGGCTCCACCAGGTGGAGAATTCGATAGCGCAAAAGGCCAAGATGTTCCACTTGGAATGCCTGCCCGACGAAGAGGCTGCAAGAGTTTGCCACACGGCGGTCGCACCGACCAATCGGGTCGCTCCGCAAACCGCGTCACCAGCGCCGAGCGACGATCAAATTATGGCCGAGGCCATTCGTTTGGTCGAGTCGGGTGTCTGCGTTACCTTCCCGGTCAATGGCCGTAGCATGCTTCCGTTTATTGTGGGTGGCCGCGATAGCGTTATTTTGGTCAAGCCCCAAAAGGTAAGGGCGGGCGATGTTGTTCTCGCCCTTGTGGGGCCGAACCATTATGTGGTCCACCGCATTATTCGTATCGAGGGCGAAAAAGTGACACTTATGGGCGATGGTAACCTCGTGGGCACGGAAAATTGCTTGCTCGCAGACATCAAGGCCGTCGCCACGCACGTGGTCAAGCCGAATCAAAAAAAGGTATCTTTGGGCGATTCTCGCCACCGTCGCGCCGCCAGGATTTGGTTCAAGGCGTTGCCATTCCGTCGCTGGTTACTGAGAATTTACCGGATTGTATACCGATAAGTTCAATTTTTAGTGTTCTTGTTCACGTAAAATTGAATGGGAATACTTGTATCCCTTGCAAAAGGGTTTGCAAATAATTAAATTTGTGTGATTTATTTTTCTCAGGAGGGATTTATGAGGCAGTGTTCTGCCATTTTGGCCATGTCTTCGCTTATGGGCGCGGCATTGATGTTTTCGGCTTGTGGCGATGACGTCACAAATATTAATAACGAGGGTTCCGTAGCCATTCTCGATGAAGGGGAATCCCTTTTTAAGCATAGCTGTGGCAAGGAAAACGCGGGTGAAATGCTATTTGTTAGCGATTCCGCTATGATTTTTATGTGCAATGGCGAAAACTGGACCTCTCTCAAGGGCGACAAGGGTGAAACTGGTGACAAGGGAGAAAAGGGTCTCCAAGGTGAAGCCGGTGAACAAGGCGACAAGGGCGAAAAAGGCGACCAAGGCGATAAAGGCGACAAGGGTGACCAAGGCGATAAAGGCGACCAAGGCGATAAAGGCGACCAAGGCGATAAAGGCGACAAGGGTGACCAAGGCGATAAGGGCGATAAAGGCGAAAATGGTTTCTCGTGCTCTGTGTTCGAAGGTTATGAAGAAGAATACAATAACATTGGCTACAGCCATATCGTTTGCAAGGACGACAAAGACGAAGTTGTGTCAGAAGGTTTTGTTTACGATGGTGAAGCTGGTGAAACTGGTGATGATTGCAAACTCGCCGATATTGGCGACGGGCTCTTTGTAATTGGTTGTGGTGAAAAGCAAATGTTGATGTACAAGGCCGTGTGCGGCAATGAACCTTTTGACCCGGCAGATGGAGACTTTTGTAAAGAAGGTAAACTTTATAAAAAATGCGGCGATGTCGAATATGAGACGTCGACGGCTTTTTGCGATAAGCGCGATAACATGATATATAATTATATAACGGTAGATGTAGATGGTGAGCAGTATTCCTGGATGGCTCAAAATTTGAATTATGCTCTGCGCGATGGCAAGGGTAGCTGGTGCTACAATAACGATAAAATGATGTGCTCTAGTTTTGGTCGCCTTTACACATGGGCTACGGCCTTAAATAGGTCTGAAGATGATTGTGGTTACGGACACAAATGCGCAATGAATTATGACTATGACGAAACAATTCAGGGGGTTTGTCCGGATGGCTGGCATTTACCATCCTTTGCTGAATTCAAGAGCCTTCTTAAAGCTGCAGGTGTTTCATCTGAAAATGCGGGCGATGTTTTAAAGTCTAAAGATTTATGGTTGCTTGCTGATGAGTATAGTGTCGGTGGGGATGACCTTATTGGTTTTACCGCCAAGCCATCGGGAAGAGCCTTTGTAGAAAATGATGGCTCTGTGAAATATAATGATTTTAATGAACAATTTTTTATGTGGCTCCAAGAAGAAATAAACAATGAATCTGCCAATTTTGTTTCATTGCAAAGTGCAAATAATATGGCATACCTTACAGGAGCAAATAAGAACTTTGCTTTCTCTGTTCGCTGCGTTAAAAATAAAGAAGACCTTTTGTCTTTTATTCAAAAATAAAACCTTTTAATTTATCTCTCTCAATCGAATCATAATCTACGCAAAACGTGCGTAGATTGTTTTTCATTGAAAATGAACGCTTGTTGAATCCTTTTTTTTAATTATATTTTCAATATGCAAAAGAAAGAATATAAAAAACCAGAACTGAAAGTTGTTAAACTCAAACAAAAGGCTAAACTTTTGGAGGATAGTGGTTACGTTGGTCCGTTGGGTGCCAATATGACCCCGAATGATTTGCCTAAAGTCTAGGTAAAATGGCCTGTGAAAAACGGACATATTTTTAACTTAGTGAGTTTTGCAATAGGAGCCTCTCCCAAATTTACGGAGGGGCTTTCCGTTGATGAATGGAATTCCGTTTATGCGTGGGCCGACAAACAGCTTTTGCTTGGGGTGGTGTATAACGCCGTTAAGCGCTTGCCTATGGAATTGCAGCCTCCACAGGAACTGACTTTTCAGTGGGCAAGTGAGGCCGAGACTATTGCCGGTCTTAACAAGCGAATGAACGAGGAGGCGGTGCGCCTTACCAGTCTTTTTGAAGCCGAAGGGGTGGCCACTGCCATTTTAAAAGGTCAAGCCAATTCGCGGCTGTATTTTAGTCCGTGGCTCCGCCAGCCTGGTGATATTGATATTTGGGTCGATGGCGGCCGTGCGCGCGTCTGTGAACTTTTAAAAAAGTTGAATCTGGTAGAGGGCGCTAAATTCACGAGACATCACGTCCATTTGGCAAAAGGGACTTTTGCGTTTTCGGTAGAAGTTCATTTTTTGCCTTCTTCGGGGTGTTTTAACCCTTTGGCAAGTCGTCGCCTACAGGCGTATTTGAATGCCGAAATTCGAGAGCTTTCGCGGGTGCCCGAGGGCTTTTACGTGCCTTCGCTTAAGTTCGCCCTGGTGATGCAGTTGGCTCACATTCAGACTCACTTTTATGAGCGCGGCGTAGGACTTCGCCAGTTGATGGATTACTACTACTTGCTTAAAAAGTCGTCGCCCGAAGAACGCGAAGAAGTTGCAAAAGTGCTCAAAAAATTGCATTTGCATCAAATTTGCGAGGCCGTAATGTGGGTCCTGCTACTAATCTTTAATTTGGACCGCGAGTTTATGCTTTGCATGCCGGATCCCGTCCGTGGAAACGTGCTTCTGGACGCTATCCTGGATGGAGGAAATTTTGGTTTTTACAGAGAATTGGAGAGCCACTGCTCTCCGTACCGATTCGTGGCGAAGCGGTTTCGTTCCCTAAAGTTGCTCAAATTTAACTTTTGGGAGGCTGTTTTCTATGAACTTTTGTATTTGCGCAGATTGATTGTATCTATCCCTACCCGAATCAGGTTAAGAAAATTATCTTTAAGGGGAGTAGAATAGCTGGCGGTGTATTTATGAAATATTTACTGAAATTCTTATTGGCTTTATCGCTTTATGGAGTGGCTTTTGGTCAAAATGTCATTCCGGTTGAAATTGCAGCTGAAGACTGCCACGTTACCACATTTGGTGCGTGTTACACTCCAAACGATTCTGCTTTATCGGGCAGTTACGACATTAATCTTATTGTGTATGAAGGGGTAACAACCAGTTTTGTGAATGTTGTTTCTTCTGGTGTATTGTATGTTTACAGCAATAGCGTTGCTATTTTAGATTGGTTTAAGGCCTCGGATTCCCTTTATTTTGATCAGATTGTATTTGAAAATGGAGGAGTGGTTAAAATTGCCGATGGAAAGTCCATGTACGCCGATGGTGAAATTTTTAGCGGAACCCTTACTCAAGAGCAAATGAAAAAAATTGTTGGTAAAAAGCTTTACCCGATTAGCGGGGTATCTCTTTTGAAGGATGCCGACGGTCATATTTCAGCAACGTTTGATGCTGATGACGAGACGCCGGTACTTATTGTTAAACCAATTGAAGTGACTTCGGTGACGTACAATCGTACTTTTGAAGTTGGTAAAGCATCGACGATTATGTTGCCCTTCTCGCTTGAAGAAGGAATGACCGCAAATGGTGGTGATTTTGCTGTTTTCAACGGCTTGCATAAAAATGAAATTGGCAGATGGGATGCCCTGATGGTAGCTCAGAGTGAATTTAAAATTACCGCTAATACGCCTTATTTATTTATTCCTAGCGCCTCTACTTTGGAATTTGATTTGAATGGTGGTACGGTGACTCTTGTTCCTACTGTTGCTTCGGGGGTTGTTAAGGATGGCTGGACATTCAAGGGTGTTTATGATTACAAAATGTGGGAGGCTGCCGATGCGGAACTTGGTAATGCCTACGGTTTTGCCGCCGCAGAAAAAGGTGATGCTTCTGTAGGTGATTTTGTGAAGGTCGCTGCGGGCGCTTATATTTACCCAATGCGCGCCTACATGCTTTACAATCCGGCAGAGTCCCCGGCTGCTGGCGAAGAGCCTGTTTTGGCGCGTCGCGCAGGCTCTGCTGCAAAGGTTTTGGGTGCAGCGAACCTCCCGGATGTCATTGAAGTCCGCTTGTCTGTGAGTGGTGGCGAAACAACCTCCATTGGCAAGCTCTACACAAAGACGGGCGAGTTCAAAATGGATCGATGGTTTAGCGTGGATGGTCGCAAACTTAACGCCAAACCCGCGACAAAGGGTACGTACTTTAACAACGGTCAAAAGGTTATTGTCAAATAGGTTTTGTATGAAATTGAAAGAAGGTTTTGTTCTTCGTGAGGTCTGTGGCGAGCAGGTGATTATGGGCGAGGGCCTTGGGGCTCTTGATTTTGGTCGTTTGCTTTGCTTGAACGAGACCGCCGCTTTTTTGTGGACTGTTGCCGCCAAGGGTGAATTCACGATTGAAAGTTTGACTGATGCCCTTTGTGCTGAATACGATGTTGACGCTGCCCAAGCCAAAGCCGATGTCAAGGCCATTGTGGGTGAGTGGCAAGGCGTCGGTGTGGTGGAATGAAGTATTTAGCTTGGCTGTGGCAAAATACACGAGGTGTACGGTTTAATATTGCCGTGCGAATCGTGGTGGGGCTTGCGCAAGTTTCGCTTGGCCTCCTTATGGTTTGGTTCAGCAAGCACTTTATTGACGTTACCATAAAAACGGGGAGCGAATCAGATATTGTCCAGATGGTCGGGCTCCTTGCGCTTACGATTGTGGGCGGCGTTGTACTGCGCCAGGTTTGCCAGTACATGATGGCTTCTGCGAATGTGAAAAAGACGAACGAGCTGCGTTTGCGCTTGTTCAGCGGGATGTTTATGCGTCGCTTGTACGACGACAAGGTTTTGCTCTCGGGCGATGTGACGTCGAGGCTCTCGAAGGACATTGATGCTGTAGGCGAGGTTGTTGCGGCGACGATTCCGCAGATTGCGGTGACTTTTTGCCAGCTGGTTGGTGCTTTTTTGCTGATGCGCTGGTTTGACGCGCGCTTGGCCTGGGCTTTGGTGCTTGTTACTCCGGTGGCGATTGTGGCGGGAAAGTTTATTGCACATAAATTACGCCACATGACGCTGCGTATTCGTGAGGGCGAAAGCCGCATTCAAATGCATGTGCAGGAGGGCGTGGAGCACAATGCCGTGTTGCGTTCCCTGGAGAGTGAACGCTGGATGACCGATCAGCTAGAAACCATGCAACGCGATTTGCGCGGGAATGTTCTACGCCGCATGCGGTTTACGACGGTGACACGCTTTGTGCTTGGGTGCACTTTTGGACTTGGCTATCTTATGGCTTTTGTTTGGGGGGGTATCGGGCTTCGCAATGGCGCGATTACGTTTGGTGTGATGACTTCTTTTTTGCAGCTGGTGGGGCAAATCCAGCAGCCGATTCTCTCTATTTTGAATATGGCTCCGCAAGTGGTGCATGCCACCGCGAGTATCGACAGGCTCGAGGAACTTGGTTCTAATTTAGAAGAAACCGAGGCGGTTGTGGGGTCACAAAACGTGGGGTCTCAAAACGTGGGGGCTCAAAACGTGGGGCCTCAAAACGTGGGATCTCAAAACGTGGGGTCGCCGACGGCATTGAAAACGAGTGTGCCATCGAGTGCCGCGCCTTCAAGTGCAGCGTCGGGAATTCGGTTCGAGAACGTTTCGTTCCGCTACGCGAAGGGCGACCGCGAAATTCTTACGAACTTTACGCACGAGTTCAAGCCGGGTACAAAGACTGCGCTTGTGGGCGAAACGGGCGCCGGGAAGTCGACGCTGTTCCGCATGATGCTCGGGTTTATAGAGCCTACCGCGGGTTCTGTTTCGCGACTCCCTCGGGCCGACTTCGTGTTTGTTCCGCAGGGCAATACGCTTTTGAGCGGGTCCGTGCGTTACAATTTGCTTTTGGCCAAGCCCGAGGCTACAGAAGAGGAACTTTGGGCGGTTCTCCATACGGCATGTGCTGATTTTGTGAGGGACTTGCCGCAGGGCCTCGATAGTGAACTTGGGGAACGCGGCTGCGGCCTCAGCGAAGGCCAGGCGGAACGTATTGCCGTGGCCCGCGGGCTCTTGCGTCCGGGGGCCATAATGCTGCTTGACGAAATCAGCGCTGCGCTAGACGAGGCGACCGAACGCGAAATGTACCAGCGCTTGTTCAAAGCGTACCCGCAAAAGACCATGATTTTTATAACGCATCGTCCGGCCGTCTGCGACCTGTGCGACGAAATTGTCAAGCTGTAGCAAATCCTTAAGCGGTGTCGCCGATTTTTGGCGATGCGCAAAAATGACGTCGCGAAAAATGACGCAGCGAAAAATTATTTATCCAGTAGCGATTCCACCTGGGCGATAATCTTGTCGCGTTCGCCGCACCAGTTCGGGGCGATGAGCATTTCGCTCGGGCTTTCGCCGCTAAAGCGTTCGATGGCGATGTCTGTCCCGATAATTTTTATCATCTCGGCGACGGCCTTGCAGTATTCCTCGAATGTCAACAAATTAATGCAGCCGTCGGCAAAATCCTGCGCCATCACGGTCCCCACTACAATGTGGAGCGGGTGAATCTTGACTGCGGCGAGGTTCAGGTCGCGAACCACTTGCGCAGTGTGCTTAAAATCTTCCATCGTCTCGTTCGGGAGGCCGACAATCACGTGCGTCGTGACAGTGAGGCCTGCCGCCTGGCAGCGCTTGACCGCGTCCTCGAATTCCGCGAGCGTATGCCTGCGGTTGATGGCCGCGAGCGTGAGGTCGTTCGCCGTCTGCAGACCGATTTCCACGATGATGGGCTTTTTGCGATTGCATTCCGCGAGGTATTCGATTTTTTCGTCCTCGAGGCAATCCGGGCGCGTGCCGATGGCGAGCCCCGCGACTTCCTTGTGCTTGATAATCGGGTCGATAATCCCGCGCAGGTGCTCGAGCGGCGCATGCGTGTTCGTGTACGGCTGCAGGTAGGCGAGAATCCCTGCGTTCGGGTACTTTTCCCTGAGTTTCGGGACGAACTTTTCGAGCTGCTCCTGGATGCTTACTTTCGCCTGGTCAAAGACGGGACTGAAACTGCGGTTGTTGCAGTAACTGCAACCCGAAAAACTCTTTGTGCCGTCCAGGTTCGGGCAACTCATGCCGCCATTCAGCGGGAGCTTGCGCACCTTGAGGTAGTTCGGGAACAGTTTCAAGAGTAAATCGCGGTAAGGTTTGTAATGCATGGCCTAAAAATAAACAATTAAAGGTCTTGAAAATGCGCAATTTTATTATTTTTTAAGAAAATCTGTTCTGTAATAGCTATTATTCCTAAAAGGAGAACGTGTCGTATGAAACATCCGCTTTCTTTCTGTAAATTGGTCATGGCTGCGGCCGTGGCCTTGCCTACAATGGCACTCGCGACGATTACGCCTGAGGCGCCGCAACAGGATACGGACAACTGCTACATGATTGGCAGCGCCGCGGAACTGTACGGCTTTGCTGA
>JAKSIM010000058.1 GCA_024398845.1 Fibrobacter sp. | reverse complement strand
GGAGTCGGATGGTCGTAGTCCGGGGCGTGATGGACGAAGTCTTCTGCGTTACTGCCCATGCAGTGCATGGCGAAGAGAATCTTGTACGGCTTCGTGTTGTCGTAGTTCTTCGGCAGGGTGACGAAGAATTCACGGGTTTCATTGTTGACTTTCATTTCAAAACGGTCGCCGTTTTCCACGCTCTTGGTTTTCTGGAGAGTGGAGGCTTTGCCGCAACCCTTACTCGGGCGCGGAGCGTTTTTGAGGGCGTAGCCGAATGCGTACTGCTTCTCGCTAGAGGATGCCTTGAGTGTCAAAGTGAGGTTTGTGTCGAGCGAGGTCAGCGGTACACTGAGCGTGTCAAAGCCATCGGCGATGACCTGGAGGGCTTCGCCAGCGGCGGCGGCCTTGGCGAGCATGCCTCTGACAGACGGAACCGTTGCGAGGTTGATGGACTTGTTGTTGGTGTTAAACTTTACCATGCGGGTGGAATTCCCGATGGTCACCTGCGCCACGTAAGTGCCCTGGCCCTTGAGGTCCTTGCTCATGTCCAAGTTGCTTGCGTCGGTATAGTACTTGTTCAATACCTGGTGGCCAGTCATGTCAAAAACTTTGACTTGGGCTGTCGCAATCATGTTGTATTGCCCAAGGTAACGAATGGCGGTAGAGCTGGTGTCTTTTGGATTATCCTTTGTGGAGTCCGCAGGCTGGATTTCGTCTTCGTGAATGGTAAATTTGCCGCTTGCGTCTGTTGTTGTGGATTTTGCCTCTTTGAGGAGACTTACGGCGGCTCCGCTTACGGGCTTGCCGGATTCGTCAGAAACGGTTCCGGTGACATCGTATGCAAATGTTGTTGTTGAAAATGCTGCTAACAATGCAACAGCAAAACGTGAAAGACGTAAATCTTTCATCTTTACTCCTTTTTTTTCTGGTTTTTACACCCGATACCCAACCAAGTTAAAATAACATCGGAAAATCGTGACTTTTTTTCCCGAAAAAAAATTCCATGGATAAATTGTCCATGGAAATGTAACGGATTTTTAACAAAAGACCCTTTAGAAAGCCTAAAGGGGGTTATGTCGAAATTTTTTGAGGGGGTGTACTTAGTCGAGCTTGCCTTGGTACAGATCAATTAGTTTTCTTGCAAGGAGGCTTGTGTACTTGGCGTTCACTAAGGTGACCTGCGCATTTTCGAGGGCGTTCTTTTGGCTTAGGTAATCGGTGTAGGTGAGGGCCCCCGCGTTGCGTTGCTCGTCGGCAACAAGAAGTGCTTCCTGTTCTGCTTCAACTTGGAGAATTGCCGCCTTCCACTGCATATCGGCGCTTTGCGCATTGAGGTAAAGTTTTTCGATGTTATTCTCAAGGGATTTTGCTGTTTCTTGCATGCTCACCTGAGTGGCGCTTTCGTTTACCTGAGCGAGTAATACTTTGTTCGTAGTTACTCCACCGTCAATAATTGGAATGTTTATGCCAAGACTAATGGAATTCTGCCAACCGCGTTTGAGCTGGTTTCCGTAGGCCCCGGATTCCCAAGCTTGCAGGCCCGTGTTGGAGTTTGCACCAAGCGTTACTGTGATGGAACTTCCTGTACCGGCGACTTCGGTATTCTTTTTTGCTGCACGGACAGAGATGCTATCGGACTTGAGTCCAGGATGTGCGTCCTTGACGGTTGTTTGCAGTTCGTTCAACGACGGGATTGGCTCCAGCGAGTCTGGACTTGTGACTGCTGTTTCGGGTGCTTCGACGGAGAAGTCCTCGCTTTCGGGAAGTTCCAAAAGCTGGCGCAGCGTCGTTTTGGAAGTATTTACGTTGAGTTGGGCGGTGAGCTGAGCGGCCTGTTTTTGAAGTACGTTGGCCTGGCTTTGCGTCAAATCTTTTTTGGTGATGGAACCCGCTTCAAAGAGCTTACCGTAATGTTCGAATTCCGCCTGGGCGAGTTCGACGGAGGCGTTTGCGGTACGCAGATTTTCGCTTGCGGCGAGCAAGCTCATATAGGCGTTCAAGACACTTTCTTGCACGCTGCGCTCTGTTTGTTTGGTTTCAAGTACGGCGGCCTGCTTGGTCAGTTGGTTCGCTTCGATGGTCTTGCTTGTTGTGCCGCCATCCCACAGCTTGTACGAACCAGAGAGCCCGAGGCTCAGGCGGTAGTGGTCTTCGTTGTCAACAAACGGGTGGTCAAAAAGGGTATTCTGGATGCTTGCGTCTAAGTTCGGGTAGCGGTTTGCTTTGGCTTGCTTGATGTTGATGTCGGCTTGCTGTTCGCGAAGCTTGGCCGATTCCAACTGGAGGCTCTTTTGCTTAGCCTGCTTGAGGCAAGCGTCCAGTGTCCAGGAGCCGTTTGCGAATGCGGCTACTGCAAATGTGAAGATACTAAGAATGATAACTTTGTTCTTATTCATACCCTTTAGATGCTTCGGGGATTTGTTCCGTTGCGGCCCATAAGATAACAATTTAAAAGAAATAAAAAAAAGGTCCGACTCTTGCCAGACCTTTTTTAAGTGGACGGTACAAGATTTGAACTTGTGACCTCTGCCGTGTGAAAGCAGCGCTCTAAACCAACTGAGCTAACCGTCCGAAGTGTAGCGCAAATATAAAAAAGCGTTACAAAATTGTCAAGGGGACGTTATAAATACTTGTCCTCGGCGGCACGGAGGATGGTGAGGAATTCTGCTGGCGTCTTGGCGGCAATCAAATCCTTGCGGACGGCGCCATCGGCCAAAAGTCGGCTCACGGAAGAAAGTGCCTTTAGGTGCGGGCCCACGGTGTTGCCCGGGCTCACGATGAGGATGAGCAGGTAGACTGGTTCGCCGTCAAAAGAGGCGAAGTCCAGTCCCTTTTCAACGGTTGCGGCGACCATGCACATGCGGTCGACGTAGTCGATTTTGGCGTGAGGAACGGCGAGACCGCAGCCGATACCAGTGGATCTGCTCTGTTCGCGGTTCCAGACCGCTTCAAAAATTTCATCTCTGTGTTCTAGCTTGTAGGCGCTGCAAAGCGTGTCAACCAGCTCGTTGAGGATGGCTTCCTTGGTTTCGCTTGCAGAATTGATTAGAATACAATTATCTACAAATCTTTCAGAAAGACGCATGATTGTAATTTTCCTTTTTTCTCTATCCGACCCAATATTTTAGAAAAATATATAGCAAATTGGGAGTTTGTAATAGGAAAATATTTAAAAGTGGCGAAATTTGCCCAAAAAAGCCGTTATATCGGACTGGGAAAACAGGTTTTCGAAGCCATCGAGGGCTTTTTTCATGGTCATTACGTCAATTTGACCGGGGGCCTCGACACTCTCGATAGCCCCATAAGTGAGGTTCGCTCCCTCTTTGAGGCTCCAGAGTCGACTCGCTCGGCCGGAGTCGCCCATTCCAAAGGCGGCAAAGAGGTCAAAATATTTATGGTTCTTTTTGGTGAACTTGTAGAGCCGGTCGCAGTCGGTTTCGCTATTGCTCATGGCGGCGATTTTTAAACCGTCGGCTTTAATGCGACGAAGGTCTTCGACGAAAATTTTTAATTCGGCATCGTTGGGAATACGAACAAAGTTATGCTCGGAAACCAGAATTTTTGTACCTTTGGCCTTGGCGAGAGCGCGCAAGTCCGCTAGTTGCGCCAGGCAATCGCGCTCCAGGTCGAGCCATTCGGGAACTTGCTCGGTTTCAAAAATCTTTTGCCAGTGCTTGGTACGGGCCGCCACTTGAGTGTTTGGGAAGTTCCCTCCATCGCGTTTAAGACGGATGGTACCAATTTGCATGGCGTGCGGGGTGACTTTGCGTAAGCGTGCCGAGAGGCTTGGCCAATCGTTGACGTCAAAAAAGTCGTAGCGAATCTCGAGGGCGTTGCAGGCTTGCAAATCCAAAAATACCGGACTCAGGCTATCTTCTTCGATAGCCTTGAGGATATTCGGGCTGATTAGCCCAACGAGAAATGTTTCGCTCATTTTTGGCATGCACTAAATATAGTAATGTGTTGAGTTCCCGGATTCGGGCCTCCACTCCCCGCAAAGAATTTTCTAAATTGTGGCTATTAAAAAAGGATAATTTTATGGCCGATTGCAACGAAAAGAAAGAAGCCCAGGTCCCTGAGATGATGAAAAAGGCCGAGGAATTCCTCGCCTCCAAGCGTCGCATTTTTTTGTGGGGTGCTGTCGATGACGAAAGCGCCGAACGCATTGTGAAGCAGCTTTTGTACTTGGATTCTTTGAATCACGAAGACATTGTGTTCTTTATCAATAGCCCGGGTGGCGTCATTAGCAGTGGTCTCGCTATTTACGACTGCATGAACGCCATTGAAAGCGACGTGGTCACGGTTTGCTGTGGTCAGGCGGCTTCCATGGGTGCTGTCCTTCTCACGGCAGGCGCGAAGGGCAAGCGTGTGGCATGGCCGAATGCCCGTATTATGATTCACCAGCCGCTTATTCACGGCGAGATTGTGGCTCCGGCAAGCGACATTCAAATCCAGGCCGAAGAAATGCTCCGCATCCGTAGCATCACGGGCCGGATTCTTGCCGAGACTAGCGGCCACACGATGGAAGAAATTGACCGCGATACGGAACGCGACAACTTTATGAGCGCCGAAGAAGCCAAGGCCTACGGCTTGGTCGACAAAGTCGAGAGCTTGGTCTAATGGGGCTGTTTTCTGCAATTAAGAGCGGTCTTGCCAAGACCCGCGACGCCTTGATGGGGGAACTCAAGGGTATCGTTGGTGCGGGTAAGATTACGGATGATACGCTCGAGGAACTTGAAGAGCATTTGATTAAGGCCGATGTGGGCGTCGAGGCGGCGTTCCTTTTGACGGATGCGCTTCGTGAACAGGCTTTGGGCAAGTCGCTTACGACTGAACAGGTGCTTGGCATTATGCGCGGCGAGGCGGAACGCTTGCTCAAGGACCCGCCTCCGTTTGAACTCAAGGGCAAACCGCACGTGGTGCTCGTGATTGGCGTAAATGGCGCAGGCAAGACTACGACTATCGGGAAACTCGCCGCCCGCTTGAAGAACGAAGGCAAGAAGGTGATGATTGCCGCTTGCGATACATTCCGTGCGGCGGCGATTGAACAGCTTGAAACGTGGGCCGAACGCAGTGGCGCCGAATTCGTGAAGCACCAGGAAGGGAGTGATCCTGCCGCCGTGGCGTTTGACGCTTGCAATGCGGCTGTCGCTCGCGGTTGTGACGTGGTACTTTTGGATACCGCAGGCCGTCTTCATAATAAAGACTACCTGATGGAAGAACTCAAAAAGATTGTCCGTGTCATCAAGAAGGTGAACCCGGATTTCCCGCACGATATGTGGCTTGTGATTGACGGTAACACCGGACAGAATACCATTAGCCAGACGAAAATCTTTAACCAGAGCTTCCCGTTGACGGGTCTTGTGGTGACGAAACTGGACGGGACCGCCCGCGGCGGTGCGGTACTCAGCATTGCGAGTTCCCTGCAGATTCCCATTCGTTGGATTGGCATGGGCGAACGCATTGACCAGCTGGTTCCCTTTAGCAAGGCCGAGTACGTGGAAGGCTTGTTCGAAAACGCCTTGGAAGAAAATCCTTAATGTTCAAAGTCGCGCAAGTCATTGTTGTTCTTGTTTTTGTATTTCAGGCCTTTTTATTGACGGCCTGTAAAGACGAAACGATTCACATTGATGAAAACTTTGTGGCAACTTTTGTAGAGATGAGAACTGTTGAGCAGATGTACGGTTCTGCTTCTCCCGTGACTCGTCTGGTTCGCAAGGAGATTTTGGAAAAGCATGGGTATAACCGTGAATCCTTCAAAAAGGATGCCGATGAGATTCTTGCCGACCCCGATAAATGGGTTCCTTTTCAGACTCAGGTGGTGGCGAGGATAGATTCCATTTTGGATCCTGAGACTTACCTCAAAAAGAAAGAGGAAGAAGCGAAGGCGAAGAACAAAAAGAAATCAAAAGTGAAGGTGGCAAAATGAAAATCCTGAAACTTGTCGTGCTTGTACTTTTGATGTTGGAATGTTCTTGCTTTGCCGCCAAGCCAAAACCTAAAATGGTTCGCTGGATGGATTATACCGAGGCTTTGGAAAAGGCCAAGAGTACACCGAAAATGATATTTGTAGATCTGTATGCGGATTGGTGCGTGCCTTGCCGCATTATGGACCAAAATGTGTATACGGACCCGACGGTCGCCTCTCTTTTGAATAGCCGGTTTTTCCCGGTAAAGCTGAATGCCGATGCGCAGGACTCCATTGTATGTGATGGGCAAAAGAAAACGGTTCAGCGTTGCTATTTTGATGTGTGGGAATTGAGTGCCTTGCCGGCGATTGTTTTGATTGCTCCCAAGGGACTTTCTATACTTACGGTAACAGATTCTATGAGTCCTCAGGAAATGCAGATGCTTTTGTATCAGTTCCTGGAAAAAGAAAAGGAGTGGATAGAACGATGAACGAACAAGTCTTGTTTTACTTGCAAGTCGCCTTCTGGGTGCTCCTTTTTTTGTTGGTCCACTGTTATGGTTTGTTCCCGGTGACACTTCCGTTTGTAAGTGAACTGTTTAAACGCCGCCATCGTGACGAAGACAAAAATTTTAGCCTGCCCAGGGTATCGCTTTTGATTTCGGCCTATAATGAAGAGGCTGTAATTGAACGAAAAATCCAGAACATTTTGGAAATTGATTACCCCAAAGAAAAACTGGAAGTGCTTATTGGCGATGATGGCTCGGCTGACCGGACTGCGGAAATTATTGCCCGCTACGCCGACCGAGGCATTACCTTGGTCAAGGCTCCTAAAAATGCGGGCAAGGCTTCGATGCTCAATCGCTTGCAAAAAGCGGCAAGCGGTGAAATTCTCGTGTTCTGCGATGCGAATACGATGTTCTTCCCGAATGTAGTTCGCAAGCTTGTGGCCCCATTTAAAGACAAAAAGATTGGCTGTACCTGCGGGCACTTGATCCTTTCGGATAAGAGCGGAAGCGTACTTGGCCGTGGCGAAAGTTCTTATTGGGATTTGGAATCCGAAATCAAAAAGTTCGAGGGAATTCTCGATCGCCTGATGGGCGGTAATGGTGCTCTTTACGCCATTCGCAGGGAATTGTATACAGAACTCCCTGTTAAGAAAAGCGTCATGGACGATTTTTTTATCACTACAAAGATTTTGCAGAAAGGTTACTTTTGTACGTTCATTGCCAGCGCCATTGGTACGGAGCAGACCTCTAAAGAAGGCGAAGGTGAATACCGCCGTAAGGTGCGCATTGGCCGTGCCAACTTTAATTACCTGTTATCGTACTTGCCTCTGTTGAATCCGTTCCGCCCGCTGCTTGCGTATTTGTTCCTCTCGCACAAGATTTTGCGCTGGTTCTCTCCGCATATTTTGATTCTTTTGTTTGTAATAAACGCATTGCTTTTGACAAGCGGTAGAGTGTACCAGGTTTCGTTTGCCGTTATGGTTCTAACGCTTTTGGTGTGCGTTACCAAAATTGTTCCGAGCGCCTATTATTTTATGTCGATGAATATCGCTATGCTTAAGGGTTTTGTCCTTGCTTTCCGCAAAGAAAAGAGTGGTGGCTGGGCTCGTGAGGCTCGTAGTGACGAAGACGTTCCGACTTCTTCGGGCGCCGGAGTTGCAAAGCTTTTGCCGTTCGTTGTCGCTGGCGCCTTGTCCATGAGTGCGGCTCCCGCCAATGCTTTTACAATGGATGTACAAGGTGGTGTGGTGAACCACGTGAGCGACATTACGGAATTCAACCTGAATATTTTTGGTCATTTTTGGTATCCGATAGACCAGATGCTTTTTGTGGGCTTGGGAAGCGGCTATCAGGAAATTGACAATGTGAGCTTGGTTCCTGTAACGGCGAGCGCTTGGGTACGCTTGCCTATTGGCGGTCAGACTTTGCCGGTGGCAACGGGAGATTGGGGTTACCTTATTGGTGACGATCATCAGATGTTCTGGCGCGTTGGCGGCGGCTTTGATATTAAGAACGGTGACTATTCGTCCATTCTTTTAATGGGCGGTTACGAGTTCTTGGATCATGACGGCAAGGGCTACATTTATATACAGGCGGGAATCCTGCTGGAAATCTAACAGAAACGTCGCCCTGGAGCATAGCGACGGGGTCCAGTGCGATGGATCCCCTCCCGCGCTACGCTTGGTCGAGGATGACATCGAAATGGGTTTTGCTTACCCCTTGGCGAGCATGTCCATGAGTTCCTTGTCAAGGCGCTCCGGATTGTTGTACTGGGCGAGGCTGTTGTGGAGCGATTCGCCTTTAGAAACGAGACCGAAGTCCAGGTTCTTGTAGTTCCAGTAGCTAAAGCCGACATCGGCATCGCGCAGAATATCGAGGAAGTCGCGCATCCAGGCGATTTGATATTGGCGAGGTACTTGAACGTAAACGCCGAATTCATTGCAAGCGACCGGCAGGTCGTACTTGGCACGGAAGTCGAGGGCGTTTTGAATGCTGGCTTGCAGGCGTGCCTTGTCCCACACGCCATATTCGTAGTTGAGACGAACGCCGTCCGTATCTGCTGGAGGGGCGTAGTCACCGGGCCAGCTGCGAACCTGGTGGAAGAACGGATCCTTAATCCATTCGGCGCCTTGGTGCGTGAAGCTCACTGGGGTATAGGTGTGGAAACTGTAGATGGCGTTGTCGTCGTCCATCGGCGTGAGGAATTCAAATTCCTTGGCGCTGTTCCACTTGTTGCTGCCAACTACAATCGTGTTCTTGGGAGCGTGGTTGCGGATGGCCCAGAAAATTTCGTCCTTGACTTTGTCCCAAATTTTGGAGTCGCTGCCGGCGGGCTCGTTCAAGAGCTCCATCATAATGCGGTTGTCGCCTCCGTAGCGCTCGGCCATGTACGACCAGATGTCGCAGGTCTTTTTGCGTGCGGCTGGGTCGGCGAAAAACGCTTGTTCCGTAGAGCAACCCAAGTGGAAATCGTGGCCGGGGCACTTGTGCAGGTCCAAGATGACATCGAGGTCCGATTCCTGGATTTCTTTGAGTGCCTTGTCTAGAAGAGTGAAAACTTCTTCTTTAGGCTTACTGGCGTCATCGGTTTCAAAAAGGTTAAAGTAGTCTACCGGCAGTCGGACGTGGTTGAACCCCGCCTCGCGGATGCGTTTAAAGTCATCCTTACCGAGAAACGTCTTTATGTGCTGGATGACCCCCGGAAAGAGAGCGGGATCCTTTTCCTGGATGCAGTCAACCTGACTGAACCAGCCACCCAAATTCACTCCACGTAGTCTTTCCTTTTTCATTTTAACATCCCCATATGTTTTTGCAGCCGGAATTGACTGCACTTGCTTTGCAAGACTATTCGTCAGTGACCTTTAAATCTTCCTCGGCAATATTCAGGTCCATAATGACCTCCATATCGTCCGGGAGATTATAAAAGTCAACTACCAGTCCGACCTTTTTGTCTTCGTCTTTTTGCTTGTCGAACTGCACTACGTCGTATATCTTCATTTTAACGACGGCTTCCTGGGTTACAGGAATTTCAATGGTCATTCCCTTGCTAATTGGGCCTTCAACAACTTTGCCTTTGAATACCAGACTTGTCTGGTCATCGCCCAGCGAGGTCTTTTTCACGTGAAATACAGCCATTATACTAGAGCCATTATCTGTTATTTTTCGGTTAAATGTTTTGCGGCCTACAAAATACCGCGCATAAAAGTTAACTTTTTTATATGACTCTCAGTGTTGGTCGAATCCCATTTTTAGTGTGTGCGCCCTTTTTTCACGATTTTTTGGGTCGTGAAGATGAATTCGCCAATGTAGACTTTGTAGATGGCCCCCCCAGCGCCCATTGTGCGGGCTTAAAGGACGGCTCCATCCACTTGTCTCCGGCATCATCCATTACGTTTGCCCAAAAACCGGGTGCCTTTGTTTTGTCGCCTGTTCTTTGTACATCTTGCTCCTTTGAAGTTCGTTCTGTAAAGCTGTTCTCGAAGTTCCCGATAGAGGAGCTGGGGGGGAGGACGGTTCGGCTTTCTTCGCAAAGCAAAACCTCGGTTTCACTTATTCGAATTTTACTTGAAATTCGTTATGGCCTAAAGCCTGTTTATGTGCAGGGTTTTGATGCGAACCCGATTGATGACGCTTGCGTGTTGATTGGCGACCTCGCCCTCGAAGAGAATGAACGTCACCGTTTTGCTTACAGTTATGACCTTGGAACGCTATGGCAAGATTGGCAGGGACTTCCGTTTGTGTTTGGCGCTTGGGTCATTGCCAAGGAGGCGCTTTCTCCGGAGCTTCGCCCCGTGCTTGAAAATTATATGGACTGTACCGAAAAGAGCATTGAGCGTTTCCGGGCCAATCCCAAATCGGCTTTGGATAGGTGGCTTTCTCGCTACCCGGTAAAATTGCCTCGTTTGGTTGTGGAAGATTATTATAAAGTGCTGGATTATCGTTTTACGGATGAACGTAAACGTTCTTTAGCGCTGTTTTTTGATTTTGCGGCACGTATGGGGCTAGTAGAGCGTGCCCCGGAACTTGAATTTCTGTAGTTTTTGTATCTTTTTAAAAAAAAAGAGGGTCTATGGTAGAAGAAAAAATCCTCATAGTTGATGACAACGCCGAAGTGCTTGAAAAAACGCAAAACCTGCTTTCTCAGGTGGGTTACAGTGTAATTCCTTGCCATTCTGGTGAAGACGCTCTCGCGTTTTTGAATAAAGAACGCGTGGATTTGGTTTTGCTGGACATCAATATGCCGAGCCTCAACGGTTATGAAGTCTGTTTGCGCATTCGTCAGAGCTATGCTTTGGACGACCTGCCTATTATATTCCTTACGAGCCGCGAGGATTCCGATAGCGTGACCAAGGGGTTCCATGCAGGAGCTTCTGATTTTGTGAGCAAGAACGCCCTTTCGGACATTCTGCTTTCTCGCGTGAACGTCCATATTCGCTTGGCGAAGACGTTGCGCTTTTTGCGTGAGATCTCCTTGACGGATGATTTGACCGGATGCTACAACCGCCGTCATGCTATGTATTCTTTGCGTGAATGGTTTGCACGTAGCAAACGTTATGGAACCCCATTCTCCTTGATTTATTTTGATTTGAATGGCCTTAAGAGCATTAACGATAAATTCGGCCACCAGGCGGGTGACTTGCTTCTCCGTACGGTAGTTTCTTCGTGCAAAAAGCTGTTGCGTGAATCCGATATGCTGTTCCGTATGGGCGGTGACGAATTCATGGTGCTTTGCCCCGATACCGAAAAACGTGGCGCCTTGATTTGTGCCGAACGTATGCAGGAAGCCGTGAAGGGTGTGACCATTGTCGACCAAACGGTGACCTTTGCTTATGGCATTGCGCACTCTAGCGAAGACTTTAAGGACATGGATGAAATGCTTCACTGTGCTGATGCTGCCATGTACGAATGCAAAAAGAAAATGCACACTGCTAAAAAGTAGTATCGCTTTTTGTTAAAATTAAAAAGCCGCAACGAAGAACGTTGTGGCTTTTTATTTTATCTGTAATTTTTTAAACGGCTCGAACGGCGTTCAAAAGGGTACTGAGCCTTTTGCCGATTTCTTCCCAATTCCCTTCGGCCATGAGTTTTGCATTGAATATGCTTCCGCCAAAGGCGAGCAGGTTTGCGCCCGCCTTGATGTAGGCAGCTGCGTTTTCGGCATTCACGCCTCCGCAGGCTAAAAGAGGAATGTCGCGGAAGGGCCCGCGCAAGGCCTTGATGTATTCTGGCCCGCCTACGCAGTTCACCGGGAAAATTTTTACGGCAGTAGCACCCATGTCGTAAGCTTTTTGCACCTCGGTTGGGGTGAGGGCGCCTGGAATAATGGGAATGAATTCGGAGGCTGCCGTCTTGATAATGTCCTTGCGGGTATTTGGTGTTACAATAAATTGGGCTCCTGCAATGACTGCTTTCTGGTATTCTGCAAAATGGCGAACGGTGCCTGCGCCGACCTTGATGTCGTAGGGACGCGCGATTTGTTTGAGATTCGCCATGATTTCAATGGCGTTGTCGGTGTTCATGGTGACTTCGATGGCCTTGAGGCCGCATTTGACTGCTGTTTCTATGCAGGCGTCTTCTGCACCGCGGGGGATATCACGGAGGATGCCTACGACGGGCATATCCTTCAAAAATTCCAAAAAATCCATAATACGCTCACTTTGCTGTATTCATCAGTAATATAGGCAATTTTTACGGGAAAAAACAAAAAAAACGCCGACTTACGCCGGCGTCTTTAAGTTTTGGTGCTAGGCGGTTCCGCTTACTTGATGCGGATGGCCTTGGTCGTGAGGACCTTGCCGTTCATAGTAAGCCTTGCGACAAGAGTCCCGCGCTTGGAGACGTTCGAGAGGTTCACCGTGGCGGATTCGCCGCTGAAGGTTTCGCTCATGACTTCGTTGCCGAGGAGGTCGAAGACTTTGAGGGTCTTGGTGCCTTGAGCGGGCGCCTGGGCGATAAGCGTTCTACCGGCTACGTGCAGGGAGCCGATGTGCATGGAAGGAATAGATGCGATGATGCCTTCACTCTTTGTAGTGTCTGCGGGCACGACGAGAGTGTCGCCTGGAGCGTAACCCCAGAGGCGCTTGCCCTTGCGGTCTACAACGACGTAAGGTGCCTTGGGGGCTGCTTGGTAGGAAAGCTGTTCGGAATTCCAGAGTGGGAATCCGTCATAGTCTACAGGGGTGTCGTCGGTGGAATGCTTGGTGAAACTCCAGAATTCGCTTACCTTGGTGGCGGGGGCTGTGCTACGCAGGTATTTGCAAACGCCATCTTCTTTGATTCCCGAGGTTGCTATAAAATCAAACTTGATTGTGGTTCCGTAGGGTAGAGAGTCGATGACGATCGGGAAAGCCCACAAGTAGGTCTTTGACTTTTTATTGTAGGAATCTTCGATCTTTTCAAGTTTTGCGCTGTTCTTTTCCATGGCGCCTCTGAGCTTATCTTCAAAGCCGCAGGGTTGCAGAAATCCGGCAATGTTATATTTTAGGCAGGTTTCCAAAGTGAGCGTTATTCCGCAGCTTTCGACATCGCTTTCTGATGCTTCGAAGTAAACGTAGGTGGTAAGGCTGTCCTGATTGCTTGATGTGTTGTTGTAAATCATCAGGCTTGCGATGTCAAGAGTGGAATCCATCAGGTAATGGTGAGCTGTTACGTAAATGGAATCTCCGCGGAATATATCGGGAGAGTCTTTGCCGCAGTTGTCGCACTTCTTTTCGTAGTACTTGTTGCCGCCATTGCTTACGAGGGTGAGGGCGGAGATGAGGCTTGCCGAAGCGTCGAGGCAAACTTCGGATAAGTGGTTGTCGAACCAGCTTGCAAAGTCCGGTTCCCAGGAATAGGGGGCTTTAGGAGCAGGCCCTCCGAACAGGGCGCCTACGGGGCGAACATACTTATATTCAAAGTTGAGAGAGTTTCTCCCTTCTGGATTCGAGGCTCTGTGGTGCGGATGGTTGTCGTTCTTGTCGCCAACGCCGTAGATGAACGAGACGTCCCACGGGTTTACGCCAAGCAGGTAGTTCAACTGGTTGATGCCGAGCTGGTGCATTTCGCTTGCCTTCCAGCCGGATGTTTCCATGTTGGGGAGCTTGAGACCTTGTTTTTCAATGTCGGCGGCTACGTCGGCGTAAGCGAGAACTTCAAAGACGTTGCCTGCGTAGTATCGGTTGTAAATCCAATCTTGATTCGTATACATGAAGAACCATGTGGGGTCGTAAGCGACTGTATTTTGTTTCCAATCGAGGCCTCCCTCGGGCAGTTCAATTTTGCCGGTGCCAGCAGTACTCATGTCGCCGAGGTTCGCAATCATATTGGCGATACAGTCTTCGATGGCGTTGAGGCGTTCTTCTTCGGAGAGTCCGAAGGCTTCTGCCTGGTCCTTGTCGGAAAGGATTAACTTGTACAAAGCGTACAGCGCGAAAGCGTGACTGTTTGCCCAACTTGTATTTTTTGCGTTCTTGACAAGCGAGTTCATGTCGCCCGAGGCGAACCATCCTCCTTCAAAGAATCCTGCGCCTGTGCGAGCTTCGTTGACTTCGGCAACTTCCGTGGAACGGAGGGCGTCGTCCAGGTATTCTTCCTTGCCTGTTGCAAACAAAAGTGCCACGGATGCGAGTGCCAGGTCGTCGTAAGCTTCGTTGTTGCCGTTATAGGCCGGAGAACTCCAGCCGGCAGCGATGGTGTTGTTTTTGAAAGTTTTCTTATTGCCGTAGGTAGAATTTTTGAGGGCGAGGTTCTTGGCGAAGTCGTACATTTCTTCGGCGACCTTCAGGCAGCTGTCCGCAAATTTCTTGTCGTACTTGGAGTAGTTCTTGCCGAGAATGGCGAGGCCTGCGGCAATTTCGCCCGAGACGTTGGAACCGAGTTCTCCGAGACGGACTTCGCGTTCGGCAGGTCCCCCGCGGTCTGCTACGGTTATTCCGTCCTGGACTTCCGGGCGGCTCCAAAAGGAGTGGTCGGAACCGAATGCACCGATGGAAACGGCCATGTTGTCGATAACGCCCTTGGCGACTTTGTAAGCTCTCAGGAAGAAATCGGCTCCGTGCTTAGCTTCGCGAAGCATGTCGGGCACTTTGTCTGTATTCACAAAGTCGGCCTGGTTATAGGCGTAGTGGTCCACGTCCTTGTCCGGGTTGGTGGCAGACATTACGGCGAGAGTCATGAATGCGTAAGCCATCGTCTGTGATTCCTTCAGGTGGTCGCCGCAGTCGTACCAGCCGCCCTGCAAATCGCCCGCCTTCGGGGAAATGGCGTCGGATTTGGAGCCTAAACCTTCAGAGTTGTTTACGACCGGTCCCGCGCCGTCCTGGGTGTGGCTCGGACCGTGGAACCAAGAACTGGAATTGCCGCTGCGCTGGATACCGAAGAACTTGATAGTGGCGTCCTTCACCATGGTGTACACGTCTTCGCTTACGATGAACGTGCTGGAAAGTTCGTCGCCGACCTTGATGCGGAGGCGCGTTTCCGTCGGAACGCTTTGGGGAATGTTGCCGACGAGAATTGTTCCGGATGGCCCGGTGAAATCGATGGTGTAGCGTGTCTGATTCGCCGTGATTGCATTTGTCCCTGCGATAATGTTCCAACTAGATGAAACCTTGGTTGATGTTCCGGTAAATTCCCCTGTAACTTTTGTGCTGAGGGATTTGCCCATGGCGTCGACCACTTCAAAGGATTCTGCTGTGCCCACATAGTAGAACTGGCGTTCCGTATCGCTCTTGAGGTAGCCGGCCTGGTTCACGCGGATTGGGGAAATATGCTGGTTGATGGCGTCGAGGTAGGCCTGGTCCACCGTATCGGCCATCAGCTCGCCTGCCTTGAAGTTGGGCGGAACGATGTCTGTGGGGAGGACGCCTATTATTACAGCCATACTCGTGTCGAAATTATCGAAAGCCGTGGAGTCCCAGCTCAGGGGCCACGTGGGGCGAATCAAATCGTAGGGAGTGGTTGCTGCCGTTGCTGCCGTAGCGGAAAGTGCTACGAGGGCAGATGCCGTCAAAAATGTTTTTTGAAACTTACTCATGTTTCCCTCTATATTTAGTATTCAAAACAAATATAGTTACCCTCCCCCCATTCTGCAAGTTAAATGTAAGGAACGAGGGGCTTTAGGGGGCTTTTATAATGTTGAAAGCCTTTGTCATAAAAACATCGCCATATATTGCGGAAGGTATAGG
>JAKSIM010000057.1 GCA_024398845.1 Fibrobacter sp. | reverse complement strand
TACCGCGCAACATCCAGGAAGAACTCATCAAGAAGTACGGCGACAAGGCCAAGGCTCGCGCCTAATACCTTTCCCATACGTTCTATGGATTTCAAAGAGGACTTGCTTCGGCAAGTCCTTTTTGTTTGGAGAATCGCTTAACGCGCTCCCGCAAATACCGAAAAAGAGCCCGCAGCACTGCGGGCTCTTTTTTGGAATAGAAGGAGTGCCACCCATCGATCCTACCCCGAGGTTCGATCCGGCATCCCTTTTCTAGAACCAGGATTGATCGGTGGCACATCTATAAGATATCATCAAAAAACGGCCACCGTTCAAAAAATTTTATTACATCCTATTCCACTTTATGACGCTCCAAAGTGGAATAGAATTTTTCGTGACGCGAGTCACAGCATTGCAAGGTTACTTTCCGTTTGCTTTTTGTTTTGCTTCGGCTTTCGCTTCTTTCCAAAGCTTCTGCAAGCCTTCGAGACCCACGTCTCGCATTTCCTTGCCTTCGGACTTCACGCGAGACTCCACAATGCGGAAGCGCTTCTCGAACTTGGAGTTCGCCCGCTGGAGCGCCGTATTGGCGTTGATGCCACACTGGAGAGCCACGTTCACAAGCGAGAACATAATGTCGCCAAACTCGTCTTCAAGGCGGTCCGCGTTCTTATTTTCGGGGGTGACCACTTGCATTTCGGCGCGAAATTCATTAAATTCTTCTTGAGCCTTCTCAAATACAGGCTCCGAGGCATCCCAATTAAAGCCGACTTTGCCGGCCCTGCGGATAATGTCTTGGGCCCGGGCGAGCGTCGGCATGCTCCTGCTTACTTTATCCATAACGGAGCAGCCCGCAGTTTTTAGATTATTCTTCTCAGAGGCCTTGATGCGTTCCCAGCGTCTGCTGACGTCGGCGGCGGTATCTGCTTTGGCATCCCCGAACACGTGCGGATGTCTGCGAATCATTTTTTCGCAAATGCCCTGCACAACATCGTCGATGGTAAAGTCGCCTTGTTCCTTGCAGACCTGTGCATGGAAAACGACCTGCAACAGCACGTCGCCCAGTTCCTCGCACATGTGTTCCTTGTCTCCATCCTGGGCGGCATCGATAAATTCACTGCTTTCTTCAACCAAGTACGGCAACAGCGAACGCGTGTCCTGTTGCTTGTCCCACGGGCATCCGTCTGGCGCACGGAGCCTTGCCATAATATCAATCAAATCTTTAAAGGAATAATTCATACCATGAAAGATAGAAAGTACTACAACGTAGCAACCGATAATTTTCCACTTTTACTGGGTTCCTCCCCTTACAAGCCCAAGCAACTTTACGCCTTGGGTACGCTTCCCGCCCCCACCCAAACAAACGAACGTCGCAACAGCACTGGACCCGTCGGTATCGCGATGGTCGGTACACGACGTCCAAGCGCAAGTGCCGCAGAGCTCTGCCGTAGGCTCGTTTTTTCGCTCCGAGGGACAAACGCGGTCATCGTCTCTGGCCTCGCCCAAGGCATTGACAGTCTTTGCCACGAAGCCGCACTCGAAGCGGGTCTCCCCACCATAGCCGTTCTAGCCCAAGGCCTGGAGGCCAACATCGAAGGAAGCCGGGGCGAACTCGCCAAGCGCATATTAAACGCAGGTGGAGCACTCGTCAGCGAATACGACGGAGCTTTTGAAAGCCGCAAAGGAACCTTTGTACGGAGGAATCGCATCATCTCGGGACTTTGCCAGGCAACGCTCGTTATTCAAAGCAAGGCGACTGGTGGCGCCCTCATCACCGCAGACCTGTGCATTAAAGAAGGCAAACCGCTATATGCCATCCCCGGAGAATTCGATAATGAAGTCGCAGCCGGTCCAAACAATCTATTGGACCGAGGTATCGCCAAGCCCATATTCATTCCCGAAAGCCTGAGCCAGGTGCTTGGACTCCCCAAGGCCAACGGCATTGGTCTAACCGAACTCAGCGCCATTGGTTGCAACCTGAGTCCAAACGCCATAGCTCTTTTTAAGCAAGTAAACGGTTTCCGCAAAACTTTTAACGAGTTAGAATCGGAATTTGACTTTAACACAAATACACTTTTAGCTATATTAACAGAGCTCGAAATGGCAGGTCTCGCCCACACCGAGGACAACTACCAATTTCAATTCAACGGAGCCGTTTAATGCACAAAAAAATCTACATCGTCATCATAGCGATACTCTTCCTGATTATCGGGATGGCGACGCAACTTTTTTGGGGAAGCAGCGGGCTCACGCGTCAAGAACAAGTTAAAGAGCAAATAGCCGAATACCAAGCGCAAGTAGATTCACTGCAAGCCATCATTGAACAGCGTAAAATTGAAATAGACCGCTTACACAAAGATTCTCTTTACAAGGAGAACCTTTTGCGTACGCGCTATGGAATGAGCAGAGATGGGGAAAAAGTGTTCCAGTTGGTCAAATAGTTTTGATTTCAACCGGCCAAATATTTTCAATTTCGCAAGGTCATTTATAAAAGTTAACATTCGCATTTTTGTTTACTTAAAAATACACGCGAAAATGCAGACAAGCTACTTGATTTAAAATATATTTAGACCAATAAAAATTAGAGAGCAGAACAAAGGGCGTCAAAAATCTTTAACAGGGATTAAAGGGATGACCGCAGCTACACTAATTACTCTCATGGACCTTGCGCAACACGGCGCACTGAGCACCACATTGTATTCACTCAAGCATCTGTTCTCGTATGCAATGGAGCTTGAAGTGACGCCCCACGCCATTCCTCTTGCCGCTTAGCATTTTTTTTAGCTAAGCCATCTTGGAAGCGTCACTAGAAGTGACTTCCACCTTGCCAGCAAAGTAGCTATATGCCGCCGGCACAATAAAGAGCGTCATGAACGTGGCGAACGTAAGACCACCCACAATCGCAACACCCATGGCCACACGGCTCGGCGTACCCGTCATAATGAGCGGGACTGCGCCCAGCACCGTCGAAAGGCTCGTCATAAGAATCGGGCGGAAACGGCGTTCAGCAGACATGCGCGCAGCCTCAAGTTTAGAGCAACCCGTACTCGCTGCAATCTGGTTTGCAAATTCCACAATCAAAATACCATTCTTAGACACAAGCGCAATCAAAAGAATCAGCGCAATTTCACTAAAGATATTGAGGGTCTGGCCCGTTAAATAAAGCGTAAATAGCGCACCCGCAAGGGCCAAGGGCACCGTCAAAAGCGTCACGAACGGCGCACGGAAGCTTTCGAACTGCCCGGCAAGCACAAGGAAGATAAGCGCAAGCGCAAGCAGGAACACCACCAAAAGTCCCGAAGAGCTTTCCTCGTATTCCTTGGAGGAACCGCTCAAGGTTGTACTGATGTTCGGCTGATCCTTTAGGAGTCGGCTCGCAATCTTGCGCATTTCCTCGACGCCATCGCCAATTGTTTTGCCCGGCACAAGGCCCGCCTGGATTGTAGCCGCACTAAAGCGGTTGTAACGGCGCAACGACGGAGAAGCCGACTGTTCGCGGTATTCAATAAAGTTGTCAAGCGAAACCTTTTCGCCATTCTTGTTCGTCACGGTCAAAAGCGAGAGATTCTCCGGAGAACCGCGGTATTGATACCCCACGGCACCAATAATATCGTATTGGCGTCCATCCTTGTAGTATTCGCCATAAACCTGGTCACTAATCGAGAGTTGCACAGCCTGGGCAATGTCGTTAATGCTCACGCCTTCTTCGTTCGCCTTGTCACGGAGAATGTCTATGTGGAGTTCCGGCTTCGTGAATTTGAGGTTGCTGTTCACCACGCTAAACACAGGGCTCTTGCTTGCCTCTTCTTCGAACTTCGGAACAATATTGCGCAAGTACTCAATGCTCGGGGCCTGCAACACAAACTGTACCGGGAGGCCACCGCGCTGCGTACTGATGCTTTGCGGCTCCATCACCATCACGCGCAAGTCCGGGTATTCATTACCCAGCACCTGCAGCTGGTGCGCAATTTCACTTTGCGGCCTACGAGCAGTCTTATCGTCATTGAGCGAAATACGAATCATCGAACCGCCACTGCTACGAGCACCGGCCTGAATTTCCTTGTACTCGTTCGTATCCAAAAGGTCGGTCATCTCTTCGACAAATGCATCGGCCATACGGCGCGTACGCGTAAGGCTCACGCCTTCGGGCATACTCGTGTTCACCATGATCATGCCGGAGTCCTCGGTAGGCGCCATTTCGCTACTCATGTTGTTAAAGCAGAAATAGGCAATGCCCAAAAGACCAATCAATATCGGAAACAGCAAAACGCGGGCCTTTAAAAATCCACTCAGGAGTTTCGCGTAAAGCGCATTGATCCACACAAAAAACGGCTCCGTCACCTTGTAGAACCAACCCTTCTTTTGCTTTTTGAGGAACCTGGAGCAAAGCATTGGCGAAAGCGTCAAAGCAGAAACCGTCGAGAGGAACACCGTACCAATCATCACGGCGACGAATTCGCGGAACAAAAGACCCGTCATACCACCCAGCGCAAGCACCGGAACGAACACGGCCATAAGCACCACAGAAGTCGCAATCACCGCAAAGAAGATTTCATTTGTACCCGCAATGGCCGCCTGCTTGGGCGTCATGCCGTTTTCAATTTTCTGGTAAATATTCTCGACAATCACAATGGCGTCGTCCACCACAAGGCCAATCGCAAGGACCATCGCAAGCAAAGTGAGCACGTTGATACTGAACCCGCAAAGGTACAGCACAAAGAAACTTCCGATTACCGAAACAGGCACCACCACCATCGGGATGACCGTGGTACGGCCTTCGCGGAGGAATGCGAAAATAATGAGAATCACGAGTGCGAAGGCAATAAAGATGGTTTCCACAACTTCACGAATGGAGGCGCGAATGTTGATGGAAGAATCGCGACCGTAAAGAATCTGAACGCCTTCGGGAAGTTGACGGCGCAAGTCCTCGACACGCTTGTAAAATTCATTTGCGATTTCCACGTGGTTACTACCCGGCTGGGCGACGATAGCAACAGAAATCGTATTCTTGCCATTGCGCTTAAAGCCCGTACGGACTTCCTTGGGTTCGTAATGAATATCGGCTACATCGGCAATGTGAATGATGGTTCCGTCGGCAGCCTTCTTCACGGCAATTTTGCTAAAGGCGGCCGGGTCCACAATGCGGCCAAGCGTACGGATGGAGAGCACGCCTTCGCTACCTTCAATGCTACCCGAAGGGAGCTCCAAGTTGCCCTGCTTAAGAGCCGCCGACATTTCGGCGCCCGAAACGCCCATGGCCTGCATCTTGATGGGGTCAAGCCACAAGCGAACCACCGGCTGCTTTTCGCCCCACAGCATCACTTCAGAAACACCGTCGATGGTCTGCAGGCGTTCCTTCACCTGGTTGCGGGCGATTTCCGAAACTTCCATGGCATCGAGCTTATCGCTCACGAGGCTCGCAATGAGAATCGGGTCCGAGTCGCTATCGCTCTTGTTCACCGTCGGTTCGTCCACATCATCCGGAAGTCTACGGCGCACTCGGCTCACGCGGTCACGGATTTCGTTCGCCGCCTCTTCCAGGTCCATGCCCGTTTCAAATTCAATACTAATATAGGAGGAGCCATCGGAACTCGTACTGGTCAAACTCTTGATACCAGCAGCACTGTTGATGGACGCTTCCAGAATTTCGGTCACTTCGGTCTCGACCACCGCAGCATTTGCACCGCTATAGGTGGTACGCACTTGGATAATCGGGTAGTCGACGTTCGGGTATTCACGCACACCCAAGCTGCTTGCGCCAAAAAAACCGAGCAGCAAAATAACAAGCGCCATCACCGTCATCAAAACGGGGCGTTTGACCGATAGTTGGGAAATACTCACTTCCCTACCTCGTAATTCATTTCGTGGCGAATTTCCTTGACCTTGAGGCCAACACCTTCACGCATGCTCATGAGGCCAGAGACCACAACGGAGTCGCCCTCTTCAAGACCCGAAGTGACATCCACAGAGATTGGCGTACGGAGTCCTGTTTCTACATGTTTCACCGTCGCCTTGCCGCCCTTCGAAACAAACACGTAGGCACCGTCCTTATCCAGAGTCAATGCTTCGGCCGGAATGCTCATTACCGGAGCGCTATGCTGCGTCAGCGGCACATCCACCCTAGCGTAACCGCCAGCAAGGAGTTCACCCTTGCTGTTGTTCACTTCGACCATAATTTGGCGCGTGCGGCTACTCTCTGAAATCGTTGCATCCAAAGCCTTCACTTTGCCGTCTTGTTTTAAACTGCGTTCCTGGTCCACCACAGTAATTACATCACCCGGCTTTACTGCCGAGGCAAATCGTTGCGGCAAAGCAAATACAGCCTTGAGTTTACTCACGTCGCTGAGTTCAGTGATTTTTGCACCAGCCGTGAGCCAGGCGCCAACAGAAACGTCCACAAAACCGAGCTTGCCACTAAACGGAGCACGGACTTCGGTCTTCTCGATTTGAGCCTTGATTAATTCCACATTGGCCTCAGCCGATCGCAAACTCGCCTCGGCCGATTCCAAATCTTCCTTGGTGGCTCCGTCTTTTTCAAAAAGGCCCTTGGTGCGGTTGTAGCGCTGTTCCGCAAGAGACTTGTTGGATTCAGACTGTTTGAGCTGAGCCCTCAATTCGGAATCATCAATCTTCGCAAGGAGCTGTCCCTTGGAAACCTTCGCACCATCTTTCGCGGAGAGACTCACCAAACGCCCCGAAGCCGCGGCAGCCAACGATACGTTACTCAAAGGCTGCAAAGTCGCCATGATTTGGTATTTGCGAGCCTGCTCACTGAGTTTTGCAATATAAATTTCAACAGAGACATCGCGAGCGGCACGACCGCCCTTGCCGCCTTTGCCACCCGGGCCACCCTTGGGAGCATTAGCCCCACCTTCGGAACCACCGGAACAGGACGTTAAAAAACATATAAAGCAAGCACAAAATGTTACAAACAAAAAATTTTTCATAATTTATGACTTTTTAATTCACCCTTTAGATGATTCAAACCATCCGCAGGTTGCACTAGAATTTCACAAACATATTCAAACCACTGCCATCCTCGTAAAATTCCGGCATAAACTGGACTTTTTCTGCAAAGGACTTATTCGAAGTCTTGCGGTACACGCGCACGGCATCCAAGATGGAAACCACACGGTTAAGAACAAGCGCACCGACCGACACCTGGAATACAATGCGGCTCACGCGGTAATGACGCATGCGGCTCTTGAATTCGTCAATATGGTCCGAGGTTTCGGGATTATCGGAACTACCCCAATCCCACTGGATGCTCTCGTCAAATTCCTCGTCAATGTCCTTGCCCGAGCGGATTAGCGCCTGGTTGTAATCCTCATCCATGTCGGGAGAAGAATTTTGACCAGCGATACCGCTACGACTGCGGTAATCTCCCACAGTGTTCAAAAGAGAAACATTTTTGCTAGACGTCGTCAAGCCTGCATGACGTACAGCATAACTATGGGCCGAGGAGATATACCTTTCGCCAATAAAATACGAACCTATCGTCGTAACCCAAAGTGCCGCTTCGGTCCATACAAACGGGCGGACCAAGTCCTTTTCACCGAGGTAGAGTTCCCCCATACCCGGAAGCAAAGCGGAAGCTCCTACCGCGAGAAAAACATTTTTGTCACTATTCTTGCTCACATTTTCGTCAACAGAAATCACCACCTGCGAAAACGCGGTGACAGCAGCCAACAGTACAGCAAGTATAAAACGCATTAGAATCCCCAGCTAGCCTGGGCTCCAATATCAAAGCCGTCGGCAAAGTTCACATAACTATCAAAGTGCAAGTGGTCGTACCAAGAAAGGTCTTCGGAATATAGCGCCTTGTTGTGTGCATTTGCAGTAAAGGCTGCATCAACAGCAGAAATCAGGTGGTTCAAGATGAGACCACCAAAGAACCAAGCCTGCATATCGGCATAATCGTTAGCCTTGCTGCGCATACTACGATATTCATCCTGGTTATCCGAGGAGCCAAGCGGAACAACACCATTTTCTGGAGAATCCACTTCAAGTTCCAAGGAGACAGCCACAGCCTTATCCGTTACATCGTCCCAACCGAGCACATAGGCTCTGTCAGCAATTTCCTGGTAAAGCGTCGACATATCATACACATCGTTCAAAGCGTCAATTTCCTTGCCAAAGGCATTCTGTTCCTTGAACTTGTTCAAGTGGTTCTTGTCATTCTGGAACAATTGCCCCTTCACATAGCAGCCATAACTATCGGCCTTGCCATAGAGAGCTTCGCAGAACGATTCACGAGAGCCCATGTAACGAGTTTCAAAGCGAGATTCTTCGGTTTCATCGGCCAACTGCTTGTACAGGTCACGCATGCCAATTTCGTATTTTCCAATGGAATAATGATTCTTGGCAAACTTTTTGTATTTATCGACCTGGTCGTTATACTTGTGAACCGAGAAATAATACCAGCTACCCCACAAGGCTGCTTCCAAGGCAAGGTAAACACCACCACGTACATAAGTGAACGTAGAACCACCCACATAAAGTTGGCCGCTACCCGGAACAACCAAAGACATAAACAGGGCCTTACGCGGACTCTTGTAACGTCCCTTCATCTCGTCAATGCCATTCACTTTAGAAACCTTTACTGGTCCAAGCAAGTCACGACGGCTCATACTGCTAGAAGACGGAATAACGACCGGCTCTGCCACTTGGACCGAGGAACTAGATTCAACAGAAGTACTGGAAGCAAGGGAATCCGCAAGAGCGGAACTCGAAGAAACCGCCAAGGAATCGACCGTTGCGGAATCCACCTTCGCAGAATCCACCGGGACTACCGCCGCAGAATCGGCCTTTGCCGTATCGGCAGGAGCCACCGGGCCACGGTCAGTCGGAGCCACAAACGAACTCGAGGACAATTCCACGGAACTGCTCAAGGCGACGCTTGAGGAACTTACCGCCACGCTGGACGACGATTCTACGCTGGACGAGACCGCCACGCTAGAAGAAACAGCCGCCGAACTCGCCGGGGCTACACTCGACGAACTCGCAGAAACCTCGGCAACCGAACTCGCGGGAACCGCAGCCGCACTCGAAGCCGCAGCCTCTTCTTCAAATTCTGCAAAAAGGTCACGAACCTGGGCAAACGCCCCCTGAGCAAAGGCGAGACCAGCAAACAAAGGTAAAAGAGCAAACTTGCGCATATACTCCAAAAATAGCAAAAATAAGGTCTACAAGCAAAAAGAACGCCCCCGATTAGGGAGCGTTCCAAAGGATTTTGGTTTAGCGGAAAAAGCTAATTAAGCTTTCTCTGCAACCACCCAAACCTTGACCTGTGCTTCAACGTCGCCAAAGACCTTGACAGTCACGGTGTAAACACCGAGCTGCTTGATCGGTTCAGCGAGATCGATCTGAGCACGGGAAACCTTGACACCGGCCTTGGTGATTGCTTCGGCGATATCACCGGCAGTCACAGAACCGTAGAGGCGTTCGCCTTCCACGACGCGGCGTTCGAGGTTCACAGAAACCTGAGCGAGCTTGGCAGCCACGTCACCGGCAGCGGCAAGTTCCTTCTGGAACTGGGCTTCGAGAGCAGCGCGGTTGGTTTCGATTTGAAGCTTGGCTTCCTTAGTTGCACGAACAGCGAGCTTGCGCGGGAAGAGGAAGTTACGAGCGTAACCGTCCTTAACCTTCACGACGTCGAGCATCTTGCCCAAATGAGGAACGTTGGCCTTAAGAATAATTTCCATAGTCTAGTTCCTCCTATTAGCGCATGCTGTCCGAAACGAACGGGAGAATGGCCATCTGACGAGCACGCTTGATAGCTTCGTTCAGCATACGCTGATACTTAGCAGAGGTGCCGGAGATACGGCGCGGAATGATCTTGCCACGTTCAGAGATGAAGCGACGAAGAGTCTTCTCGTCCTTGTAGTCAATGAACTTGACATTGTTTTCCGTGAACCAGCAAGTCTTCTTGCGGCGAATACGCGGAGCCTGTTTCTTGTCTTCAAAAGCCATTATTCAGCCTCCCCTTCTTCTGCGTCAACCGGAATGATTTCTTCGGTAGACTGAGCCATGTCAGCGTTGTAAATGATTTCGCTCATCGGATAATCAGCGAGGGTCATCCAACGGAGAGCGTTTTCATTGAGCTTGAGGGCAGCTTCCATGTTAGCAACCACAGCGGCTTCGGCCTTGTAGTAGAAGATAACATAGTAGCCGTGCTGGCGCTTGTTGATAGAGTAAGCGAGCTTGCGCTTGCCCCAGTCGTCGCGACGGAGAATTTCACCGCCGCCGTTAGTGATCATGGCACCAATGTTCTCGACTTCAGCATTGATAGCGTCGTCAGAGATCATAGCGTCGATGATAACCATCGTTTCGTATTGTCTCATAATGAGTCCCTTTGGTCTATCGCCCGGGTAACCGACATTGGCCCCGGGAGGGTTCCGATAAAAATCGGTGGCTCAAATATAGTAAAATATTTGGGGCAGACCACCCATCGAGGTCGAATTCAAACGAGCATGGGCAAAAACGAGGCAAAATATCCGTAATTTTATTAAATTACAGGGTATGAAGTTGTCGGACCGCGCCATAGGCTACATTTCGTTGCTTGCGCTCTTCTGCATTTTTGCAGGAGTGTTTTATGGCATGTATCGAGCCCACCACGAAGAAACGGTAATCGCTTTGGTGGATTTCGACGAACTCGGCACCCTGCAACCCGAAGACGTGGTCGTGGTTCGCGGTTACCGAGTCGGCACAATCGGGACCGTAACCTGGCTTGGCGACAAGTCCCGCGTGCAAATAAAGTTTGACACCCCCATCGTGATTCGCGAGGGAACGCAATTTAACAACGTGAACTACGCCCTAATGGGCCAGCGTCGCCTCGAAATTGTACCTTCTAAAACAGGGAACATTCTCCCGCAGGACTATATTCATCAAGGGCATTTTGAACCGGGTATCGCCGAAGCACTCCGCTACATGGAAGACGTCAATAGGCAAATTACCTATATACGCGAAGCGGTCTTGCTTATTGCAAACGGCGATTCCACGCACCCTTCGGCAGAACAAAAATACGAAGAAATCATGGGAACCCTCGAAGGGATGCTCGAGAACACCGACCGCACGTTAACCAAGCTCAAACCTTCAATAAACAGCCTGTTCAACCAGTTTAGAGGAGCCTGTAATACTCTCGTTGATGTAGCCGACCAGGCGGACACCGCAGTAAAGACCGCTGCAAACATCGTGAACGAGAAGCTCTCCCAAACAGACAGCATTATTCAAAAACTCGCCGAGGGGACCGCCAAAACGAAACAGGCCATAGACGATATCGAGAACAACCCTTCGATAAACAAGCTTTTGCACTCCCACGAAGCCGTCGATAAAATCAACGACTTTGTTAAAAAGCTGAACACTTTGATTGCCGCCATCGATACCAAGGGAATCAAGGTCTACGACGAAAACGGTAAGCCGGTCAAATTGTTCACTTGGAAGAACACGCACATTATTGGCGCCACAGCCCACGAAAAAGCAGTAGAAAGAGCCAAAAAAGGCGAAAGCCTACCCGAGTAAAAATGGATTTGTCTCAACTTCCTGGGCTCGGCCCCAAAAGAATTGAAGCACTTCGCAAGGCAGGTCTCAACACTGTTGCAGACCTTTTGTACAATGTTCCCCGGACCTACTTGGACCAAACCAAGGTCACCCCTATTGGAAACTGCCATGTTGGCGACAAGGTTGTACTCATAGGCACTATCAAACGAGCGGGAATTATTCGTGGTCGCACATCAAGATTTATAGCAACCCTCACCGACGGCACCGGAGAAATCCAACTTTCTTTTTTCCGCGGAACAAACTTTTGGGCGAGGCGCATCAAGAACGATACGCGCTGGCTTGTCACTGGTCAGGTTGGCGACTACCGCGGGCTCCAGATTACGCATCCCGACATGCAGGCTTTTGACGAAGACGAGGAATTCAGCGGCAGCATCCAGCCGGTATACCCTATTAGCGAATCCTGCCGTGAATCGCGCATGGAGCAAAAATTCTTCCGCTCGCTCTACAAAACGATTTTCAAATTTCCAAACCTTTCGCTACCAGGCCTGTGCCCAAACGAACTCACAGATTACCTGCACTTTGCCCACGTTATGGACAACCTGCGGACCCTGCACTTGCCCACGGATTTTAACGTCATTCGCAAAGCCAAGCGCGAATTAAAGATTCTGGAACTTTTACCTTTTTGCCTGCGCATGGTCAAACGACGCGAGAACCAAAAGTTACGCGGGCACGAACGAGCGATAAATCTTGGCAACGTAATGAAGGCGAAGGCAAGTCTTCCCTTTGAGCTCACGCACGGGCAAGATGCCGCACTGAACGAGATTATCGAAGGACTCAACGGGAAAAAGCAATTCCACGCGCTTTTGCAGGGCGACGTGGGCTGCGGAAAAACCGTTGTCGCGATGCTCGCGATGATGGCCGTTTGCGGCACAGACTCAAGTACCGAAAGCACAAACGTACAAACAGGAATGCGGGAACAGTGCGCCCTTATGGTGCCAACTGATATTTTGGCACGGCAACACTACAAGTCGCTCAAACCGTTCTTTGACGCAGCCGGTTTGCAGGTTCGCTTGCTCGTAGGCGCTACTCCCGCCGCCGAAAAGAAAGTCATTTTGGGCGAACTTCAGATGGGTCTTGTAAACGTGGTCATCGGGACTCACGCCCTCTTTAGTAAAGATGTCTGTTTTGCAAAACTCGGACTCGTTATTATCGATGAACAGCACCGCTTTGGCGTGGGCCAACGCGAAGCATTGCTTGCAAAAGGCGATTACCCCGATATGATTGTGATGAGCGCAACGCCAATACCGCGAAGCCTCGCCATGACGCTCTACGGAGACCTCAAGGTTATTAGCATCAAGGAAAAACCCGCAGGACGCAAGCCCATAAAAACCAGACTCGTGAACGCCTTCAAGCGCGAAAACATGAAGCAGTTTATATGCAATGAAGCCGCCGGTGGGAATCTCTGCTACTGGATAGCAAGCCGCGTCGGAACAGACGAAGAAGGCAACGCCAGAAGCGTTGACGAAATCGTTGCGGAATTGCAAGGATTCATTGCGAAAAACGGAATCCACGTCAACAATGCTGTAGGCGATTCAACACTCAAAGCCGCAAGCGATTCTTTGCTTAAGGTCGCCGGCGTACATGGTCAAATGGACGAAGCCGAACGCGACGCAATTATTGCGAAATTCGCGAAAGGTGAGATTCAGATTCTCGTCGCAACGACCGTCATTGAAGTGGGCGTAAACGTGCCTGCGGCAAACGTGATGGTCATTGACCAACCCGACCGATTCGGGCTCGCCCAGTTACACCAGTTACGTGGACGCGTTGGCCGCGGCGATACACAAGCCTGGTGTTTTTTGATGATTCCCGAAGGCGATGCCGCAGAAACCAGCATGGAACGACTCTCCCAATTCTCCGCCACCGAGGACGGATTCGAAATTGCGGAACTAGACCTTATGAACCGCGGTGCAGGAAATCTCGAAGGCAACGAGCAAAGCGGAGCCTGGGTTTTCCGCTGGTTCGACTGGATTCACGACCAGGAACTCATAAGCCAAACGCTCGAAACCGCCGAGCACATATTAAAAGACAATTCCGCCTTTGACGAAACCGCCCGTGAAAAAATCCAAGTCTGGTTTAACGAAAAACCGTCCGCAAATGCAGACGGCGTACACTAATTAATAAGTTGTGTAATTGTTCCAAAGACCAGTGCAATGAGCACTACGTTCAAAAAGAACATCGCCCGACGCACAATCATAAAGAACATGGCCTGCCAGTGAAAGAAACCGTCCGTCGGGTCTACCAGTTCCTTAATGGCGAGGAATATATTGATAAGGCCCGTCACCACAAGCATCAGGGCTCCAGCAAAATAACCTTCGCCCCACACCATAATGGTAAGCACTGCGCCCACTATCATAGCCACAATGCCTAAGATAATCTCAACACGCAAGAACATGTTCTTGACTAGTTTGGCCTTTGAAACGGCCTTCTGTTCTAATTCTTCGTCGGTCATAGAGAAAGCGTCGTAGTAATAGAGAAATGAGGTTCTCCCTTTCTAGCTCCATTCATAGGGAAGCTAACGTCAAATTTGTCAATAAGACGTCTTATGGATTTCGTCACGGCAAAGCGAGCTCCAAAACCGAGAACGTAAATCAAATCGTCGCGATTGATGTCCTTCAAATTCCAGGCAGTTTCCCCAACGCTAGCAAACGCGACAAACACGGGCATCACAGTGGCAAATTCAAAATTCGGGAACCAGCGTTGTTCCAAACTTCCATATACACGAGCCTGGCCCGCATAGAACCCCGTCGGGAACCCTGCAAAACCTTCAATTCCGCCAAGCGTCAGCTGGTAACCCAAGGATGCATCATCATAAGCATCTACAAAGCCAAACAATGCTGTAGAGAAAGAATTATTCGGGTGGAAAATGTACTCACCCTTCACGCGGCCAAAAAAGTCATGGCGTTTCCCGTGATCCAAATAGAAATACGATTCCGAAAGAAGCGTCAAGTGATGGTGATTGCGTCCCAAATAAAGGTTCAGCCAGAAATCTAAGCGGATATCGTTATCAGCGGCGCCCAGCTGTTCGTAATTCTTTGAAATTTGCGCCTTGACGAGCCACCCATTATCTACATCTTCGGTCCACTTGACGTTATGGAAGTTCTTCATTTTTTCATAACGTAAATTGGAATACTGCAAATACGCACCCACGCGGGAATCCTTGCGATTGGGCAACCACTCGTTCCAGGCACTAGCCGAATCAATCACATAGGCCTTGTCTTCATCAGCAAAGACGTAACGATAAAGCGTTCCTTTTTCGGCGGTTTGCCTATGGTAATCGTAGGTGGCCCCCAAATAAAACTTGCGTTGCGTTCCACCAAAAGATCGACTCAAGCGGAAGCTTAACGAATCATCTATATATTCCTTGACCTTCATTAACTGAACGGCATCTTCGCCATTGTACTTAGGCAAGGAATCACAAAAGGACGGATTTCGATTGCGGTCCGATTCATACGGAACAGCGCCAACCGGCATATCGCCACTGCCATAAAAATATGCATTTCGCTGATTTTTAAGACCTGCAATTGTATAGGCCCACTGGTTTACACTTCGACTGAGGAACGGACGGTACATTTGCCAACTGGCCAAGTAACCATCCGTATTATAACTGTACAAAACATCCAAATGGTTGTAGCGAATCAAGAAATGCGGGTCACCGTACTCCACCTGCCACATATCACGAAATTCGTTATGGCCAAAATAGAAGCCAAGTTTTTGTCCCAGACCCAAGAAATTACTCTCTTGAACACCAATGCCCCAATTCAAGTTGTCATAGTTCCATTCACTACCGCCAAAGCCAAAACTCAAGGGAATCGTCAGCGTCCAGTTGTCGCTCGTATGCACGTTAGCAATATTTTTGCCGCTATCCTGAGAAACCGTAATATTGGCGTCACTCAAGAAATTCTGGTCTCGTAAAAAGCGCTCCGCTTCCAAGATGTAATTCAAATCTACCGAATCACCTTCGTCAAACAGAAGCAACTTGCGAACCGTTATTTCGCGAGTTTCTATATGGAACCAGTTTAAAAGGTCAAACGCCCATTTGTCATACTTGGTATGCGACTTGGAATCGTCAAAAGCATCGCCAATATCGTAGCGAATTTCATCGACACGAAAAATGGCTGACGAATCCAGCGGCAAGGAAGAACCCGCAACAGGCGGTTCCTGCCCGGCCAAGGCAAGTGACGTCAGTAAAGAAAGGAATATAATTGAATATAAACGCACGGCAACAATATAGAAAAAAGGATTGCCCTAAATTTTGTTTTTGCTATATTTATAGTAGAGTAGCGGATGACCGCCGGCCCAAAGCTGGAGGAAAGTCCGGGCACCGCAGGGCAAGATGCTGGATAACGTCCAGGCGCGGTAACGCGACAGATAGTGCAGCAGAAAACAAACCGCCTGCGCAAGCAGGTAAGGGTGAAACGGCGAGGTAAGAGCTCACCGCATTCCTGGTGACAGGGATGGCATGGTAAACCTCATCCGGTGCAAGACCAAGCAGGAGTCCGTCCGCAAGGACCAGCTGCGGCCCGTGGCTGTTGGACATCCGGGTAGGTCGCTTGAGGCGGTCGGTAACGATTCGTCCAGAGAGATGGTCATCGCTTTGTGCACAGTCCCTAGGACGTATGGCACGAGTACAAAACCCGGCTTATAACTACTCTTTATGAAGGCCTTCGCTTAACGCGAAGGCCTTCTCCGACTAGGAGAGGCTTCGCCCCTCCTAACACCTTCCTTTTCTTTCGCTTGG